>DASUFZ010000318.1:0-14614 GCA_036274295.1 Myxococcota bacterium
TCCAGCGCGAGCCCCGCCTCGTGCAGCACGATCTCGAGCGCCGTGGTGTCGCCGAGGGCCTGGCTGCCCGGCAGGTTGTCGGCGTAGAGCAGCGCCACCACGCAGCCCGCGCTCTCGATCGGCGCGAGGTAGACCTGGCCCGCCTGCGACGTCCCGAGCAGCTTCAGGAAGGCCTTGTCCTTGGGGCTGGCGGGCTCGGCGCGCAGCGCCCGGCGCTCGCGCAGGACGCGCTGGACCAGCTCGGGGCGCTCCGCGGCCGCCAGCCGCAGCGAGCGGACGTCGTCCGGACCGCCTGCGCGCTCGAGCCGGCGCGCCGCGATGCCCTCGACGATCTCGTCGCGCAGCATGAAGAGCGCCGCGCGCGAGAAGCTCTGCGCCGCGAAGTCCAGTGCGAGCGTGAGGATCTCGCCCGGCGCGACCTCGTCGCGCAGCCGCTCGCTCGCCGCCTTCACGCTGGCGAGCGACGGGCCGCGGGCTCCCTGCGCCGGGCCGGTCGCATAGGCGGAGAACGCCCGGCGCACGCGCTCGGCGGCGGGACGGTGCACTTCCCAGCTTGCCGGGTCGGTGCCCGGCGAGAGCGGGCGCGCCAGCGCGGCGTCCACGCCAGGCGGCGCCTCGGCCTCGTTGCCGGGGCCGACCAGCGCGACGAGCGGCATGCGCGGCGCGAGGGCGCGCAGGCGCGCGACCAGCGCCTCGACTCCGTCGACGCCTGCGCCGGGGTCTGGCGAAGTGCGGCTCGACACCGCGACGACGGGGAACTCGCCGCGCCGCAGGTACTGGCGCACGCGCTCGAGCGCGGCGCCGGCGTGCTGGAAGATGTGCACGCGGCGGAACACGCCCTCGACCGAGGCCTTCAGCCATTCGAGCGCGCCGAGGTCGGCGTCGACCGCGACGAGGTGCACCTCGGACGCACCGGTGCCCGTCGGCTGCGGAGCGGGCGAATCCAGCCGCACGGCGATCGGCGCCGGATCGCTCGTCTCCTCGGAGACCGGGATCACCGCCGCCTCGAGCTCGGGCTCCGGCTCGGGCTCGGTCACCAGGGTCTGCGCGCTCGCGAGCGCGAGGCGATGCGTGGCCGCCTCCGTCGCGCGCGGCGAAGCCGCCTCAGGCTCGGCGTCCTCGGCCTCTCCGCTGAAGAACAGCGAGTCGGACGCGGCGTCGGCATGGCCGGCGGGCTCGTGCATCGTCTCGTCGACGTCGTCGCCGCGCCCGAGCTCGTCGCCGAGACGCGTCGCCTCCATCGCCAGGTACTGCGTGTTGAGGCCGCTCGTGAGCAGCGCGCCCGGCTCGAGCGATTCGATGTCGTCGCGGACCTCGAAGTGGAACTCGCCGCTGCGCCAGCCGAACATGCGCATCACCGCGCGCTCGACGCCGCCGCGTCGCGCGGCCTGGAGCAGGTCGTCGCCGACGATGCCCGCTTCGCGCAGCGACGCCTCGAGCTTGCGCTCCTCGCCGCCGGCGGAACGCGCCGCGCGATCGAAGGCCTCCGCCTCGACGTGGCCGCCGCCGACGAGCAGCGCGCGCAGGCCCTCGCGCTGGCCCTTCACGGCCGCGCCGCGCACCAGGCCGTCCTGGAGCGCGATCCAGCCTTCGCCGTCGTCCGAGCGCAACAGCAGCCGCCCCGATTTCCGGGCCAGGCTGACGATCTGCAAGATGTCAGCGAGGCCCAGGTCCTCGAGGCTTCCCACGAGACTCATCCGCGACTCCGTCCGGAAGCCACGCGGTCGCAGCCTCCCCCGAACGGACAGAATCGGCCGTACGGACCGTTACTTGATGCGGATGCGCGCGATCGAGGAAGCGAGCGGCTCGGCGGGACGTGCGGGGGACTTGAGATCGGGCGCTCCCAGGGCGGCCGCGAGGGCGATGCCGGGGGGCAACGGGGCGCTGCGGCGGCGCAGGGACTGCGCCAGCGCGGCCGCCTCGGAGGCCGAGGCGCAGAGCCAGACCCGGTTGATCCCCGTGGCCGGTCCGCCCGCCCCGGCGGCGCCGGCCACCAGGGCCTCGGCCTGCTCCTCGTGGGAGAGGCGCAGCTTCTCGGGCCAGCCGAGCGCCAGGGTCCCGGCCTGGAGGCGCGACGCCCGGCGCAGGGACTCGGAGGCGAAGCGCGTCAGCGCGGGGGCGCCGAATTCGCCGCGCGAGCCGAGCCCGAGAGCCATCACGCGCGGTGCGGCGATCCCGCCCAGCGAGGGCACGAGCGCCGCCTCGCCCGCGTCGCCGCGCAGCCAGCCCGCCTGCACCAGACGCGAGAGCGCGCCGCACAGGCGCCAGTCGGCGCGGCCCGCGGCGCCCGGCAGCGGCCGGTCCTCCACGAAGCACGGCACGACCGCGAGCTCCGCGGCGATCGCCTCGAGCGGCGCGCTGGCGATCTCGAGCAGGACCTCGCTCACGCCTCGGACTCCGCGCCGCGGCCGGCGGGCGCGCCGCCCTCACGGCGTTCCCGCGCGACCGCGTCGAGCACGCCGTTCACGAAGGCCGGCGAGGGCTCGCTGCCGAACTCGCGCGCGAGCTCGACCGCTTCGTCGATCACGACGGTGTGCGGCGTGTCGGTGTAGAGCAGCTCGAAGGTCGCGAGGCGCAGCACGTTGCGGTCGACCGCGGCCATGCGCTCGAGGCGCCAGTTGCGCGCGCAGCGCGCGATGTGCGCGTCGACGTCGTCGCGGTGCGCCTCCACGCCGAGCGCGAGCTCCTTGGCGAAGGCGTGGGCGCCGCCGTGCAGGTCGAAGTGGGATGCCACGCTCTCGAAGACGTCGTCGGCCGACGCCTTCTCGCCGCCGCGCCCGCCCGGACCCACGTCGAGGGCATACAGCACCTGGAGCGCGGCGCGGCGCGACTGGCGGCGGGGGGCGCTGCGCTCGCTCATGCCGCGCTCTCCGGCCCGTGCGCGAGACGCGGCAGCAGGCGCGCCATCTCGATCGCGCAGAGCGCCGCGTCGGCGCCCTTGTTGCCGTGCGCGCCGCCCGCGCGCTCGAGCGCCTGCTCGAGATCGTCGGTCGTGAGGACGCCGAAGGCGACGGGCACGCCGGTTTCGCGCATCGCCGCCTGCACGCCGTCGGTCACGCCGCGGCACACGAACTCGAAGTGCGGCGTGCCGCCGCGGATCACCACGCCGAGCGTCACGATGGCGTCGTAGCGCCCGCTGCTCGCGAGCGCGCGCGCCGCCAGCGGCAGCTCGTAGGCGCCGGGAACCCATGCGACGTGCACGTCCTCGGACGCCGCCCCGCGCCTCGAGAGCTCGGCGGTGCAGCCCTCGAGCAGGCGCACCGAGATCAGGTGGTTGAAGCGCGACACCACGACGGCGAAGCGCAGCTGCGCGGCGTCGAGCTGGGACTCGTAGAGCCTCATGCGCGCTCCGCGCGCGCGCGCAAAGCGCGCTCCGGCACCGCGCGCAGGTGGACGTCGGCGCCGAGGCGCCGCAGCGCGACGATGCGCAGCGCGGGCGCGTCGCGGAGCAGGCGCAGCCCGAGCGGCCCGACCGCCGGGCGCGCGTCCGCGCCGAGCAGGCGCGGGGCCGCGAACCAGTGCAGCTCGTCCACCAGATCCTCCCGGATGAGCGAGGCGGCGAGCTCTCCCCCGCCCTCGACCAGCAGCTCCGTCAGGCCTCTTCGCGCAAGCTCGCGCAGCGCCGCGCGCAGGTCGATCCGCCCGCGCCGGAGCGGGGTCGGGATCAACACGGCGCCGCGCCGTTCGAGCTCGCGGCGCCGCGAAGCCGGCGCCGACCGTCCGCAGAGTACCCAGGTCGGGCCACCCGTGCCGCGGAAGAGCTTCGACGTGAGGGGCACGCGCAGGCGCGTGTCGGCCAGCACGCGCACGGGCCGGTGCAGCACGCGGCCGCCGCGTCGCGCCGTCAGCTCGGGATCGTCGGCGCGCGCCGTGCTCGCGCCGACGAGGATCGCGTCGACGCCGGTGCGCAGGTGGTGCGCGGCCTCGCGCGACGCCTCGGCGCTGATCCAGCGCGACTCGCCGCGCGCGGTGGCGATGCGGCCGTCGAGGCTCGCGGCGAGCTTCAACACCACGAAGGGGCGCCGGCGCACGGCCCACGAGAGGAAGCCGCGGTGCTGCTCGCGGCACAGGGCCTCGAGCACGCCGACCTGGACGTCGACGCCCGCCCGGCGCAGGCGCGCGCTGCCGCCGCGCGCGAGCGCGTGCGGATCGGCGTGGCCGACGTAGACGCGCGCGAGGCCCGCCTCGAGCAGGCGCTCGCTGCAAGGGCCGGTGCGCCCCGTGTGGTTGCAGGGCTCGAGCGTCACGGCGAGCGACGCGCCGCGCAGGCTGCTTGCGCCGTGGGCGCGCTCCGCGTTGGCGAGCGCGACGATCTCCGCGTGCGGGCCGGGGGGAGGCTGCGTGCGCCCGCTGCCGAGCACGCGGTCGCCGCGGAAGACCACGGCGCCGACGGGAGGATTCGGCCAGCTGCGCCCGCGCGCGCCCCGCGCCCTGGCGAGCGCGAGGCGCATCGCAGCCTCGGGCGTCACGACGCCGGACCGCGCTTCGCGGCCGCCTCGAAGAACTCGGCGTAATCCTTGGCGTTCTGGAAGTCGAGGAAGACGGAGGCGAAGCGCGCCGCGGCCAGCACGTCGATGGCGACGAGCTCCGCCATCACGCGCTCGCCGACGAAGCGGCTCGTGACCTCCTTCTCGCCGCTCTCCTGCGCGATGCGCTCGACGCGCTCGACCAGCCGCTCGATCTCCTCGCTCGGCACGGGGCGCTTGTCGCAGGCGCGGCGCACGCCCGCCAGCAGCTTCTCGCGCGAGAACTCCTCGCGGCGCGAGTCCTGCTTCACGACCTTCGGCAGCACCTCTTCGACCCGCTCGCGCGTGGTGAAGCGCTGGCCGCACTCGAGGCACTCGCGCCGCCGCCGGATCTCCATGCCGTCGCGGCCGAGGCGCGAGTCGATGACCTTGTTCGTCTCGTCCGAGCAGAAGGGGCAGCGCACGGCGGCTCGCTAATCGCTCCAGCGGCTGGGATACAGCGGGAAGCGGCGACAGAGCGCCTCGACGTCGGCGCGCACCTGGCGCGCGGCGTCGGCGTCGTCGGGACGCTCGAGCGCGCGCGCGATCAGGGAGCCGACCTCCGCCATCTCGGGCTCGCGCAGGCCGCGCGTCGTCACCGCGGGGGTGCCGATGCGGACGCCCGAGGTGACCGCGGGCTTGCGCGGGTCGAACGGGACCATGTTCTTGTTGACCGTGATGCCGGCGCGTCCGAGCGCGGCTTCGGCGGCCTTGCCCGTGACGTCGCGGCCGACGAGCGAGAGCAGGAACAGGTGCGTGTCGGTGCCGCCCGACACCACCTTGAAGCCGGCGTCGACGACCCTCTGCGCGAGCGCGCGCGCGTTGGCGAGGATCTGCGCGCAGTACGTCTTGAAGGCGGGGCTCGCGGCCTCCAGCAAGCCGACCGCCTTGGCGGCGATCACGTGCATGAGCGGGCCGCCCTGCCCGCCCGGGAAGACCGCGCTGTCGATCTTCTTCGCCCAGGCGGCGTCGCACAGGATCATGCCGCCGCGCGGGCCGCGCAGCGTCTTGTGCGTGGTGGTCGTGACGATGTGGGCCTTGCCGACGGGCGTCGGGTGGAGGCCCGTCGCGACGAGCCCCGCGATGTGCGCGATGTCGGCGAAGAGCACGGCGCCGACCTCGTCGGCGATCTCGCGGAAGGCCGCGAAGTCGAGCGTGCGCGAGTACGCCGTCGTGCCGCACTGGATCATGCGCGGGCGCTCCGCGCGCGCGAGCCGGCGCAGCTCGTCGTAGTCGATCTGCTCGGTGTCGCGGCGGACGCCGTAGGGGATGATCTGGTAGAGCTTGCCCGAGAAGTTCACAGGGCTGCCGTGCGTCAGGTGGCCGCCGTGATCGAGGTTCATGGCGAGCACCTTGTCGCCGACCTCGCAGACCGCGCGGTACACCGCCTCGTTGGCCTGCGAGCCCGCGTGCGGCTGCACGTTGACGTGGTCGGCGCCGAAGAGCGCCTTGGCGCGCTCGCGCGCGAGGTTCTCGACCTCGTCGACCACCTCGCAGCCGCCGTAGTAGCGATTGCCGGGGTAGCCCTCGGCGTACTTGTTCGTCAGCACCGAGCCGGTCGCGTAGAGCACGGCCTCGGAGACGAAGTTCTCGGACGCGATCAGCTCGAGCCCGAGCGCCTGGCGCTTCGCCTCGGCGCGCAGCAGGCGCGCGATCTCGGGATCCGTCTCCTCGAGCGCGCGCCGCGAGACCTCGCCCGGTCCGGCCGTCAGCCGGTCGATCTTCTCGACGCGCGCCGCGTGGCGCCCGCCCTCGAACGGTGTCGCGAGCCAGGTCTCGACCAGCTTCCAGGCCTGCTCCGCGTCGAGGCGGTCGGCCGGCAGCGCGATCATGTTGGCGTCGTTGTGGGCGCGCGACGCGCGCGCCATCTCCTCGTCCTGCACGAGGGCCGCGCGCACGCCGGCGAAGCGGTTCGCGGTGTACATCACGCCGAGGCCGGAGCCGCAGAGGACGATGCCGCGCGGCGCCTCGCCGGTGGAGACGGCGCGCGCCGCGCGTGCCGCGAAGTCCGGGTAGTCGACGGCGCCCTCGCCCTGCGGTCCCAGGTCCTGCACCGGATGGCCGCCCGCCTCCAGCCGCTGCCGCAGCGCCGCCTTCAGGCGGACGCCGCGATGGTCGCTCGCGATGACGATCCGATCGCCCATGGGGACCCTCTTGGAAAGGCCGGGAATGTAGCGCCGCGGCCTACTCGAGTCGGGCGAAGAGGAGCGCGGCGTTCGTGCCGCCGAAGCCGAACGAGTTGGAGAGGGCGATGCGCACGTCCTGCCGGCGCGCCTTGTTGGCGACGTGGTCGAGCTCGCACTCCGGATCGGGCGTGTCGAGGTTGATGGTGGGCGGGATCTGGCCCGTCTCGAGCGTGCGCACGCAGAGCAGCGCCTCGACGGCGCCGGCGGCGCCGAGCAGGTGCCCGGTCATCGACTTGGTGGCCGACACCGCGAGCCGAGGGGCGTGGTCGCCGAAGACGGCGCGGATGGCGCGCGCCTCGGAGACGTCGCCGGCCGGCGTGCTGGTGGCGTGCGCGTTCAGGTAGTCGACGTCGGCCGGCGCGAGCCCTGCGTCCGCGATCGCGCTGCGCATGCAGCGCTGCGCGCCCTCGGCGTTCTCGGTCGGCTGCGCGATGTGGGCGGCGTCGCCCGACGCGCCGTAGCCGCGCAGCTCGCAGAGGATCTTCGCCCCGCGCGCCTGCGCCGTCTCGAGCGACTCCAGCACGAGCACGCCCGCGCCCTCGCCGATCACGAAGCCGTCGCGCTCGCGGTCGAAGGGCCGGCTGGCGCGCTCGGGCGCGTCGTTGCGGGTCGAGAGCGCGCGCATCGAGGCGAAGCCCGCGAGGCCCACCTCCGCGATCGGCGCCTCGGTTCCGCCCGCCAGCATGGCGTCGACGTCGCCGCGTGCGATGGCGCGGGCGGCCTCGCCGATGCTGTGCGCGCCCGTCGCGCAGGCGCTCACGTGACACAGATTCGGGCCGTGGATGCCGTGGCGGATCGCGACGTAGCCGCTCGTCATGTTGCAGATCGCCATCGGGATGGTGAAGGGCTGCACGCGGCGCGGCCCCGAGCGCGTCAGCGCGCGGATGCTCTCCTGCAGGGTGATGAGCCCGCCGATGCCGCTGCCGATCGCGACGCCGATCCGCTCGCGGTTCGCGTCGCCGATCTCGAGCCCGCTGTGCGCGAGCGCCTCGCGCGCCGCGACGAGCGCGAGCGCGATCACGCGGTCGAGCCGGCGCGCCTCCTTGACGGAGAGATCGCCGAGATCGAGCTCGCCCTTCACCTCGGCGGCGAAGCGCACCGGGTATTCGGAGGCGTCGAAGGCGGTGATCGACCCGACGCCGGAACGCCCCTCGAGCGCGGCGCGCCAGGTCTCGTCGACGCCGATGCCGAGCGGCGTGACGGCGCCGAGCCCCGTCACGACGACGCGGCGCTCCGGAGTCGCGTGTCGGCTCACGCCTCGAGCTTCTGCTTCAGGTAGGCGACGGCGTCGCGGATCCGCTCGATGCGCGCCGCGTCGTCGTCCGGGATCTCGACGTCGAACTCCTCTTCCATCGCCATCACCAGCTCGACGATGTCCAGCGAATCCGCGCCGAGGTCCTCGACGAAGGAGGCGTCCGGCGAGATCTCCTCGCGGGACACCCCGAGCTGCTCGACGATGATCTCGGCGATCCGATCCTCCAGAGACATGCTCCCCCCTGTTGGCTCCGGGTCAGCCCCGGACGAACGCCGCCGCCTCGTCGAGCGCCGCCGCGCCGTCGAGGTTCGCGCGGGTGATGCCGCGCTCGATGCGCGCCACCAGGCCCGTGAGCACGCGCCCCGGGCCGATCTCGAGCACGCGCGTCACGCCCGCGCCCGCCATCTGCTGGACCATCTCGGTGAAGCGCACCGGCGCCGTCACCTGCTTCGCGAGCAGCGCCGGGAAGCGCGCGGGGTCGGAGCACGGCGCCGCCTCGACGTTGGTGATCACGGGCGCCGAGGGCGCGCGGAAGGGGACGCGCGCGAGCTCGAGCTCGAGCTTCGCGGCGGCGGGCGCCATCAGCGCGCAGTGGAAGGGCGCGGACACGTCGAGCGGCACCGTGCGCCTGGCGCCCTCCTGGCGCGCGCGCAGACACGCGAGCTCGACGGCTACGGCGTCGCCCGAGATGACCGTCTGCGCCGGGCCGTTGTAGTTGGCGGGCGAGACGGCGCGGCCGCTCTCCGCCGCTGCGGCCGCGCATGCGGCCTCGACCACCGAGGGCGCGCAGCCCATCACCGCCGCCATCGCGCCGCGACCTTCGGGCACCGCCTCCTGCATGAAGCGGCCGCGCGCGTGCACGAGCCGCAGCGCGTCCTCGAAATCGAGCGCGCCCGACGCTACCAGCGCCGTGTACTCGCCGAGGCTGTGACCCGCGACGCAGGCCGGCGCGAGCGCGCCGCGCTCTTCGAGCGCGCGCAGCAGCGCGACGCTCGTGGCGAGGATCGCGGGCTGCTGGTTCTCCGTGCGGACGAGATCCTCTTCCGGGCCCTCGAAGCACAGGCGCGAGAGCGGAAAGGAGAGAGCCGCATCGGCGGCCGCAAAGGTCGCGCGCGCCGCGCGCGAGAGCTCGGCGACCTCGCGGCCCATGCCCACCTCCTGGGATCCCTGCCCGGGGAAGAGCAGCGCCAGCACGCGCGGGTCACTCCTCGTCGGTCTGGATCACTTCGCGGCCGCGGTAGGTGCCGCAATTCGAACAGACGCGATGCGGCAGCCGCGGCTCGCCGCAGCGCGGGCAGGCGCTGCGCGACGGGGTCGGCAGCGCGTGGTGGGAGCGTCGCATGTCGCGCCGCGACCTCGTGGTCCTGCGCTTCGGGACGGCCATATCAGCGTTCTCCTCGCGTGCCTCGCAGAGAGGCGAGTGCGGCAAAAGGTGAATCGGGTCGCGGCTGCGCGTCGCAATCACACGACGTCGTGTTGCGGTCGACGCCGCAGCGAGGGCAAAGCCCCGCGCATTCTTCGCGGCAGAGCGGCTGCACGGGCAGCGCCAGGGTGATCAGCTCGAGGCACACCGAATCCAACTGGATCTCCGACCCGCGATACCAGCCCGTCTCGAGCTCGTCGCCGAGGCAGAGGCCGTCGCGCGCGAGCGCCTGCGCGGCCTCCGGGTCGCCCGGTACGCGGGTGCCGGCGGGC
Organism: Myxococcota bacterium; assembly: GCA_036274295.1. GTDB lineage: Bacteria > Myxococcota_A > UBA9160 > UBA9160 > SMWR01 > DASUFZ01. The sequence continues at coordinate 9,642 of DASUFZ010000318.1, forward strand.
TCGAGCACGAGTCGGAAGGATTCGCGAAGCGGCTGACGATAGCGCGCGAGGCAACGGCTGCATTCGAGGTCGAACGCCCCTTCGATCGTCCCCTCGAGCAGGATGTCCTCGCCCTGCTTCCAGGCGCGCAGGCGCACGTGGAAGGGCTCGGCAGGCGCTTCGGGCATGCCGATGTCCTGCGGCGCGTGCCCACGCCACCACGCCTCGCCCACCTCGAACTCGTGGGGGGCGGGCGACTCCGTCAAGCGATCGACGAGCAGCTTCATGGCGTCGCAACGCGCGGGATCGCGCGAAAAGCGTGATTCCGGACGGGCGCTTGGCCCGAACGGGGCTGGATCCCCGGGGAGGATTCGAACCTCCATTGACAGGTTCAGAGCCTGCTGTCCTGCCGTTAGACGACCGGGGAACGAGCGAAGGCAGTGTGTAGCTTCGCGCCTGCGCTTCCTCAACGGGCGGCGGCGCGCGATCAGCGCGGCAGCAGGTCGGGCGCGAGCAGCACCAGCAGCGCGCCGGCTGCCAGCGCGGGTCCGAAGCCGAACGGCGCGCCGAAGCGGCGGTGCGACAGCGCGAACGCGCCGCCGAGCACGAGGCCGGCGAGCGACGCGGCCAGGATCGTCTGCAGCACGCCGATCGGCCCGAGCACGGCGCCGATCAGCGCGAGCAGCTTCACGTCGCCGAAGCCGACGCCCGGGAACCACACCCAGTAGTCGAGGCTCGACGGCCGCGGCAGCACCTCGCCGGGACCCGGCCAGTGCTCGAAGCGTCGACCGAACGCGGTCGAAACGCGCGCGTGCACGAAGCCGACCAGCCAGAAGATCCCGCCGCCGAGCAGCGCGCCGCCGGCGCTCCACGCGAGCGCATTCCCGATCGGCTCGCCGCCGAGCGCGCGCACGAGCGGGACGAACAGCAGCGCGAGCACGAGTCCGCCGAGCGAGATCTCGTCGGGGATGATCTGGTGGTCGAAGTCGATCACCGCGCTCGCGAGCAGCGCCGCCGCGAAGGCGCACCACACCGGCGTCATCGGATCCGGGCCGTGACGCCAGACGATGGACGCGAACAGGAGTCCGGTGGCGAGCTCGACCGCCGGATAGCGCCACGAGATGCGCGCGCGGCAGCCGCGACAGCGCGCGCCGAGCAGCAGGAACGAGAGCACCGGCACGTTGTCGTACCAGCGCACGGGGGCGCCGCAGGCGGGGCAGTGCGAGCCCGGGTGCGAGAGCGACTCGCCGCGCGGCAGCCGATGGATCACCACGTTCAGGAACGACCCGATCACCAGCCCGAAGAGCAGGGCCGCCGCGGCGAGCGCTTCGCGAGGCCACGCTGCGAGGAGCACCATGCGGCTACGCTAGCCCGTGCGCTGCCGCCGCCATCAGCGCAAGTCGCGCCGCTCGAAGACGAGCACGGCGACGAGCAGGACGATCGTGGTGTAGCCGAAGCCGTAGGCGACCGGCAGCCACACGTCCGACGCCGTGAGCGGGAGCAGGTGCGCCGTCTCGACGGCGACGTCGAAGCTCTGCATGTCGGGCAGCACGCGGTAGAGGAATCCCGTGAGCGCGTGCAGCGGAGCGGATCCCGACGCGGCGCCGAGATCGCGCAGCTCGCGCGAGAGCTGGCCGACGGCCCAGAAGCCCGTGGTGAAGAACGCGGCCAGCATCGGCGTCGTGAAGGTCGAGAACAGGGTCGCCAGCGAGACCACGAGCGCGAGCTCGACGGCGACGAGCACGCCGAAGACCAGGTGCTGCCCCGCGAGCGGCGCGCCGGCGGCCAGCGAGACGAGCGCGAACGCGACGCCCATGCAGGCGCTCTGCATCCAGATCGTGAGCGTCAGCCCGGCGAACTTGCCGAGCAGGAACTGGCCGCGCGAGATCGGCTTCGAGAGGATCGTGTAGACCGTGCGGCGCTCGACCTCGCGGTACACGAGCTGGATGCCGACGAAGATCGCGATCGCGACGCCGAAGAGGCGGATCGCCGCGAGCCCCACGTCCTGGAGGATGCGATCGCCCTCGACGTAGGAGAGCGCGGAGAGGATCGCGCCGGAGCCGATCATCAGCACCGCGAAGAAGAGCAGCGCGTAGGCGATCTTGTTGCGCACGCTCTCGCGCAGGGTGTTCTGCGCCAGCGCCGTCACCACCTGAGCCGACATCAGCGTCTGCCCTCCACCGCCGAGAGGAAGATCTGCTCGAGCGACTCGCGCTGCGGCGTCACCGAGATCACGGTGGCGCCGGCGGCGAGCAGCAGCGACAGCAGCTCACCCACCTGCTTCTCCGCCACGCGGATCTCCACCTTGTCGCCGTGACCGCGCAGGCGCGCGCCGCAGCGCTCCTCGAGCGCGACGACCGCGTCCGGCCCGACGCGCGATGCGACCACCTCGGTCTCGCGCGCGGCCTCGTCGAGCAGCTCGTGCGGCGCGCCCTGGTAGCGGATCCTGCCGCCCACCAGGATGGCCACGCGATCGCACAGGAGCTCGACGTCCGAGAGGATGTGCGTGTTCATGAAGACCGTCTTGCCCTCGCCGCGCAGGCGCAGGATCAGGTCGCGGATCTCCTTGCGCCCGATCGGGTCGAGGCCGCTCATCGGCTCGTCGAGGAAGATGACCTGCGGATCGTGCACGAGCGCCTGCGCGATGCCGATGCGCTGCTGCATGCCCTTCGAGTAGGTGCGCAGGCGCGCGTCGGCCGCCGCGCGCAGGCCGACCCATTCGAGCAGCAGGTCCACGCGCTTCGCGCGCACGGCCTTCGGCAGGCCCGCGAGCTTCGCGTGGAAGTGCAGCAGCTCGCGGCCCGAGAGCACGTCGTGGAAGTAGGGATTCTCGGGCAGGAAGCCGACGTGCCGGCGCGACTCCGTGGTGCGCACGTCGCAGCCGAGGATCGACGCCTTCCCGGACGTCGACCGCACGAGGCCGAGCAGCACCTTGAGCGTCGTGGTCTTGCCCGCGCCGTTGGGACCTACGAAGCCGTAGATCTCGCCGGCCCCGACCTGGAACGAGAGGCCGTGCAGCACGCGCTTGGTGCGCAGGCCGAAGCCCGGGCGGAAGTCCTTGACGATGCCGTCGACGGCGATCGCTACGCCGCGCTTCATGAAGCGGTCTCCTGGCGCGCGGCGCCTTCTTTTTCCTTGCGCCAGCGGGCGCGCTGCTGCTTGTCGAGCTCGTGGACGTGCAGGCGATAGCGCGCCTTGTAGAAGGTCGAGACGATCTCGCCGGTCTGCGCGTCGATCGCCCACGTGAAGCCGGGGAAGTGCGGGTGCGCGGGCGGCATCTCGCGCATCACGCGCTGCGGGCCCTGCCAGAGCTCGGCCGGCTCGCGGATGTCGCGCCCGTTGCGCTCGGCGAAGCGCGCGCGTGCCTCGTCGAGGATGCGCGCACGGCGCTCCGTCTCGATCTCGTCGTGCGCCTTCCAGTACTCGGCGCGCACGTACTCGTCGGGCGCCGTGCGGATCAGCTCCTGCAGGAAGAGCTGCGCCGTCGCCAGATCGCCGCCCTCGGCGCGCAGCCGGGTGACGAGCGCGCCGAGGTAATCGGGCGCGCCCGGCAGGCGCAGCGCCGGCTCGAGCGTGCGCGCAGCAGCCGCGTTCTCCTGGAGGTAGAAGAACTCGTTGTATCCGAGGTAGAAGCGGTTGCGCCAATCGCGCGGGTGGTACGAGAGCGACTTGGAGAGCAGCGCGTTGGCGCGCCGCACCTGCGCCTCGCTTCCGACGAGCCATACGGCCGCGAAGCGGTACGGATGGTCGACCCAGGGGTCGAGATCGGTGACGAGATCGATCGCGTCGGCGATCTCGTCGGCGTGCGCGCCGACGTCGTGCGCGGCCGCGCCGACGACCTGGAGCACCTGCACCCAGTACCAGTCGGCCACGACCGGCGCGAAGCCCTGCGCGAGGAGCCGCGTGAGCCTCGGCTCGGGCACGCGCAGGGTCGACGCATGGGCGGCGACACCCGTGTCCATGCGCGCGTGCACCGCGCCCGTCGTACAAGCGACCGCGACCAGCAGCGCGAGGCGCCGGCCGCGGCGAGAGCCCCTCTCCTCGCCCATGCCGAAACGCCGCCTTCTAGTAGTCGCTGTTCGAGCGCGCCGCGACCGCGTCGTAGATCGGATTGCCGCTCGAATCGACGACGGGCGGCAGGTTGTAGATGCCGTCGTTGCAGGCAACCGTCGAGCCGCTGACCACGTCCGGGTGGACGTAGAGGATCAGCTGCGGGCCGCCGGGGCTGCCGTCGACGTTGCCGTACGCGGCACCCGTGAAGCACAGCGGGCAGCCGCCGCAGCCCTGTCCGCTGGTTTCCGTGTACGCCGCGTAGCTGTAGAAGACCTCGCCCTCGGGCGCCCAGCCGAGCTCGCCGAAGGCGGCCTTCGCGTCACCGTCCCAGGGCATCTTCTTCGTGCCGTGCGCGCCGCCGTAGTTATCGATGTCGGGGTAGTCGAGCATCGAATCGACGAAGTAGTTGCGCTCCGCCTGGAAGGCCTTCTGGGCGCTCGCCATGGCGGCAAGATTCGTGAACGCCTCGCTGCGTCGCGAGCGCGCCTGATAGGTGATGAAGTTCGGGACCGCGATGGCGGCGATGGCGCCGATGATCCCGACGACGAGCATGAGCTCGATCAAGGTGAAGCCGCGCTGCCCGTCCGATCGGTGTGTCTTGCTCATGGGGATGCTCCTCCGTGACTCGACGGGAGGTGCGAAGTGGAGGGCCGCCGGAGCGGCCCTCCACCCGCAGTCTCGACTGAGACTAGAACTCGCTCTGGCCGAAGGTGGCGCCGCAGGAGCCGACCACCTGATCGAGCAGCTCGGCCTCGTCGCACTGACCATCGAGGTTCGCCCGCGCAGCGAGGAAGGCAGAGGAGCCCATCTTCTTGTAGCCCCAGTACTGGAACGTCATGTCGGCATCGATGTCGGCCTCGGCCGAAACCGTGTAGCCGGCCGGATCGCTCTCGACCGAGTACGTGAAGAACACGGCACCTTCCGGCTCCCAGCCGAGCTGG
>DASUFZ010000319.1:0-14118 GCA_036274295.1 Myxococcota bacterium
GTTCCGTCGGCCTCGCGCTCGAGCAGCCAGGCGTCGAGATCGGCCGCGCGCTCCTCGGCCCCGGCGGCGACGAGGATCGCCTTGCGATCGCGCGTGAAGGGGCCGATCCGCCGCACGCCCGGCACCTCCTTCTCCCAGCTCGACGCCTCCGCGGTGTCGGTGACGGCGGCGTCGACCTCGCCGTCGGCGAGGGCGCGCACGACGGCCGCGTTGTCTCCGATCGCGACGAGCGTGGCGTGCGGGAACTGCGCGCGCGCGGCCGCCTCGAGGTGGCCGCCGGCGTTCACCGCGATGCGCACGTGGTTGCGGTCGAGCGCCTCGAGATCGCCGAAGCGCAGCGAGTCGCGGATCAGCGCGACGGCGCCGGTCTCGACGACGGGCACGCTGAAGGTCCCGGTCGCGGAGCGGAGCGGCGCGATGGTGACGCCCGACATCGCGACCTCGAAGCGCCCCGCCTCGAGATCGCGCAGCAGGTTCGGCCAGCGGAAGCGGACGAACACGACGTCGAGCCCGCGGTCGGCCGCGTAGCGGCGCGCCAGCTCGATGTCGAAGCCGCGATAGCTCGAGCCCTTCGCGACGCTGAAGGGCGCGTAGTCGCCGCTGGTGCCGACCCGCCAGACGACGCGAGGCGGGTCGGCCAGCGCGCTGGCCGCGACCCACCCGAGCACCAGAGCCGCCAGCGCGAGCGAGCGCGCGCCGCGCCGGCGCTGTGCGCCGGTCCCGCCGGGTCGCCCCCCTCGAACTCCGCGCGGCTCGGGCATCGGAAGGCGGCAGCATAGCCGCAGCTCCTGCGCAGCCCGTTTGACCGGCCGCTCCCCATGTCGTAAAGTGCTGCGCCCGCTGGGATTCCCCCTAAGGGAGTCCGGAACCCGACGCGCCGTCCCGGTGTCCAGATCCGGGTCCTGCCGCACCCAGCGCGTCGCAGTGACGTTGAGTCCGCCCTCGCCTTTCACGAGGTCCGCCATGCTCGATATCGAAGAGATCGCCCCGGGCGTCGCCGTCGTTCACAAGAACACGGGCCTCCGCTACGCGGTCGTCGACGTGAGCTCGGACGAAGTCCTGCTCTCGCCGGAGACCAACGACGGCATGCAGGACCTGATGGTCCCCGTGACGCTCTTCTGCGAGGAGTTCATCGCCAGCGAGCGCTACGCAGCCCCGCGTCGCCCGCGCGGGCGCGCGGGAGCCGGAGGCGGCGGCCGACGCCCCGCCGCCGCGCGCGCGATGCCCACCGGACCGAAGGTGCGCGGCCGCGTCAAGAAGCTCGTGCCCGAGCGAGGCTTCGGCTTCGTGCGCGGCGACGACGGCAAGGAAGTCTTCTTCCACCGCTCCGGTCTCGGCCCCAACGAGTACGACTCGCTCTCCGAGGGCGACCTCGTCGAATACGTCGTGCAGGAGGGCCCGCGAGGCCCGCGCGCCGAGAACGTCCGCATGGTCGTCGAGGGGCAGACGAGCTAGCAGGCTAGAGCCCGTAGCGCTGCACGATCGGCAGCCTGCGTCCCGAGCCGAACGACTTGCGGGACGTGCGCAGCACCAGCGGCGCCTGCCGGCGCTTGTACTCGTTGCGGTCGATGCGCCCGAGCACGTCGCGCACGACCTGCACGGAGGCGCCCGGCGGCGGCGCGATGCCGTCCACGCCCCCGCGCCCCTCGATCGCCTGCTCGAGGATGGCATCGAGCACGTCGTAGGGCGGCAGGTCGTCGGAGTCGAGCTGATCCGGCGCGAGCTCCGCCGAGGGCGGCTTCTCGATGGTGCGCGGCGGGATCCGCACCGAGCCCTCGTTCGCGCGACGCGCGAGCGCGTAGACGTCGCGCTTGTAGACGTCGCCGAGCACGGCGAGGCCGCCCACCATGTCGCCGTAGAGCGTGCAGTAGCCGACGGAGAGCTCGCTCTTGTTGCCGGTCGCGAGCACGAGCCGGTTCTCTGCGTTCGAGATCGCCATCAGGATCGCGCCGCGGATGCGCGCCTGGATGTTCTGCTGCGCGACGCCGTAGTCGCTCTTCTCGCCGAAGAGCTGGCGGAAGACGGACAGGTAGGCCGCGAAGATCGGACCGATGTCCACCTGCCGGACCTCGATGCCGAGCCGGCGCCCGAGCTCGAGCGCGTCCTCCACGCTGTGCGACGACGAGAACGGGCCGGGCATCGCCACGCCGACGACGCGCTCGGGTCCGAGCGCGCGCGCCGCCAGATGCGCCGTCACTGCGGAGTCGATGCCGCCCGAGAGCCCGAGCACGGCGCCCGGCGGCAGTCCCTGCTTGCGGAAGTAGTCGCGGATGCCGAGCACGAGGCCCGCCTCGAGCTCGGCCGTCGCGTCGGGATCGCGCACCTCGTCGGGCAGGCAGCCTTCCGCGTCGACCGGCAGCTCGACGACGCCGAAAGCCGAGTCGAAGAGCGGCAGCGCGCCGTGCACGCGCCCGCGCGCGTCGACGGCGAAGGAGCCGCCGTCGAAGACGAGGCCGTCGTTGCCGCCCACCTGGTTCACGAACGCAATCGGGACGCGATGGCGTGTCGCCAGCGCGGCGATCATGCGCCGCCGCTCGGCCACCTTGCCGACGTGCCAGGGCGAGCACGAGAGGTTGAAGACGACGGAGGCGCCGGCCCGCGCGAGCTCGCCGGTGGGGTCGGCTGCGTAGCCCATCGGATCGACCCAGGCGTCCTCGCAGACCGTGAGCCCGACCGAAACGCCCGCGAGCGCGACGGGCGTGCGCCGCGCGGCCGGCACGAAGTGGCGCGCCTCGTCGAACACGTCGTAGGTCGGCAGCAGGGTCTTCGCCTGCGATGCGACCCGGCGCCCGCCCGCCAGCAACACCGCGGCGTTCTCGAGGTGCGCCGGTCCGACAGGCTCGCGCGGCAGCACCGCGCCGAGCAGGATGGCCACGCGGCGCGACGCCGGCGCGAGCGCCTCGAGCTCGCGCAGCTGATCGCGCACGAAGCCGTCGCGCTCCACGAGGTCGAGCGGCGGGTAGCCGGTCAGCACCAGCTCCGGGAGCACCACGACGTCGGCGCGTTCGGACTCGGCCTTCGCCGCCGCTTCCTCGACGAGGCGGCGGTTGCCGGCGAGGTCGCCGACGGTCGGATTCACCTGGGCGATGGCGATGCGCACGCGCCGAGCCTATGGGAAGTACGCGTAGTGGACCATCGCGATGCAGGCGGGCAGCGCCGCGCCCTCCAGCTCGAAGCGCACCTCGAAGGACAGTCGCACGCCTCCGCCCGGCACTCCGCGCGCCCGCTCCAGCCGCGCGCTCATGCGCACCCGGCTGCCGACAGGCACCGGCACCTCGAAGCGACAGTCGTCGACGCCCGCATTGACCCCGCGCGTCCAGCCGGCGAGCACGATGAGCTGCGGCAGCAGATCGGGCACGAGCGAGAGCAGCAAGGTGCCGGGCGCGCTCTTCGCCTTGGCTGCCTCCGACTTCTCGGTGCTCGTGGCCTCGAGGAAGCGGCGCACGCGCAGCGCGTCGATCTCGATCCAGGGCGTCGGACCCACCTGAGTGCCGACATAGCCTCGCGTCGCAGCGAGACTCTCCATGCGCAGCGGGGCCGCCGTCGTCACGCCGACAGCGTAGAGGTGGAGCTACGCGACCGAAAGCAGTGCAGTCACGCCGGCAGTGCGAGGCGACCTGCGTATACTGCCGAACGCTCAACCCGAGGTCCCGCATGCGAACACGCACCGCTCTCCTGCTCGCCTTCGCCTTCGCGCTGCTGGTCGGATTCGGCATCACCGGCGCCGTCGCCTACAAGTCGTTCATCGGCCTCGACCCGTCGGCCTTCCCGGGCGGCGAGGCAATCCAGGCGTTCGCCAGGCGCTGGAATCCGGGGCTCGACACGACGGCGGCGGGGGGAGTGCTCCTGCTTGCGTCGCTCCTCGGCGTCGGCGCGCTGGCGTTCCTCCTCGTGCGCGGCGCGCGGGCCTCGAGCGTCGACCCGGAGCGCCGCCGCTTCCTCACCGGCGCAGGCGCCGGCGCGGGCGCGGCGCTCGGCAGCATGGCGGTGGCCGGCGCGGCCGGCGCCGCGCGCGCTCTCTTCGGCGTCGGCGAGGGCAACGGCGGCTGGGGCGCCGTCGGCAGCCAGATCTTCGATCGCAATCTCACCTTCACGAACCCCGAGTGGAAGGACGCCTGGAAGGGCAGCCGCATCGCCGCGCACCGCCGCTTCGGCCGCACGGGCTGGGACGTCTCGGACATCGTGCTCGGCACCGGCCGCATCGAGGGCGAGAACGGCGAGAAGATCGCGAGGCTCGCGCTCGACCGCGGCGTCAACTACTTCGACACCTCGCCCGACTACGCGGGCTCCGGCAGCGAGCAGGCGATGGGCCGCGCGATCCAGGGCGTGCGCGACAAGCTCTTCATCGCCACGAAGTTCTGCTCGCCGACGGGACATCTCCCGCCCGGCACGCCGGTCGCGCGCTACATCGAGGTGATCGAGGAGAGCATGCGCCGCCTCGGCACCGATTACGTCGACCTGTGTCACATCCACTCGGTCGACGAGGTGGCGCGGCTGATGGACGAGAACGCGCACGAGGCTTTCGACCGCCTGAAGCAGCAGGGCAAGGCGCGCTTCCTCGGCTTCTCGACCCACACGCCGAACCTGGTCCAGGTCGTGAGCCGGGCCATCGACTCGGGCCGCTTCGACGTGATGATGCTCGCGTACCACCACGGCATCTGGCCGCAGGTGCCGGAGCTGATCGCGCGCGCGCGAAAAGAGCAGGACATGGGCGTCGTGGCGATGAAGACCTTGAAGGGCGCCAAGCACCGCGGCCTCGAGAACTTCCAGCCCTACGCGGATTCCTATGCGCAGGCCGCGCTCAAGTGGACGCTCTCCAACCCGGACGTCTCCTGCGCGGTGATCTCGTTCTTCGAGCTGCAGCACGTCGACGAGTACCTGTCGGCGTCGGGCAGGCCGCTCTCGCCGAAGGACCTCGCGATTCTCGAGGCCTACGACCGCCAGATCGCGGGCAGCTACTGCGGTCCGCACTGCGGGCAGTGCCTGTCGTCGTGCCCGGAGGACCTGCCGATCCACGACGTGCTGCGCCAGCGCATGTACTTCGAGGACTACGGCTGGGAGAAGGAGGGCATGCGCCTCTACTCCCAGCTCGGGAAGAAGGCCGACGTCTGCGCCTCGTGCAGCGCGCCCTGCGCGGGCAGCTGCCCGGTCGGCATCCCGATCCGCGAGCGCATGCTCGGCGCCCACGACCTGCTGACCTTGAGCTGAGCGCGCGTTACTTCGAGTCGCTGGGCGCGATCGCCTTGAGGAAGGCCTCGTGCAGCACGGCCTGCACGCGCTTGCTCGTGACGTCGCCGTAGAGCTTGCGGAAGACCTTCAGCGGGATGATGCCCTTGGCCATCGAGCGGTGTCCGCCGCCGACGCCGAGACCCTCGACCACCGCTCGCACCGCTTCGCCCGCCGCGCGCACGTAGCCGACGTTGCGCACCGAGAAGACGAGGTCGGAGCCGACGATTCCGGCCGCGATCGCCCACTCGGCGCCCTCGGCCTGGAGGCCGAGGTCGGCGACCTGCGGGATCACGTCCTCGCGCACGCGCCCGAGCACGAGCACGTGCATGCCGTCCAGGACCTTCGTCCGCGAGAGCGCGCGGCCGAGCGCGCGCAGCGCGTCCTCGGGCAGCGCGGGGCGCTCGATCCGCCGCAGCAGCGCGGGGCTCTGCGCGGCGTGCAGGTACGCGAAGGCGGCCATGTCGTAGCGGCTCGTCTCGCGGCCGAGCAGCTGGGTATCGCTCTTGATGCCGTAGGCCAGCGCCGTCGCCAGCCGCGGGCGCAGCTCCATCTCCGCGGCGCGCACGTACTCGCACAGGATCGTCGAGGTGGCGCCATAGGCGGGCCGGATGTCGCGGATCACCGCGTCGTAGCCGCTGCGCTCCGGATGGTGATCGATCACGACGTCGACGGAGAGGACGCGCGCAGGCGGGCTGTCGCCGAAGACCGTCGGCTGGACGTCGACGAGCGCGAGCGCGTCGAACTCGTGCAGGTCCTCGGGATCGACCGTGCGGACCTCGAGTCCGAGCGCCTGCACCATCGCGACGTTCTCGGGCCGCCGAACCTTGCCGAACGAGATCAGCGGGCAGGTGGTGCTCTTGCGGCCTAGCAGGGCGCGCAGCGCATAGCCGCCGGCGATGCCGTCGGGGTCGGGATCCGGCTGGAGCAGGATGCCGACCTTCTCGCGCGGGCCGAGCAGCGTACGCACGTCGGCAACGCGCTTCAGGTTGGTCAGGTGCTCGAACTCCTCGTCGACGTCGTCGCGGATCAGCGAGCGCAGGCCCGTGGCGCGCAGGCAGGGATGCGCCGGCAGCTCCGCGCCGCTCACGCTGTCGGAGAGCATCAGCACCGGGAAGCCGGGCGCGGCCTCGGAGACGGCCGTCACGGCGGCGCGCGCGAAGGAGGCCTCCTCGCTGACGAGCGCGAAGCCGTCACCCGGCTTCGGATCGAGCTTCGCGATCGAGTCGGCCGAGAGGCCGCCCGCGAGCGCGTGGAAGCCAGGGGGCCGCGAGCGCGACTCGTTCTCGCGCGGCACCCAGGTCAGCACTTCGTCCTCGTCGGCCCCGATCCGGCTCCACAGACGCGCGGATGAGAGCCCGTCGCAGACGATGATGCGCCGTGCCAAACGGCCTCCAGTCGGGATCGGGGACTCGCGATCGCGTTGGTGGGTCGGATCGGGAGTCGGGGGGGTTGCGAGCGGGGAGCGATTGTAGCGGGACGCGACCTCGGTCAAGAAAGCCTTCCCCGTGGGGTTCCTGCCGGTCCGCGATACCGTGGTTGCCTTGTCTGCGAGGAGCCGGGCGTGCAACGGGTCTTCATCGGCGACATCCAGGGCTGTGCCGACGAGCTCGACCTCCTGCTCGAGCGCGCCGCCTCGAGCTTCGGCAAACAGCACGAGATCTGGCTCGTGGGCGACCTCGTGAACCGCGGGCCCGCGAGCCTGCGCGTGCTCGCGCGCGCGCGCGAGCTGACGCGCGCCGGCCGCGCTCGCTGCGTCCTCGGCAACCACGAGCTCTCGATGATCTCGGTCGCGTGGGGCCTGCGCGAACGGCGTCCCGCGGACACCTTCGGAGAGGTCCTCGACGCGCGGGACGCCGAGGACTGGATCGACTGGGTGCGACGGCTGCCCCTGGTCGAGACGGGCCGCCTCGGCGGGCAATCCTTCGCCATGCTGCACGCCGCGGCCCATCCCGACTGGAGCCTGGCGGATCTCCGGCGCATCAGCGCGCGCATCCAAGCGCGGCTGGGCGCGGAGCGGAAGTCGGCGCGGGCGTTCCTCGCGAGCGATCCCGCGTCGGATCCCGATCGCGGCGCGCTCGCCTTGTTGACGAGCTGCCGCAGCATCGCGCCCGACGGCCGCTGGTCGACCGAGCCTCCCAACGACGAGTATGAAGCCTGGCATCGTCCGTGGAGCGCGCGAGGGCACGACTACGGAATCGTGTACGGCCACTGGTCCCTGCAAGGTCTCCACGTCGCGCCGGCGCTGCGCGGCATCGACACCGGCTGTGTGCACGAAGGGCGCGGCCGCCCGGGCTTCCTGACCGCGTGGATTCCCGAGCCGTCGGAACGGAGACCCTTCGACGTACCCGACGACGCCTTCTGGCAGCAGCGCGCGCTCGCTCGCTACTACCGCGAGCCCGGGGCGCCCTGACACAATCTCACGACGGGTTGGATTTTTTCGTTGGCTTCGCGGCACGGCGGGCGTACGATCCAGTCACGGGTGCGACCCGCGGCGACGGGCAAGGAGACCGAGGTCCCGCTTCCGACGCCGGAACGACCGCGATGCCGAGGGTCGCAATAGACCCGAGAGACGGCGGAAGCGAGCAAGATCCCGCGAAGCGTTCTCCGCGGCTCGCCGGGCCGCACAGCACGTCTCGGCGCGATCCCGGAGAGCCGACGCAGGATCTGTGGCGCGGGAAGTCTTCCCGGACCCGGGAGCTTCCAACCAAAGGCGCGGAGAACGAGGGCGTCGATCCGCGGGTCCTCCGCCGTGCACCGGTGCACGGCGAGGGGTCTGCCGACGCCCGAGGGCAGCGGGTGAGAGCCGCTGCCACTCCGCTGATGCCACAGGCCCAGCCCCGTCGGAGGACTGGGAAGACCCCGCCGCCTCGGCATTCTTTTGTTCGACACGCGGCTACACTGCGCGCGTCCTCTACGACCCCGGGGTTGGACGGCTCGCGCGAGAGTGGCGACACAGCTGCGCAAAGGCTCGCGGCTCGGCAAGTACCGGCTCGACCGCCGCCTCGACCGCGGCGGCTTCGCCGAGGTCTGGAAGGCCCGCGACACCGTCGAGGGACGCACCGTCGCGCTGAAGGTGGCGCTGCGCGAGGCGGTCGAGGAGTGGGGCCGCGAGGAGATCGAGCGCGAGGCGCGCATCGCGAGCCAGCTCCACCACCCGAACGTGGTGGCCGTGCGCAACGCCGACTGGATCGACGGCCGCTTCGCGATCGCTACGGATCTGGCGATGACGAGCCTCGAGCACTACGGGCGCGCGCGCCGCTCCGCCAAGGTCGCGCTCGAGGTCATCCGGCAGGTCGCGGCCGGCCTCGCCTACGCGCACCGCCGCCGCCTGATCCACCGCGACGTGAAGCCCGGCAACATCCTGATCTTCGCCGACGGGCACGCGGCGATCGGCGATTTCGGCTCGTCGCGCTTCACGCAGGGCGCCACGCGCACCTACACCGACGCCGGCACGCTCGGCTACATGGCGCCGGAGCAGGCCTACGGCCGCGTGCGCTTCGCCTCCGACGTCTTCTCGCTCGGCCTGATCGCGACGGAGCTGCTGACCGGCCGGCTGCCGACGTGGCCCTTCGAGTGGCCGCCGCCCGACGGCGCGCGCTTCGACACGAAGGTCCCCGAGCCGCTGCGCGCGGTGCTGCGGCGGGCGCAGGCCTTCGACCCGCGCCGCCGCTACGAGGACGCGGTCGCCTTCTCGGAGGCGCTCGAGCGCGCGTTCGAGGCAGCCGAGTCGCAGCCGCGCGCGCGACGGCGAAAGCGTCCCGCGCCGCCGCCCTCGGCGCTGGCCGTGCAGGCGGCGCTCTTCCGGCGCGCGCACGGGCGCGCGCTCGGCATGCGCTACGCGTGTCACCGCTGCGAGGGTCCGATCGCCGAGTCGATGATCCACTGCCCCTGGTGCGGCTCGCCCGACAACAGCTTCCAGCAGGTCACGCGCGCAGCCCTCGTCTGCCCCGAGTGCGAGCGCAGCGTGCGGCCGGAGTGGCGCTTCTGTCCCTGGTGCTACGCGGGACGCTTCCGCGCCAACGGCCGCCGCCCGCCGCCGGATCCCGCCGCGACGCGACGCTGCACGACACCCGGATGCGACGGCCAGCTGCGGCCGTTCATGCGCTACTGCCCGATGTGCAAGCGCAAGACGAAGCGCCTGTGGTCGCACGCGCACCTGCCGGACCGCTGTCCGCGCTGCCGCTGGCCGACCGATCGCTCGCAGCTCCGCTTCTGTCCCTGGTGCGGCCGCCGCGAGCCGAAGGCGGGGAGCTTCCAGCGCGGGCGCTGAAGGACGCGCGAGCTATGCGAGCCGCCGCAGCGAGTGCGCCTTGATGACGCAGTAGACCGGGCGCCCCGGCGCGAGCTCGAGCGCGCGCACGGCCTCGTGGGTCAGCCGCGCGACCAGCGGCAGGCCGGCGTCGACGTGGACGAGCGCGCCGCCCTCCGCAGGCTCGACCGCGACGACGCGCGCCGCGAGCACGTTGCGCGCGGAGATCCGGCCCGGCGCCTCGGCGGCGAGCAGCACGTCGCGCGCCGGCAGCCCGAGCCGCACCGGCTCGCCCTCCGCGAGCGGCGCGGGCGCCGGCACCGAGAGCTCCACACCGGATGGCGTCGCCACGCGTGCCGCCCCGTCCGCGCACGCGGTCACGCGCGCCTCGATCACGTTCTCGAGCCCGAGCGACTCGGAGAGCGGCAGCACGGCGCGGCTCCACAACACCGCGCGCGGCTCGCCGCAGGCGACGACGCGGCCGCGGTCGAGCACGGCGACCCACTCGCCGACGAGCTGCGCCTCGTCCGGATCGTGCGTGATGTAGAAGATCGGCAGGTCGAGGTGATCGCGGACGCGCAGCAGATACGGCAGCACGCGCGCGCGCAGCGCCAGATCGAGCGACGCGAGCGGCTCGTCGAGCAGCAGCGCCTGCGGACCCGAGGCGAGCGCGCGTCCGAGCGCCACGCGCGAGCGCTCGCCGCCCGAGAGCTGGTCGACGCGCCGCGCGAGCAGCGGTCCGAGCTCGAGCACCTCGATCGCGTCGGCGAGGGCGCGCGCGCCGCCGCTCCCCGCGCGCGGTCCGCCGAAGCGGAGATTCCCGGCGACGTCGAGATGTGGGAAGAGCATCGGCTCCTGCGGCACCCAGCCGAGCCCGCGCGCCTCGACGCGGGTCGAGAGGCGCCGCTCCGGGTCGTCGAGCCAGCGGCCGGCCAGCCGCACCGTCGGCCGCGAGCCGGCGTGCAGGCCGAGCAACACCTCGAAAAGCGTCGTCTTGCCCGAGCCCGACGGTCCGAAGAGCACCGCGACGCGCGCTTCGGTGCGCAGCTCGACGTCGAGCGCGAAGCCGCCGCGCTCGACGCGGGCTCGAACGAACGTCTCGCGACCGACGGGCGCGGCGTCTCGCGGACTCACGGCCGCGCGGCGTGCGCCGTGGCCGGCGGCTCGCGGCGCAGCCACAGCTCGGCGACGAGCATGGCGCCGAGCGCCAGCGCGAACGACGCCGCGCACAACGCGCGCGCGCCCGCGTCGTCGCCCATCTGGATGCGCGACCAGATGCCGAGCGCCAGGGTCTCGGTGCGTCCCGGGATGATGCCGGCGACGATCGCCGTCGCACCGAACTCGCCGAGCCCGCGCGCGAAGGCGAGCAGCGCGCCGTACAGGATCCCGCGGCCCGCGAGCGGCAGGGTGATCCGCGTGAACGCGCGGATGGGCGAGGCGCCGAGCGAGCGCGCGACCCGCTCGTAGCGCGCGTCGACGGCGGCGAAGGCCTGCTCGCAAGCGCGCGCGAAGAGCGGGAAGCCGACGAGCGCGGCCGCCAGCACGGCCGCGTACCAGGTGAAGATCACCTCGATGCCGAGCGCCTCGAGCAGCGCGCCGAGCGGACCGCGGCGCCCGAAGAGCCAGAGCAGGCCGAGGCCGACGGCGACCGGCGGCAGCACCATCGGCAGCGCGACGAGCGCCTGCACCAGCGCGCGGCCGCGGAAGCGGTGGCGCGCCAGCACGTAGCCGAGCGCGACGGCCGGCGGCAGCGCGAGCAGGGTGGCGACGGCCGCCACCCTCGAGGTCAGCGCGAGCATGCCCGCCAGCGCGCCCTCGTTCACGGAGCGGGCGAGGCTCCGGGCGGCGGGAAGCCGGAGTCCTGGAGGATGCTCGCGCTCTCGTTCGAGCCGAGGAACGCGAGGAAGCGCCGCGCGGTGTCGGGCTGCTTCGTCGCGCTCGCGCGCAGCGCCACGTACACGATGCGCGGCTGCTCGCTCTCCGGGATCTCGAAGGCGACGCGCGCGGACGCCGCCACCCGCGCGTCGGTCGCGTAGACGATCGCGGCATCGGCGTTGCCGGCGTCGACCGCGGCCAGGGTCGCGCGGACGTTCTCGGTCTGCACGATGCGCGGCTCGACCGCTTGCAGGAGTCCGACCTTCGTCAGCCACTCGCGCGCGTAGTGGCCGATCGGCACGGCCGGTCCGGGCATCGCGATGTGCTTCACGGCGTCGCCGGTCAGATCGGAGGCCTGCTCGACGCGGTCGGCGGCGGCGACGCTCGCGATCACCACCAGCCGGTTGCCCGCGAAGGGACGCAGCTCGGTGCCGAGCCCCTCGGCTTCGAGCGCGCGCGGGATCTCCTCGTCGGCCGAGAGCAGCACGTCCACGGGCGCGCCGGCGCGCAGCTGCGCGGCCAGCTCGCTCGACGCGCCGAAGCTCAGCTCGACCCGGATCGCGGGCTCGGCCGCGCCGAAGCGCGCGCCGATCTCCTGCGCCGCCTCGCGCAGACTGGCCGCGGCGGCGACGCGCAGGACCGAAGGCGCCTGCGCCGCCTGTGCCGGCTCCGGCTGCGACCTCAGCTCCACCTTCTCCTGTGAGCAGGCGGCGAGCACGAAGGCGAGGGCGACGATCGCGAGCTTCTGCACCCATACTCCTCTGCCGCCAGGGCGCGGCGGGTGCCAGCATACAGGCGAAGGAGAAAGGCCATCGAGCTCGAGCTCACCATCGATCGGCTCGCCTCGAGCGGCGAGGGGGTCGCGCGCGCGCGCGACGGGCGCGTGGTGTTCGTGCCCTTCACGGCGCCGGGCGACCGCGTGCGCGTCCGCCTGACGGAGCAGCGCAAGCGCTTCGCGCGCGCCGAAGTGCGCGAGCTGCTCGCGCCCGGCTCCACGCGCACCGATCCCGTCTGCGCCGTCTTCGGCAGCTGCGGCGGCTGCGCCTGGCAGCACGTGGCGTACGGCGCGCAGCTCGAGGCGAAGCGCGCGATCGTCGCCGACGCCCTGACGCGCATCGCGGGCATCGCGCTGTCCGGGCCGCCCGCGATCGTCCCGTCGCCGACGCCCTACGCATGGCGGAGTCGCACGCGCGTGCTCTGCGAGGGCGGCCGGGTCGGCTACCGGCGCCGCCACTCGCACGCGCTCCAGGCCGTCGACCGCTGTCCGGTGCTCGTGCCCGAGCTCGACCGTGCCCTGCACGCGCTCGCGAAGGATCCCCCTGCCGAGGACGGCGAGGTCGAGCTCGCGCAGAGCGGCGGCCTGCGCGTCGGCAGCGACGCGCTCGAGATCTCGCCCGGCGTCTTCTTCCAGGCGCACGCGGGGCTCCGCGACGCGCTCTTCGAGGCCGCGCTGACCGCGGCGGGCAAGGGCGCCCTCGCCGCGGATCTCTTCGCGGGCGCCGGCTTCTTCACGCTCGAGCTGTCGCGTCGCTTCGAGCGCGTCGTCGCCGTCGAGGCCGAGCCCGCCGCCGCCGCCGACCTGCGCCGCAACGCCGAACGGGCAGGGCGGCGCAACATCGAGCTGATCGAGGCCCCGGTCGAGCGCGCGCTCGCGCATGTGCGCGACGCCGAGACCCTGTTGCTCGACCCGCCGCGGACGGGCTTGCCTCGCGGCGTCGTCGAGACGCTGGCGGCGGGCTCGGCGTCGCGGGTCGTCTACGTCTCCTGCGAGCCCTCGACCCTGGCGCGCGACCTGGCCGCCTTCGCCACGCGCGGTCTCAGCCTCGCGCAGGTGACGGCCTTCGACCTCTTCCCGCAGACGCCACACGTCGAGGTGCTCGCCGTTCTGGCCCGGCCGGCGGGCGACCTATAGACTCGGCGACCGTGCCCCCGGCGCGAGGCCCCGCGCATCCACCTCCAGTCCCCGGGCCCGCGCGCTTGCTCCTGACCTGGAGGCGGCCGTGCTGCTGCTCGATTCCGGAGGCGCCCCGCAGCGGCAGAGAGCCGCAGCCGAACTCTTGACCCTCTACGTCGAGGGCCCGCGCGATCGCAGCATCCTGCGCGCCTGGGCGCATCGCCTGATCCCGCAGCGCGCGAGCCGCGTGCTCGGCAGCGCGGTCATCCTCGGCGGGCGTCAGCCCTCCCGCGCGCTCGACCACTTCGAGCGCCATCTCGCCGGCGTCCCCGGCGCGCGCGCCCTCTGCGTGCTCGACCGCGACGACGGCAGCGGCGCGCCGCCCGACCCGAACGGCTTCGACCTCGAGTTCTTCACCTGGGGTCGCCGCCACATCGAGAGCTACCTGGTCGTGCCCGCGGCGATCCGGCGCGCGCTCGGCGTCCCCGCGCACGACCGCCGCCTCGAACGCTGCTTCTCGCGCGAGCTGCCCGATCCGCGCGACGAGTCGGCCTGGCGCGAGATCGACGCCAAGCGCCTGCTGGCGCCGCAGGGCGCACTGACCCGCGCCCTCGCGCTCGACCGCCCGCTGCCGCTCTCGCGCATCGCGCGCGCGACGCGCGCCGACGAGCTGCACGACGACGTGCACGCGCTCTTCGCGCGGGTGGAAGCGCTCTCGCGCTAAGGCCGGAGGCCCCGCGTCTTCTCGCCGAGCTCCGCGTCGACCAGCTCGTAGGCGCGGCGCGCCCACTCGACCAGCAGCGGCCGCGTGTCGCGCGGGTCGATGATCTCCTCGACGCCGAAGCCCTCGGCCGTGAGGAAGGGCGAGCGC
>DASUFZ010000320.1:0-7783 GCA_036274295.1 Myxococcota bacterium
GTCCGCCTGGACGGGCGCCGCGGATAACAGGCAGAGCAGCGCGAGCGAGAGCGCGCACGACGCGCGGAAGCTGATGCGCAACATGAGAAGGGATCCTTTCGTGACGCCCGGCTTTTCGGGTGCGGCAGCCTAACCCGGTCGCTCTGCGTACGTCAGCGGGGGAACGTCAAGAAACGAGTCGGGGCGGCCGCTGCATAGGGCTCGGCGCACGCGGAGCGAGGCAGCATGGCAGCAGAGGACCCCACGAAGCCGGGCGGACGAGCGGCCGCGACGCGCACGCAGAACAAGGCCGCCGACTTCGCGTGGCTCTACAACTCGACGGCCGATCCCGAGAACGAGCTCGAGAGCGAAGCCGAGAAGACGCTCCAGCCGCGCCTCGGCCCCGAGGCCGTGCTGTGCGATTCGGGTGAGCTCGACGACGTCGCCGCGCTGCTCTATCGGCTCGGCGAGCCGCCGATGCGCGTGTGGCCCGCGGATCTCGCGATGCTCGAGCCGTGGGAGCTGCCGGGCCGTCTCTTCGTCACGACCGTGAAGCTCGGCCTCACCTCCGAGCTGCCGCCCGGGCTCGATCGTCCGGGCGTCGTGCGCGTCGCGGTCGGCGACGGCGACACCGCGACCGTGACGACCGCGATGCTGCGCCGCGGCTTCCACTTCGTCGTGCGCCGCCCCGTGCATCCGGAGGCGCTGCGCCTGCTCTTCGCGCAGATCCTCTTCCGCGGCCGCGAGCAGCGCCGCGCGTCGCGCTTCTCGTATGGCGGCGAGGTGCGCTGGCGCATGGGCCTGCGCATGGGCCGCTGCAACATGGCCGAGGTCTCGAGCGAGGGCTGCCGGCTGCTGCTGCGCGAGACCCTGCGCATCGGACAGCGCATCGCGCTGAAGGTGCCGCTCGAGCGCGGCGGCGAGCGCACGGTGAAGCTGCGCGGCCGCGTCGTGCGGCGCGATCTGCCGCGCCGCGATCTCGGCGGCACGCCGCCGTCCGTCGCGGTCGCCTTCGAAAACCTGTCGCGCCGCGCGCGGGCGCACCTCGACCTCGTGCTCGCGGGCTGCGCCGCCGGACCCGCGACGACGCGCGGCGATTCGGCGCCGCGCCCGCTGGAGAAGGGTCCCTCGCACACGCCGCTGCCGGCGCGCCTCGCCGCGCGCGGGCTCGAGGACGCGCAGAAGAAGGGGCTGCCGCTGAAGCCGCCGCAGGCAGCGCCCGCTGTGGCCGCGGCGGAGGGACCGGGCTACGACCGCCGCCTCGCGCCGCGCGTCGCGCTCGGCCGCGAGGTCGTGGCGATCGACCCGGGCGAGAGCCGGGTCACGCACACCCTGGTCGGCCGCGATCTCTCGATGGGCGGCATGAGCGTCGAGCCGCACCCGCTGCTCAAGCCGGGCGAGAAGCTCCACGTGGCGCTCTACGGCCCCGACCTCGGCGATCCGCTCGTCGTGCTCGCGCGCGTGGTGCGGACCGACGGCACGCGCGGCTTCGGCCTGCGCTTCGAGGAGATCCCGGCCGAGGCGTCGAAGCGGCTGGCCTCGCTGGTCGCCGCGCTGCCGAGCGTCGAGTCGCTCTCCGCGGACAAGAGCAAGCCGCAGGGCGTCGTGCTCGGCGAGATCGTCCTGAAGAAGGTCAAGCGCAAGGCGCGCCCGTAGCCCTACTCCTTGCGATAGACGGCCCAGTAGAAGCCCGAGATCGCCGCGTGGTCGTACTCGGCGAAGAGCTGGTACGCGGTGCCGTCCACCGCGATGCGCTGCGCCGGCTGCGCAGGCCGCGACGGCGCGTGCCGGATCAGCCACTCGGGCGGCTGCATGCGGAAGCGGCTGCGCGGGACGTACGCGAGGCGCTTCCCGTCGGGCAGCTCGCGCGCGTAGTACTGGAGGACGAGGCGGTTGCGGAAGTCGTGGTCGCTGGCGACGGCGATGACGTCGCCGGGTGTCGCGGCCGCCATCGCCATCAGCGCCTCGCGGAAGTGGCCGCGCCCCTTCTCCGTGAAGGCGCGCCAATGCGCGGCGTTGCCGAGCGCGAAGAGCAGCAGCGCAGCGATCGCCACGGCGCGCCGCACGCCGCCGGCGCGCAGCCCCGCCGCCGCGAGCTCGGCACAGAGCAGCAGGGCGAACCCGCTGCCGATCAGGAAGTAGCGGAAGGGGATCATCTGCGGGCGGAGCGCCGCGAAGACGGCGACCGGGAGCACGAGGGTCCACGCGAGCGCGATCCAGGAGTCGTCGCCGCGGCGCGCGCGCAAGGTCAGGCCCGCGGCGACGAGCGCGAGCGCGAGAAGCGCGTCGGGCACGGCGCGCGCGCGCGCGATCGGCAGCCCCAGAGTCCAGCCGATCGACTGCGCGACGAGCAGCAGCACGTCGGTCGGGTCGCCGCCGCCGACCACGAGGGCGCGCAGGTCGACGGCGTAGAGCAGCGCGAGCGCGGCGAGCGCCGGCGCGTGGCGTTCCAGCATGCGCAGCGCGAGCGTGCGCGGCGGCAACGCGCGCCAGCGCCAGAGCATCCAGGCCGCGGCGGCGGCCCAGTAGAAGACGAAGATCAGCTGCGCGAGGAAGCCCGCGACGACGCACGCCCCGAAGAGCGCCGCGCGGCTGCGGCGCGGCGCGGGCAGGTCCGCCTCCAGGATCCATTGCGCGCACAGGGCGAAGAAGACGACGCCCGCGTAGCCGCGCGCTTCGGAGGAGAAGTGGACGAGGGCGAAGGAGAGGGCGACGAGCCACGCGGCGAGCAGCGCTTCGAGGCGCCCGCGGCGCCAGCCGAGCGCCGCCGCCACGAAGATCGTCGCGCTGCCGGCCAGAAAGGACGGCAGGCGCAGCAGCCACGCAGGTGCGTCGCCCACCGCGTAGAGCCAGAGCGACTGCAGGTAGTGGTTGTTCGAGTCGTGGAGCTGCGTGAAGACGCCGAGCGGTGAATGGAGCCCCTCCACGCGCACGACGCTCCAGATCTCGTCGAGCCAGAGATCCGTGCCCAGGCCGGGCAGGCGCAGCGCGGCGCCGAGCGCCAGCGCGAGGGCGCAGCCGAGGAAGGCGGCGCGCGCCGACAGGTCTGCGCGAGGCGGACGCATGGGGTTTCGCGAAGCCAGGGCGCCGCAGGATAACGCCGATGCGTTAAGGTCGGCGCGCTTTGCGCCGCCTCGTGCCGCCGCTCGCGCTCTTCGCCTGCGCGCTGGCCGTGCGCGCCGCGAACTGGCGCGACGTCTTCGCGGGCGAGCGCGTGCTGCCGGTGGATCCCGACAGCTGGTACCACCTGCGCCGCATCGCGTACGGCATCGCGTCGTCCGGAGACGTGCTCGAGTTCGACCGCTACCTGAGCTTCCCGGGCGGCGCGAAGCCGATCTGGACGCCGGTCTTCGACACCGCGGCGGCCGCGCTGCTCGGCCTCTTCGCGCACCCCCCGCAGCCCGACTGGCTGCTGCGCCTCGAGCGTCTCGCCATGTGGCTGCCGCCGCTGCTCGGGGCGGTGACCGTCGTGCTCGTGTGGCGGATCGGCCGCCGCCACTTCGGCGACCTCG
The DNA here is from genome assembly GCA_036274295.1 of Myxococcota bacterium. Classification (GTDB taxonomy): domain Bacteria; phylum Myxococcota_A; class UBA9160; order UBA9160; family SMWR01; genus DASUFZ01. Next base: position 3,492 of record DASUFZ010000320.1, read on the forward strand.
CCGGACTCGCGGCGGGCGTCGTCCTCTGCTTCGTGTCGGGGCACTACTGGTACTCGCAGATCGGCTTCCTCGATCACCATGCGGCGCTCGGGCTCGTCGCGGCCTGGCTGCTCGGCAGCACGCTCGCCTGGATGCAATGGGAGGAGTCGCGCCTGCGCGCGGCCGCCTGGCGCTCGGCGCTCGTGTGCGGCACCGCGATCGCCGCGACGTTGGCCACGTGGCCGGGCGGCGTGCTGCACGCCGCGCTGATCGAGGTCGGCGCGCTCGCCTTCGCCGTCACGCGCGCCGACGCGGACGACGCGCGCGGCTTCGCATTCCGGCGCGCCACGGCCTACCTCGTCGCCACCTTGTGGATCGCGCCGCTCACGCTCGGGAACGTGTGGCCGCAGTGGGGCGATCTCTCGCCGGTCGTGCTGACGACCTTCCAGCCGCTGCTCTTCGCGACGGCCTTCGCGATCTGGCTCGGCTGCGCGTTCGCCTGGCGCGGCGACGTGCGCACGCCGCCGGCGCGGCTCGCGGTCTTCGCCGGCATCGGCGTCGTCGTCACCCTGGCGCTCCTCGTCGCGCTCCCCGACGTCCGCGCCGGCGTCGCCGACGCGTGGCGCTGGCTCGCCAAGCGCGAGAGCTTCCAGTCGCACGTGGCGGAGTCGCAGCCGCTGCTCTTCGACGACGGGCACTTCAACGTCGCGATCGCCGCGAGCCGCCTCTCGCTCTTCGGGCTCTTCTTCCCGCTCGCGGGCGCCTGGCTCGCGTGGCGGCTGCGCGGACGCCCCGAGCGCGCGCGCGCCTGGCTCGTGCTCGGCTTCACGGCCGGGCTCTACGCCGTGACGCTCCTCCAGCGGCGCTTCTTCGACACGGCGTGCATCGGCATCGCGCTCTCGCTCGGGCTCGCGGCGCGCGAGCTCGGCGCGATGCTCCGTCCGCGGCTCGGCTCGCCGCTGCGCGCGCGCGCCGCAGTGGCCGCGCTCGTCGCGCTGATGCTCCTGCCGTCGTTCCGCAGCTACGTGCGCGCGCTCGCCAACGAGTGGAACGCCCTGCGCGGCGCCCCGCAGTGGGTCACCGGCGTCTTCGGCTTCGACCACGCGGGCCTCGAGCTCGCGCTCCAGCTCGATCGGGCGACGCCGCCGACCGCGGGCTGGCTCGATCCCTCGCAGGCGCCGGAGTACGGCGTGCTCGCGCCCTGGTTCCTGGGCCACATCATCGAGCACGCGGGCCGACGTCCCACCGTGGTCGACAACTTCGGCGACGATCTCGGACCCGAGTCGTTCGCGTTCGCGGAGCGCGCCTACCAGTCGCGCGAAGACGAGATCGCGCCGGAGCTCGCGCGGCGCCGCATCCGCTACGTCGTGGCGCACCGCTTCCCGAGCTTCCTCGAGCGCGCGCCCGAGGACGGCTCGCTCTTCCACGCGCTCTTCGCGCTCGACGGCTCGCAGGCGCGCGACGCCGGAGGCGCGGTCGTCGTGCCCGCGCTCGCGCAGCACCGGCTCGTGTTCGAGACGCTCGGCCGCGACTTCGGCGATCCCGAGGCGCCGCCCGTCTACAAGCTCTTCGAGCGCGTGGCCGGCGCCGAGGTGTCGGGCCGCGCGGCGCCGGGCGCCCCCCTCGAGGTGGCGCTCTCCTTGCGGACGAATCGCGGGCGCGCGTTCCTGTACCAGACGCAGGTGGCGGCAGGCGCGGACGGTCGCTACCGGGTCCGGCTCCCGTACGCGACGGACGGCGGGCCGGCCGCGGTGACGACGGCGCCGTACTACCGCTTCGCGTGCGGCGACGAGGTGCGCGGCCTCGTCGTCGGCGAGCGCGCGGTGCAGGAGGGGCTGGCCCTGCGCGGTCCCGATCTGTGTCGCGGAGGATTCAAGCAGCCGGCCGCGGCGCCCGATGCGGGCTCGCGGCCGTCGGAGGGAACGTGAGCGGCAAGAGCTACGACTGCATCGTGATCGGCGGCGGACCGGGCGGCTATGTCGCCGCCATCCGCGCGCGCCAGCTCGGCCTCTCCACGGCGCTGGTCGAGCGCGCGGAGCTCGGCGGCATCTGCCTCAACTGGGGCTGCATCCCGACCAAGGCGCTGCTGCGCACGGCGGAGCTGCGCCACGCCATCGCCGAGGCGAAGGACTTCGGACTCGAGGTCGGCGAGGTGCGCGTGGACTTCTCGCGCGTGATCGCGCGCTCGCGCGCCGTCGCCGAGCGGCTCTCGAAGGGCGTCGCGCATCTGATGCGGAAGAACAAGGTCGAGGTGCACGCCGGCAGCGCGCGCCTCGTCGGACCGGGCGTGCTGCGCGTGGAAGGCGAGGGCGAGGCGCAGGAGCTGCGCGCGCCGCACATCATCGTCGCGACGGGCGCACGCGCGCGCAGTCTGCCGGGCATCGTGCCGGACGGCGACCGCGTCTGGACCTACCGCGAGGCCATGATCCCGACGTCGATGCCCCGCTCGCTCGTGGTGATCGGCTCGGGCGCGATCGGCATCGAGTTCGCGAGCTTCTATGCCGATCTCGGCGCCGAGGTGAACGTCGTCGAGATCCTGCCGCGCATCCTGCCGGCCGAGGACGAGGAGATCTCCGCGTTCGCGCAGCGCGCCTTCGAGCGCCGCGGCATCGGCATCCACACGGCGGCGAAGCTCGAGGCGCTCGAGGTGCGCGGCGACGGCGTCGTCGCGCGCGTCGCGCAGGCCAACGGCCAGACGCTCGGCTTCGAGGCCGAGCGCGCGATCCTCGCCGTCGGCGTCACGGGCAATGTCGAGGACCTCGGGCTCGAGGCGCTCGGCGTGCGCATCGAGCGCGGCCACATCGCGGTCGACGAGTGGTGCCGCACGGACGCGCCGGGCATCTACGCGATCGGCGACGTCGCCGGCCCGCCGATGCTCGCGCACAAGGCCATGCACGAGGGCGTCGCCTGCGTGGAGCGCATCGCCGGCTACCCCGACGCGCATCCGCTCGACAGCTCGCGCATCCCGGCCTGCACCTACTCGCGGCCGCAGGTCGCGAGCGTGGGGCTCACGGAGCGCGCGGCGCGCGAAGCCGGCTACACGGTCCGGGTCGGGCGCTTCCCGTACCAGGGCAACGGCAAGGCCATCGCGATCGGCGAGAAGGAAGGCCAGGTGAAGACGGTCTTCGACGCCGCGACCGGCGAGCTGCTCGGCGCGCACATGGTCGGCGCCGAGGTCACCGAGATGATCCAGGGCTTCGGCCTGGCGCGTTCACTCGAGGCGACGGAGGCGGAGCTGATCCAGGCCGTGTTCCCGCACCCGACGCTCTCGGAGACGATGCACGAGGCCGTGCTCGCCGCCTACGACCGCACGCTCCACATCTGAGGAGCGGCGGCTAGCTCGCACCCTTCAGCGCGATGCCGATCTCGGTGCCGGCGCCGTCCTTGGCCTGCGAGATGCTGACGGTCGTCTGGCGCGAGTCCTTGTGCGCCTTGACGGACGCCTTCGTGCCGCCCGCACCCTCGGTGACGCCATCGACGGTCCAGCCCTGCGAGGCGAGCTGCTCGCGATAGTGCGCGAGCACGTCCGCGACCGGCGCGTTCGTGGTGAGCAGGAACAGGCCGCTCCCGCCGACCATCATCGAGGTCTTCGGCTGGGAGTCGGGATAGACGGGGATGTCGGCGGGGAAGCTCTCCGGCAGCTCGCCCTGCTTGATCTGCGCGGGGGGGTGCGCGGCGAGCCGCGCAGCCTTCTTCTCGGGCGAGTAGCGTTCGTTCAGCACTTCCGGGGTGGCCTGGGAGCCGGCGGGCGACGGCGTCGCCGCGGTCTTCTCCTCTTCGCTGCTGCCACAGCCGAGTGCCAGGGCGACGAGCGCACCCAACAGACCGACGATGCAAGCCTTCCTCATTGCGCCTTCTCCTGCCTGATGTGGGCCGCAGCTTAACGCGCGAATCGCGCCCCGCCGCTACCCCGCGCCAGCCGCCGTGGGCAGCGCGAGCGCCGGGTCGAACCAGCGAAGGATCGAGTCGTTCTCCTCACGCGGATAGGTGTGGGAGAGATCCTCGATCTCGCGGTAGACGAGCGCGGCGCCGGCGCGCTCCAGCTCCTCGGCGGCCGCCCGCGCGAGGCCGACCGGGAAGAGCCAGTCCAGCCCCCCGTGCACGAGATGGATCCTGCGCCCGCGCGCGCGCTGCATGTTCCCGTTCGCGAAGTTCATCGGATGCAGCACGCCCGACACGGGTGCGATGGCGCTGCACGGCGCGCTCGCGCGCAGCCCGTAGAGAAGGCTGTAGGTGGCGCCGTCCGAGAGGCCCGTCACCAGGATGCGCGCGGGGTCGACGGGCCAGCGCTTGCTCACGAACGCGATCATCTG
>DASUFZ010000321.1:0-2966 GCA_036274295.1 Myxococcota bacterium
GAGCTCGTAGAGCTCACGCGGGTCGAGCGCGCCGCCCTTGCGCGCGCGGTCGAGCGCGGAGGCGACGTCCGCGACGCCCTCGAGCGGCGGCGCCTCGCCGGCGGCGAGCAGCGCGCGCGCTTCGCCCGTCTCGGCGAGGCGGTCGAGGACGCCGGCGCGCGTCGCCTCGAAGAGCGCGGCCGGATCCGCGAGCCGGGCCAGCGCGGCGGGCGTGCGCAGGTGTGCGCCGAGCCGCGCGAGAAGCGCTGACCATTCGAGGCGTTCGAGCGCCTTCTGCGCCACGAGGAAGGCCACCTGCGCATGCTAGATCAGGGCCTCCGGAGCCACCGGCGTAGAATCCGGTCACGCGGCGGACCGGAGAGCCGAAACGACATGACGATGGGAAAGCGACCGGCCACCGAAGCCGTTCACGAGGCGACGCGCGACATCGATCGCTGGAGCGCGGACCGCATCGTGCGCGCGATCCACGACGAGGACCGCAACGCGCACGCGGCCGTGGGCGAGGCGCTGCCGCAGATCGTCGAGGCGGCCGAGATCCTCGGCGTCGTGCTCGCGGGCGGCGGCCGCTGGTTCAACGTCGGCGCCGGCACGAGCGGGCGCCTCGGCGTGATCGACGCCGCCGAGATCCCGCCGACCTTCGGCATGCCGCCCGACCGCGTGCAGGCGCTGCTCGCGGGCGGCGAGCGCGCGCTGCTGCGCGCGATGGAGGGCGCCGAGGATCATCCCGAGCGCGCGATCTTCGAGCTGCGCGAGCGCGGGCTCTCCGCGGGCGACGCCGTCGTCGCGATCTCCGCCTCCGGCACGACGCCCTACGCGCTCGGCGCGCTGGAGGTCGCCCACGAGGTCGGCGCGCGCACGATCGCGATCACGTGCGCCGAGGATTCGCCGCTCGCCGAGGCGGCCGAGATCGCCATCGTGCTGCGCGTGGGCCCCGAGGTGATCGCCGGCTCGACCCGCATGAAGGGCGGCCTGGCGCAGAAGATGGTGCTGCACCTGCTCTCGACCACCGTGATGGTCCGACTCGGCTGCGTGTCGGGGAACCTGATGTCGCAGATCCGGCCGGTCTCGGCGAAGCTGAAGGACCGCGCGGTGCGCATCCTGATGGAGCTCGGACGGCTCGACCAGGCGCGCGCGGAATCGCTGCTCGCGTCGTGCGGCGGCGACGTCGCCGAGGCGGCGCGCCGCGCCCAGCAGGCGCTGGCGTTGGAGAACGGGCGGGGCGCCTAAGGATCCTGACACGGGGATCAGGGCTCAGAGAGCCCTGATCCCCGTGATGTACTCCCCGAGAATCAGGGTGTGCACGTCGTGCGTGCCCTCGTAGGTCCGCACCGTCTCGAGATTCACCATGTGCCGCATGGCCTGGTAGTCGTCGACGATGCCGTTGGCGCCGAGCAGGTCGCGCGCCATGCGCGCGATCGTCAGCGCGACGTCGACGTTGTTGCGCTTGGCCATCGAGACCATCACCGGGTCGAGGTTTCCCTCGTCCTTGATGCGGCCGAGGCGCAAGGCGAGCAGCTGCGCCTTGGTGATCTCGGTGAGCATGTAGACGAGCTTCTCCTGCGTGATCTGCTTGCCGGCGAGCGGGCCGCCCTGCACGGCGCGCTCCTTCGCGTAGCGGAGCGCCTCGTCGTAGCAGGCCATCGCCGCGCCGATCGCGCCCCAGGCGATCCCGTAGCGCGCCTGCGTCAGGCAGGAGAGCGGCGCCTTCAGGCCCGCGGCCTTCGGCAGGCGATTCTCTTCCGAGACCTCGACGTCCTGGAGGAAGAGCTCCGACGTGACGGACGCGCGCAGCGAGAACTTACCCTTGATGTCGCGCGACTCGAAGCCGCGCTGGCCCTTCTCGACCAGGAAGCCGCGCACGCCGTCGTCGGTCGCGGCCCACACGACCGCGACGTCGGCCAGGGTGCCGTTCGTGATCCAGCGCTTCGTGCCGGAGATGCGCCAGCGATCCCCGTGGCGCACCGCCTTCGTGCGCATCGCCGAGACGTGGCTGCCGGCGTCGGGCTCGGTCAGCCCGAAGCAGCCGATCGCGCGGCCCGACGCGAGCGCGGGCAGCCAGCGGTCCTTCTGGGCGTCGGAGCCGTAGCTGTAGATCGGGTACATGACGAGCCCGCCCTGCACCGACGCGAAGGAGCGCAGCCCCGAATCGCCGCGCTCGAGCTCCTGCATCACGAGCCCGTAGGCGACGTTGTTCATGCCGGCGCAGCCGTAGCCGTGGAGGTTCGCGCCGAAGAGGCCGAGCTCGGCGATGCGCGGCACCAGCTCCATCGGGAAGGAGCCGTCCTGGCGCACGTGCTTCTGCACGAGCGGCAGGAAGTCGCGGCTGACGAACTCGCGCACCGCGTCGCGCGCCATGCGCTCCTCGTCGGAGAGGAGCTCGTCGAGGCGCAGGAAGTCGACGCCCTGGAACTCGGGCATGGGGGGCCTCCGAAAAAAGAGGCCTCAGCCTAGATCAAAAGGGAAAGGCCCGACGGCTCTCGCCGCCGGGCCTTCCGGTCCGACTTACGTTGGAGAGACAGACAGGGAGCTAGGCGCTCGCCGACTCCGAGTGGTGCGAGTGCGAGCGGCTGCCGCGCGTCTCCTCGATCTCGCGGAGCTTGCGCGAGATCTGCGAGAGCTTGCGGTCGATGCGCTCGACGTCGCTGCGCGACGCGATCTGGAGCAGGCGCAGCAGGTTGTCGGCGGTGTCCGTCAGCTGCTGCTGGACGTCCTTGCGCAGGGAATCGAGGCGCTTCAGCGCGGGGCTGCCGAGCACCTCGGAGCGCAGCTTGCGCGTGCGCTTCTCGAGATCCTTGCGGCCGCTCTTGAGCTGCTTCTCGAGATCGCGCCGGCGCGCGCGCACGCGGCGCTGGACGCGACCGAACTCGTCCTCGATGGAACCGAATGCGGCGCGGACGCGGTCCACGCCTTCCTGAACGATGCTGGCCGGCTCGGCCATGGCGAATCCTCCGAGTGGAGCGGACCGC
>DASUFZ010000322.1:0-2589 GCA_036274295.1 Myxococcota bacterium
GTCCTTGGTGCCGTACACGCGCGCAGCCTCCACCGGCAGGCGCCGGCCCGCGTAGCGGATCTCCCCCTGCCAGCGGCCGAACTGCGCGAAGCGGGTCGCGTCCATCATGAGGCGGTTGTCGACGCGCGTGGTCTGGCGGCCTTCTTCGATGCACGCCGTGCGCGCGTCGAAGAGGAGATCGCACGCGATGCCCGTCTCGTTCTCGTCGATGACGACGCGCACGCGCCGCATCGGCTCCTCGATGACGATGCGGAAGGGGCCGCACGTCGTGTCGGAGGGATCGCCGGCGCGGCGCGAGGCGTGGAAGGCGTGCTGCTCGCCGCCGCGCACGATCGAGAAGCCGCAGTCGACGATCCCCCGGTTCGGGTAGACCGCCATGCCGACGCCGAAGTAGAACTCGCCGTCGTCGGCGTAGCCGTTGAACCAGTAGCGGTCGTAGGCGTTGCGGTCGCTGTTGGCCGTGTGGGCGACCGGCTCGGCCGTCTGGTGGATCGGATAGTCGTCGAAGCGGGAGAGCATGGGGGGCCTCCGGAAAGACGGGCTTTTCTGGTGGGCCGAACCTAACCTTGCGCGCCTGTCCGGATCAAGCGGGGTGAGGAGTGGCGCTCGAAGGACGCAGGGGACCGATCGACGAGCCGACCGACGTCGAGGCGGAGGCGCCGGCGTCCCTGGCGCGGCGCGTCTGGGACCAGGTCGGGCCGGTCGCGCTCGCGATCGCCATCGCGCTGCTGATCCGCGCCATGGTGATCGAGTCGTACTACGTCCCCTCCGAGTCCATGCTGCCGACCCTGCTGATCGGCGACCACGTCTTCGTCAACAAGTTCGTCTACGGCTCCAAGATCCCGTTCACGGACATCCGCCTGCCGGCGCTGCGCGACCCGCGGCGCGGCGAGATCGCGGTCTTCGCGCTCGGACGCCGCGGGCCCGGCCAGATCTGCCCGCTCGACGAGTGTCCGGACTATCCGGCCGAGGGCTTCGTGAAGCGCATCGCCGGCCTGCCGGGCGACAAGGTCGAGTACCGCGACGGCGTCTTCTACGTGAACGACCAGCGCGTCCCGTGGGAGGACACCGGCCGCACCTTCCTCGACGAGGGCGGACGCGAGTACAAGGTCTACGACGAGGCGCTGCCCGGCTGCACGCACGAGGTGCTCGACCACCCGCGCATGCCGGGCCTGCACAACCAGCCCTTCACCGTCCCGCCCGGCCGCTACTTCTTCCTCGGCGACAATCGCGACAACAGCAACGACAGCCGCGCCTGGGGCACCGTGCGGCGCGAGGAGCTGAAGGGTCCGGTCATCGTCAACTACTGGTCGTGGAACAACCAGGAGAGCTGGGCCGCGATGCTGAATCCGCTCACCTGGGTGCGCCTCCTGTGGAACGAGATGCGCTGGGGGCGGATCGGGATGACGTACGGCTGCGGCGGCGACTCGTAGCCTCTACTTCGTCGCCTCGATCATCAGGTAGAGACCGAGCTGCGGCGCCAGGAGGCGCAGCGCGCGGCGCGGCCACAGGCGGCGCGCGAGCGCGAGCAGCGCGCCGCGGTGACGCTGACCGACCGCTCCCGCGAGCAGATCGCCGTGGTTGAGCTGGACGCCGACGCGCACGCGCGAGAAGCTCGCGAACAGCGCGCGCGCTTCGCGCACCGAGTACGCCTTGGTGCCGGGGCTCTCCAGGTGCTCGGCGCAGATCTCGTCGAGCGAGCGCAGCGGACGCCCCGCGAGCAGCGCGTAGCGCGCCCAGAGCATCAACACGGTGAGCGACACGCGGTGGTAGATCATGATGCGCGCGCGGCCGCCCGGGCGAAGCACGCGGCGTACTTCCTCGATCGCGCGCGGCGTGTCGGGGGAGTGGTGCAGTACGCCGAACGAGTAGACGAGGTCGAAGCTTCCCTCCAGGTAGGGCAGCGCCTCCGCGTCGCCCACCTCGAGCTCGGAGATGAGACCGTGGAGTGCGAGATGCTCGCGGGTCCACGCGATCGCGCGCGGCGTGAGGTCGATGCCGCAAAGGCGGCCCGGATGCGAGCGCGCCCACTGGAGATGGTCGCAGCCCATGCCGACGCCGATCTCGAGGACGTCGCGCTCCTTGCCGGACCCGAAGTCGGCGAACAGGGGGATGTACGGCTCGAGCGCGTAACGCGTGCGCTCCGCCTCGCGCATCCGCATGGCGAAGTCGCCGCCCTGCGCGTAGACCTCGCCACACGATGCACGGTTCCAGAAGCTGCGCACGTCGGACTTCGTCGGCTCCGGCTGCGCGGCCAGCGGAGCATCCGTCGGATCGAACCGTGCCGACCCGGACTTCACCATGTGAAGTAGAGACATGCGTCGCCCTCGGTTCTCTTCGGAGAGTTCTCTCCGGAGAAGTGGGGACGAGCGAACGCGCGGTGGCAGGTAATGGTTACAAGCCGACCCGGAGCGTGTGGCGAAACGGGCCGCTAGCGCGGTCCGATCGCGTCCTTCCCGAAATATGGCCGCAGCGCGCGCGGGATCCCGATGGAGCCGTCGGCGCGCTGGTGATTCTCGAGCAGCGCGATCAGCGCGCGCGAGATCGCGACGGCCGTGCCGTTGAGCGTGTGCACGAGCTCCGTCTTCT
>DASUFZ010000323.1:0-24946 GCA_036274295.1 Myxococcota bacterium
GCCGACGCCGGCAGCGTCGCCGAGGGCCAGTCGACCGCGATCGACGTCGCCGCCAACGACGGCGATCCGGAGGGCGCGCTGAACCTCGGCTCGATCCAGGTCGCCAGCGGTCCCGCGCACGGCGAGGTCGCGGTCCAGGGCGGCGGCGAGGTTCTCTACACGCACGACGGCAGCGAGACGACCGCCGATGCCTTCACCTACACGATTCGCGACGCAGCGAACGTCCCGAGCAACGCGGCCAGCGTCTCCGTGACGGTGACGCCCGTGAACGACCCGCCCGTCGCCGCGCCCGACTCCGCCAGCGTCGTCGAGGGCGGCAGCGTGCTGATCCCCTTGACCGCCAACGACCTCGACGCCGAGGGCCCGCTGAATCTCGCCTCGATCGAGATCGCCACGCAGCCCTCGCACGGCAGCGTCCAGATCGAGAACGGCGGCTCGGTCACCTACACGCACGACGGCGGCCCGAGCACGAGCGATTCGTTCAGCTACACCGTCCGCGACGCGGACGGTGCGCCGAGCGACGCCGCAAGCGTCTCGATCAGCGTGACGGCGTCGCCCGAGGTGCCGGCGCTCCACGCGCTCGGCGCGTTGGCGCTGGCGAGCGGCCTGCTGGGCGCCGCGCGCGCCGGTCTGCGCCGGCGGCGCAGATAGGTGATCGCATGCGGCAGATCCGTCGATGGGCGCGCGGGAGGCGGCGCAGGCTCGCGGCCTTCGCCATAGCGCTCGCGGTGTCGCGTCTCGCCGCCGCACGAAGGCGAACCGCCCGGGCGGCCGATCAGGTCGAGTGATGGGCTGGAAGCTCTCCCGATTCCGTGTCGGCGATCTCGTCGAGGTCCGCAGCAAGGCGGAGATCCTCGCGACGCTCGACGCGCACGGCCGTCTGGACGGCATGCCGCTCATGCCGGAGATGCTCGCCCTGTGCGGGCGCCAGTTCCGGGTGCGCGCGGTCGCGCACAAGACCTGCGACACGGCGAAGCAGAGCTGGACCGGGCGGCGCCTCGAGGCGTCGGTCCACCTGGAGGGCGGCTTCTGCGACGGATCCGCGCACGGCGGCTGCCAGGCCGAGTGCACGCTCTTCTGGAGGGATGCGTGGCTGAAGCGCGTCGGCGAGACCGGCGCGAGCGCAGCGGCGACGTCCGGGGCGGCGTGCAGCGAGGAAGATCTCCAGCGCCATACGCGGCGCGTCGGCGAGCGCGATCCCGAGGTCCGCTACGCCTGCCAGGCCACCGAGCTCCTCGACTTCACCGCGCCGCTCTCCACATGGGATGTCCGCCAGTACTGGTACGACGTCCGCACCGGCAACCGCTCGGCCTCCGCGGTCCTGCGCGTGCTCGTGCTCGCGTGGCTCCGCTGGCTGCTGCCGCGGGTGCCGCTCGGCTATCGCGTCTTCAAATGGATCCACGAGCGGGCGCACATCGCGTTGACGGGCCGGCCGAGCCCCTACCTCGAGCCCGGCATCCCGGCCGGCCAACGCACGCCGAGCGGCGTGCTCGACCTCCGGCCCGGCGAGCTCGTCCGCATCAAGTCGCAGGCGGAGATCCAGCGGACGCTCGATCCGAGGGGCCGCAACCGGGGCCTCAGCTTCGATCCGCAGGAGATGGCGCCCCACTGCAATCGCGTCGTCCGGGTGCGGAAGCTCGTGACCCGCATCATCGACGAGCCGACCGGGAAGATGCTCGAGATGAAGCAGTCCTGTGTCATGCTGGACGGCGTGTTCTGCCGCTCCGAGTACGCCAACCGGCGCCTCAACTGCCCGCGCGCCATTCCGTCTTACTGGCGCGAGATCTGGCTGGAACGGGTCGGCGGCGAGCGGGATCCCGATCGCGGCGAGACGCAGTGAAGGGCGCGACGGCCCTGGTGACGGGCGCGAGCGGCTTCCTGGGCTCGCACCTCGTGCGGCGCCTCCTCGCGGAGGGCGCGGAGGTCCACGCGACGTCGCGCAGCGCGCGCGAGGGCGGCGAGGCGCGCCTGCGCTGGCACCGCGGCGATCTCGCGCACGAGGGCGAGGCGCGGGCGCTGCTGCGCGAGCTGCGTCCGGACTTCGTCTTCCACCTCGCGGGACAGGTGTCGGCTGCGCCGTCGGCCGAGCTGGTCCTGCCCGCGTTCCAGAGCCTGCTCGGGAGCACGGTGAACCTGTTGTCGGCGGCGGCGGAGGTCGGCTGCCGACGCCTCGTGGTGACGGGCTCCTTGACCGAGCCGCTGGCCGCTGCGGGCGACGGCGTCGCGAGCTCTCCCTACGCCGTGGCGAAGTGGGCGGGCAACGCCTACGCGCGCATGTTCCACAAGCTCTACGGCGTCCCCGCGGTGATCCTGCGCCCATTCATGGCCTACGGCCCGAACCAGCACGTGGACAAGCTGGTGCCGCACGTGATCCTCTCGCTGCTGCGCGGCACGTCGCCGAAGCTCGCCAGCGGCCGCTGGGTCGGCGACTGGATCTACGTGGACGACGTGGTCGACGGCTTCCTGCTCGCCTGCGCGCGCCCGGGCATCGAGGGGCAGGACATCGACCTCGCCACGGGCGTCATGACCTCGACGCGCGAGATCGTCGAGAGGCTCGTGCGCGAGATCGCGCCGCGCGTGGAGCCGCGCTTCGGCGCCGTGCCGGACCGGCCCGACGAGCAGGTCCGCGCGGCCGACGTCGCCGGGGCGAAGGCGCGCCTCGGCTTCGAGGCGCGCATCTCGCTCGACGAGGGCCTCGCCCGCACGATCGCCTGGTATCGGGAGCGCGCGTGTTAGGTCGCTACCGCCCGAACCCTCGCTCGTGGCGGTCGATCCACTGCTGCGGGACGTGCGCGAGATCGCTGCAGCGCAGGTAGTCGCCCATCGTCGTCCCGGTGCACTCGGAGTCGATGTTCGGCGCGCCGCCGCCCGTCTCGACCTCGGCCATGTGCACGGTGCGGAAGTCGATGCTGAAGCGCGTCCGCGCGCTGGTGTTCTCCACCGACGAGTGCATCTGCTGCCCCGAGAACACGATCAGCCCATTCGTCGGGAAGACCGGCCGGATCTCGTCCGACCAGTCGAAGGGCTCCTCGGCGCGCGGCTGCACGCGCGTGTCGGTGCCGATGTGCTTGACGGCGTCGAAGCGGCTCGCGCGGTTCCACTCCGCGTAGTTGTAGGAGCGCGACCCGTTCTTGATGGGCCGCGTCCAGTACTGCGGGTGGAAGCCGAGGCCGTTGTTCGCGGACAGCTCGTTGACCGGCAGCCACCAGTTGAGCTGGCACTGCGGCGCCGAGTACCAGGTGTCGCGGTGCGGATGGAAGGCGTAGGCGATTCCGGTGGTGAGGTAGCCGCCGGGCGTCGACGAGCGCAGCCGCGGGACGTCGAAGTAGGTGCGCGAAGGCTCGCAGCCGAGATCGGCCAGCAGCGCGCGGATCAGGCGCTTGCTCTCCGGGTGGTGGATGAAGGCCGGCTTCAGCTCGCCGAGGATCTGCGCGTAGCGCTCGACCGGCAGCGCGAGGTGGGCGTCCTCCGGCACGAGCGGCGCGAAGGCGCGGTCGATCATCTCGCGCGCGAACGCGCAGAGCGCCGCGGTAGCGGGCCGCGGCGAGTACACGAAGAGCGAGCCCTGGTAGAGCGCGGCGCGGCGCGCGTCGTCGCTCACGTCGCGGTCGAGGTAGATGGCGCCCATCGTCAGCCCTCTCGCCCGCGCACGGGCCGCGCGGCCGGAATGCCGGCCGCGAGCTTCTGCGCGTGGAAGGCCTCCGCGTAGCCCTGCGGCGCGGCGCACTGGATGCCCCGCAGCCGCATCAGCGCGAGGAAGACGTCCTCGCTGAACCAGTGCTTGTCGCGCTGCGAGGCGAAGCATTCCATCAGGATGCGCGCCTTCTCCACGGCGGTCGCGCGGTCGAGCGGGACGAAGAAGTTCGGCGCGCCGAGGTCGGAGTCGTACTTGGCGATCTCGTACTCGAGGATCGTGTGGTCGCGGAAGGTGTTCCAGGTGAGCTCCGCGACGGTGCGGTGGTCCTGGTGCAGGTCGCGCACGTGGTGCGTGAGAACGAGATCCGGGCGCAGCTCGTCCTTCAGCGCCTCGAACTCGTCCTTGATGCGCGCCCACTGGTCCGGGAAGTAGCCGTTGCGGAACTCCTTCAGCACGACCCGCTTCTCCTTGGCGCCGCGCAGGAAGCGCTCCGCCGAGGCCTGCGCCTCGCGCGCGCGCACGGGGTTCGACGTGAAGACGACCCAGTCGAAGCAGAGGTTCGGATAGGCGGCGAGCAGCGCGAGCAGGGTGCCGCCGCAGCCGATCTCGATGTCGTCGCAGTGCGCGCCGAGCGCGAGCACGCGGAACGGGACGTCGGGATCGCGGACGAGATCGAGCTTCAGCACGCGGGATTCCTCGGGTCCGCGACGCGCAGCAGCTGGTGCGCTTCGAGCAGCTCCGCCGTCTCGCGCACGAGCTCGAAGGGCAGCTCCGCGCGCGCGGCGATGTCGAGCAGCGAGTGGCGGCCGTCGGACTGGTTCAGCACCCAGAGCATCGCCAGCGAGCGCGCGCCCGGGTCGGGCAGCCCGCCGAGCGCGCCGTAGAGGCCGCGCCGGCCGAGCTGGGGCTCGCCCATCGGCTGCGTGTTGACGTAGACGCGGTCGCCCTCGGCGACCTCCAGGATGCGCAGCAGCATGTCGAGAGAATCGGCCAGCGCCTCGGGCCGGATGAGCGTCAGATCGTCGGCCGAGGTGTGGTACTCGGGGTACTCGCCGTTCGGCGTGCGGGTCAGCCGCCCGACGGAGAGATCGAAGCCGGGCGAGCCGTACTGGCGCTCGTCGTAGCCGTACGGGGTGAAGGGCCGCGCCTCCCACTTGCGTCCGGACGTGCGCAGCACGTGCTCCACGATGCGGTCGATCTCGCGGTCGCCCGCGCGGCTGCGCTTCCAGGTGAAGGGACCGGGATCGCCGAGGCACGCCAGCACCATGCCGTGTCGGATCGCGCGGGCGCGCAACTCGTTCTTCGCCAGCCACGCGATCGCGCCGATCGTGCCGGGGATGAAGAGGAAGCGATAGCTGAAGCGCCGGCGCGCGCGCGCCAGCAGGCGCGCCAGCGACGTCGCCACCGCGAGCGACGAGAGATTGTCGTTCGCGAGCGACGGGTGGCACGCGTGGCAGGAGAGGAGCACCTCCTCGGCGCTCTCGCCCGGCAGCACGAGCTCCGCCCAGTCGAGGTGGCCGTCCTCGAGGCTCGCGTCGATGCAGACCTCGTACTCGCCGTCGGCGAGGCGGGACGCCTGCTCGTGCTCGAGACAGAAGCCCCATGTCCGCTGGTAGTAGCTCGTGCGGTACGGGATCCAGCGCGGACGTTCCGGCAAGGTGTGCAGGTGCGCGCGCAGCTCGGCCAGCGGCATGCGCGCGCGCACCGGCTCGCTGTAGGAGACGACGTGCAGGTTGTGGCGCGCGAAGTCGACGATGCGCTCGCCCTGCGGGCCGCGGATCCAGGCCTCGCGGATGTTCCACTCGGGCGGGACGATCCAGTCGAAGACCTGCGTGCCGCTGGCGATGCGGTGCCGTTCGAGCGGCAGCTCGCGGCCGAGCACGTCGAGCGTATGGCGCATGCCCGCGCCCGTGATGCTGCGGCAGATCGGGTAGAGCTCGGCGGCGAGCGCGTGCATGGCGCGGCCCTCCGACTCGCGGTCGAGCTCCGCGCGCAGCGATCCGAGCGGGACGCTTCCCTGCAAGCTCAGCCCGTCCAGTCGGGATACGCGGCGTCGCGCTCGGAGATCACGCGCACCTCGCCGGGCCACTCGATCGCGAAGGCCGGGTCGTTCCAGCGTACTCCGACCGCCGCGCGGGGCTCGTAGAATTCCGACATCTGGTAGAAGACCTCGGTGTCGTCCTCGAGGGTGAGGAAGCCGTGGTAGACGCCCTTCGGGACGTAGAGCATGCGCCCGTCGCCGGCGCGCAGGGTGATGCCGACGTGCTGACCGCGCGCGGCCGAGCCGGGGCGCAGGTCGAGCAGGACGTCGTAGAGCGATCCGCGCGTGCAGCGCACGAGCTTGCTCTCCGCGTGCGGCTCGCGCTGCGCGTGCAGGCCGCGCAAGGTCCCGCGCCAGCGATTCTCCGAGAGGTTGCACTGGACCACGCGCGCGTCGAGCTGGTGCTTCTCGAACTCGCGCGCGCAGAACGTGCGCGCGAACGAGCCTCGCTCGTCGCGCTGGGGCTCGAGCTCGATCACGAACGCGCCGGGGAGCCTCGTCTCGCGGAAGATCACGGAAGCACCGTCACCTCGGGAATGGGCACGACGAACTTCCCGCCCCATGCCCGGATGCCGGCCATCTGCTCCACGATCTCGTCCTTCACGTTCCACGGCAGGATCAGCACGTAGTCCGGACGCGTCTCGAAGATCTTCTCGGGAGGGAAGATCGGGATGTGCGTGCCGGGCAGGTAGCGGCCGTGCTTGTACGGGTTGCGGTCGACGGTGTAGTCGAGGAAGTCGCTGCGGATCCCGCAGTAGTTGAGCAGGGTGTTGCCCTTGCCGGGCGCCCCGTAGCCGGCGACGCGCGCGCCCTTGCGCTTCGCGTCGATCAGGAACTCGAGCAGCTTGCGCTTCGTCTCGCGGACCTGCTCCGCGAAATCGGCGTAGCAGCGCAGGTCCTGCAGGCCGAAGGCCGCCTCGCGCGCGAGCAGATCCTTCGAGCGCTCGCTCTCCTGCCGCGCCGAGCCCTGGTGGCAGGCGTAGATGCGCAGCGAGCCGCCGTGCGTCGGGATCTCCTCGACGTCGAAGAGGCGCATGCCGTGCGCCGCGAAGATGCGCGCGGCGCAGGTGTAGGAGAAGTAGGAGAAGTGCTCGTGGTAGATCGTGTCGAACTGGTTCTCCTGCATCAGGCGCAGCAGGTGCGGGAACTCCATCGTCACGACGCCGTCCGGCGCGAGCAGGATCTGCATGCCCGCGACGAAGTCGTTCAGGTCGGGGACCTGCGCCAGCACGTTGTTGCCGAGCAGCAGGTCCGCCTTGCCGCGCTCGCGCGCGACACGCGCGGCGGTGGCGCGCCCGAAGAACTCGACGAGGGTCGGCACGCCGCGCTTCTCGGCGTCGCGCGCGACGTTCGCGGCGGGCTCGATGCCGAGGCACGGCACGCCCTTTGCTACGAAGTGCTGGAGCAGGTAGCCGTCGTTGCTCGCGATCTCGACGACGAAGCTCTCGCGGCCGAGGTTCTCGCGCGCGCAGATGGCGTCGGTGTAGCGGCGCGCGTGCGCCACCCACGAGTCCGCGTACGAGGAGAAGTAGGCGTACTCGGTGAAGATCTCCTCGGGCGGCACGAACTCCTCGAGCTGCACCAGGAAGCACTCGTCGCACACGTAGACGCAGAGCGGGTAGAAGGGCTCCATGGCGGAAAGCTTCTCCGCCGGGAGGAAGCTCTCGCAGAGCGGCGACATGCCGAGGTCGACGAAGACGTGCTCGAGCGCGTTCGCGCAGAAGCGGCAGCTCGGGATTCCCGTCACGGCGCGCCTCCTCTCAGGCAACCCGGCGCAGGTCGCGCCCGAGCTTGCCGTCGGCGAGGAGCTGCTCGATGTGGGCGATGCGGTTGAAGCGCGGCCCCTCGAAGGCGTCGGGGCTGAGCGCTACGCGGCGGTACGCCGTGTAGAGCTCCTGCGCGCCCTTCGAGATCGTCCACTCGGGGCGGAACTCGGGCAGCATGCGCTCGATCTTGTGCGTGTCGACGCGGTAGCAGCGCGTGTCGGGGCCGGCGCCGGCCGCGAACTCGAGCTCGCAATCGGGCACCGTGTCGCGCACGACCTCCGCGATGTCGCGGATGCGGTGGTTCTCCGCGGCGAGCGCGACGTTGAAGGCCTGGCCGCACACGCGCTCGCGCGGCGCGCGCAGAGCGGCGAGGAAGCCGCGGCAGATGTCGGAGACGTGGATCAGCGGGCGCCAGGGCGTGCCGTCGCTCTTCAGCAGCACCTTGCCCGTCGTGAACGCCCATGCCGTCAGGTTGTTCAGCACGAGGTCGAAGCGGTGGCGCGGCGAGACGCCGTAGGCGGTCGCGTTGCGCAGGAAGACGGGGCAGAAGCGCCCGTCGGCGAGCGGCGCGAGATCGCGCTCGGTGCGCGCCTTCGAGATGCCGTAGGCCGTCACGGGATGGAGCGCCGATTCCTCGTTCACCGGCGCGTCGCCCGCCGCGCCGTAGTTGCTGCACGACGACGAGAAGAGGAAGCGCGAGACGCCGGCGTCCTTCGCGAGCTCGCCGAGCCGCACGCTGGCGCGCCAGTTGATGTCGAAGGTGAGCTCGGGGTCGAGATTGCCGAGCGGGTCGTTCGAGAGCGCGGCGAGGTGGATCACGGCGTCGAAGCCGCGCAGATCCTCCGGCGCGACGTCGCGCACGTCCTTCTCCAGCGAAGGCACGTCCTGCATGCCGTCGGTGAAGGTGCAGGCGCGATACAGGTCGCTGTCGAGCCCGACGACGTCGTATCCCTCGGCCCGCAGCATGGGGACGAGCACCGCCCCGATGTATCCCTTGTGTCCCGTCACGAGGACGCGCATGGCGACTCCAGTTCTCGATCGATCGGGAAGTCCACGAAGCCGCGCCGACTAGCGGGACTTCCAGACCTCCCAGGGCGCGTTCCCCTCGCGGTGCATGTCGGAGAGCTGCTGGTGCTCCTTGAAGGTATCCATGCACCAGAAGCGGTCGTGCCGGTAGGCGACGAGCTGCTGCTCCTGGATCAGTCGCCCGAACGGCTCCTCCACGAGCTCCTCGCCTTCCTTCATGTAGTGGAAGATCTCGTTGCGGAAGATGAAGAAGCCGCCGTTGATCAGGATGTCCGTGTCGCGGACGTACTTGATGTCCTCGACGCTCTGGTCCGCGCGCAGCGAGACGACGTTGAAGCTCTGCGAGGGCTTCACCGCCATGAACGAGGCGGCCTTCCGCTTGTCGCGGAACCACTGGACCATCGACGGCAGATGGAGGTTGGTGAGGCCGTCGGTGTAGTTGGCGAGGAACATCTCCTCGCCGTCGAGGTAGTGCTGCACGGCCTTGAGCCGCTGCCCGATGTTCGCCTTCAACCCCGTGTCGACGAACGTGATCTTCCAGTCGTCGATGTCGCTGCTCTCGAGCTCGACCCCCCGGCCGCCGCGCGTCATCGTGAAGTTGTTCGAATGGGTCTCGTCGTAGTTGAGGAAGTAGTTCTTGACGGTGTCGGCCTTGTAGCCGAGGCAGAGGATGAAGTCCTTGTGCCCGTAGTGGGCGTAGTACTTCATCACGTACCAGAGGATCGGGCGGTAGCCGATCTTGACCATCGGCTTCGGCGTGTCGTCGGTCGGACCGCCGAGCCGGGTCCCCATGCCACCGCAGAAAAGAACGACCTTCATCCGGATCCCTTCCCTCGAGCGCTGCCAGCGGCAACGCACGCCAGCGCCCCCCCGCCTGGAGAGTGCCTGCCCGAACGGGAAACGTGACGGCCGACACCATCCTAACGCCCTAGGAACCCCCAGGGAACCGGCAGGTTCGGCGCAGGTCGGGGGCCAACTGGCGCGTTCGACACCCTGATAGGCTGAGCGGGCACTGAACCTCAGGATGCGCCTCTCCAACGCCTGTCTCGTGCTCGCGCTGCTCGGCGCCGGGGCCCTCGCCTGGTCGCTCCAGCTGCGCCCGGCGCTGTCCGTGGACGTCCAGCCGCTGGTGGAGCTGCCGGACCGGGTCGGGAGCTGGCGCTTCGTGGAGGAGGTCCCCACCGAGCCTGCCATCGAGGCCGAGCTCGCCGCGGACCTCAACCTCCACCGGGTGTACCTGGGGCCGGCGGCGGAGCCGATCTGGCTCTACGTCGGCTACTACGGGACCGAACGCGGGGGCAGGCCCGAGCACACGCCGCAGTTCTGCTACCCGAGCCAGGGCTGGGCGATCGCCTCGGACCGCGTGCTGGATGTGACGCCCCGCGATCACCTGCGCGTCAACGAGTACGTGGTCGAGCGCAACGGCGAGCGCCAGCTCGTGCACTTCTGGTACCGCTCGCACCTGCGCACGGGGATGCTAGGCGGCCTCGACCAGAACCTCGATCGCATCGTCGGCCGCATCGCGTACGGCCGCGCGGACGGCGCGCTGATCCGGCTCTCCACGCCGATCGGACCGGAGGGCGAGGTGCCGGCGCGCGGCCGCCTGATCTCGTTCGCCTCGGAGCTCGATCCGATGTTCGCGTCGCACTGGCCGCAGGAATCGCCGCGCAGCTAGGCGAGTTGTTTCAGCGCTCGCTTCGGCGCGACCTGGCGATAGCCCTCCTCGAGCAGGCTCGCGACGGTGTCCCAGTCGACGTCGCGATCGAGGCGGATGCCGATCCAGCCCGACGGCCCGACGTAGGCCGGCACGAAGAAGACGTCGGGATCGTGCTCGACCAGCTCGGCCTGCTGCTCGAAGGTCGCCTTGCACCAGAGGGCGACGCGGCCGTCGCCGTGGTGATCGACGTGGAAGGTCGCGAAGGTCTTCTTCCCGCCCCACCAGGTCGGCGCGCCGTGCGAGAGGCGCTCGGAAGTCTCCGGCCACGCCGCGATGATCTTTCGCAGCTTCGCCAGCGGATTCCGGGCGCGCGCCACACGAGCAGGCTACCAGATGACGTGAGGAGGACCCCCGTGAGCCTGCGATACCTGCACACGATGGTGCGCGTGACCGATCTCGAGAAGTCGCTCGACTTCTACTGCAACAAGCTCGGCCTCGCCCTGCAGCGGCGGGTCGACGTACAGGCCGGCCGTTACACCCTGGTGTTCCTCGGCGCGGCCGGAAACCCGGACGCCCAGGTGGAGCTGACGCACAACTGGGATCCCGAGGCGTATACGGGCGGCCGCAACTTCGGCCACCTCGCCTACGCGGTGGACGACATCTACGCCGCCTGCCAGCGCCTCCTGGACGGCGGCGTGACCATCAATCGCCCGCCGCGCGACGGCCACATGGCGTTCGTCCGCTCTCCCGACGGCATCTCGATCGAGCTGCTCCAGGCGGGCAAGCCCCTGCCGCCGCAAGAGCCCTGGAAGTCGATGCCGAACACCGGATCGTGGTGACGCGCGCCGCCGCCGATCAGCGCGAGCGCGCGCGCAGCGCCAGGCGCGCAGCGGCCGCGAGCGCGACGGCGGCGACGGCGAAGAGCGGCCCGGGCAGCGCGGGCACCTGTGGCGCAGCGGTGATCGCCTCGATCTGCGCGCGATACCAGGCGACGTCCACCAGGAAGGTCGACTGCCCGAACATCGCGGTCGTGTAGTAGGGCTGCCCGTCGTGCACCGTGATCGCGAACATCACGCCGACGAGCTCCCACTGGCTGCCGCGCTTCAGGAAGACCGCGCCGCCCGAATCGCCCGGCACGCCCTGCGCCTCGTAGGTGACGCCGGACTGGTCGAACTGCACCTCGAAGCCGCGCGTGTTCCACGGCGCCATCGCGATGTCCATGTTCGACACCTTGACCAGGTTGTTGCCCCAGCGCATGCGGTAGACGCCGGTCGCCTTGAAGCCGCGGTGCGCCGCGAGCGGATTGCAGGTGACCTCCGCGTACGACGCGTTCCAGCAGATCAGGCCCGAACGGTCCCACCCGTACCCGATCATCATCACGTTGTCGTTGACGGCAGGCGCCGCGCTCGAGAGCACGAGCGGAGGCAGCGGGGGCTCGGCCGCCAACCGCACCAGCAGCACGTCGGAGAAGACGCCGGGCGAGTACTGGAGCTGCACGGCGGATCCGGGCACGGCCGGATACGTGACGCCGCCGAGTGTCAGCGACTGCTCGCCCACGTGGTTCGCCGTCAGCATCCAGCCGTTGCCGAGGTAGATGCCCGAGAGGCCGTTGCCGGTGACGCCGACGTGATCGAAGCCCGGGTCGTCGGCGGGAGGCGTGATCGTGTTCATGCCGTCGCCCGTGCTCTGGACGATCGCCAGCGCGGGCGCCCCGAGCAGCAAGAGCAGCAGCAGCGCACTGGCCCGCGCAGCCTTCATCATCCGCATCACCTCGACCCGGCCGATCACCGCGTTCGCCATTCCACGGGACTGCATCGGCCAACCGCGCCCACGTCTTGTCCAGCGCCCGTCGCACGCCAGCAACGCGGCGGCATTCTAACACCGGCAATCCGGGCGCAGCTGTCGGGCGCATGGTCGCGCAGCGGGCGCGCTGATACGGTGACGTCCATGTGTGATTCCGTCGCTGCGGTGCGCTCGGAGACCGCCGCCGGAACCACGCTGTTCGCCAAGAACAGCGATCGCAAGCCGGGCGAGGTGCAGCCCTTCCTGCTCTTCCCGGCCGCGCACCACCCGCCGCGCGCGCGCCTGCGCTGCACGCACGTCGAGATCCCGCAGGTCGCGGAGACCTACCGCGTGATGGGCCACTCGCCGAGCTGGGTCTGGGGCTTCGAGCACGGCGTCAACGAGCACGCCGTCGCGATCGGGAACCACACCATCTTCTCGAACGAGCCGCTCGAGGCGGAGCCCGGGCTGATCGGCATGGATCTCGTGCGCCTCGGCCTCGAGCGCGGCCGCGACGCGCGCGAGGCGCTCGAGATCGTCGCGGCGCTGCTCGAGACGCACGGCCAGGGCGGGCCGGCGCTCGCGCCCGACGGAGCCGGCTACCACAACAGCTTCCTGATCGCCGATCCCGAGAGCGCGTGGATCCTCGAGACCTCGAACCGTCGCTGGGCCGCGCGCCGCGCCTCGCTCGCGGCGTGCTCGAACCACTACGCGCTGAAGGCGGACTGGGAGATCGCCTCGCGCGATCTCGAGCCCTTCGCGCGCGCGTCGGGGTGGTGGCAGGGCACGGACCGCATCGATGTCACCGCTGCCTTTCGCAACCCACACGTTCCGGCGCAGATCTCGGAGGGCCGCCATCGGCGCACGCGCGCGTGGCTCTCGGAAGCGCGCGGCGGGCACGACGTCGCGTCGTTCCAGCGCCTGCTGCGGGATCACGGCGCCGGCGCGACGGTCTGGACGGGGCAGACAGCCACGTCCGACGAGGAGGCCTTCTTCACCGTGTGCGCCCACAGCGCGCCCGTCCACGAGACGACCGCGAGCTTCGTCGTCGAACTGCCCGCGGACCGCAGCGCGCCGTGGCCCGCGTGGATTTCCTACGCGACGCCCTGCTCCAGCATCTTCCTGCCGGTCTATCTGGACGGGGTCCTGCCCGATCGACATGCGTGCGCCGATGCGAGAGGCGCCTGGCAGACCTTCGCGCGGCTGCAGCGCGCCGTGTCGCCCGATCCGGTCCGTCACACGCCGCGCGTGCGAGCGCGCTTCGTTTCGCTCGAGGCGCGCATCGAGCAGGAGCGTCGTGCCGTCGAGCGGGCGGCAGCGGCGGAGGAGCGCGAGCCGGCGGCGGAGCTCGTCACGGAGTTCATGCGCCGCTCACTCGATGCGGCGCTCGCCGAAGCGGACGCGATCGCGGAGTCCCTGCGCTGAGCAGGTCACGCGGTCGTGCGCATCTCCTCGGGTCGCTTCGGTCTCACCTTGCGCGCACCGGGGAAGTACTCGCCGCGCAGATCCCAGGAGACGCCGAGCGTGCGCAGGATCTTGCGCTTGGTCGCCTGCCGGCAGGCGCGGCCCTTCTCGATCGCGTGGATCGTCCGCGCGGAGACTCCGGACTTCTCGGCGAGGACGTTCTGTGTCCAGCCGAGCGCCTGGCGAGCGGCGCGGATGCGATTCATGACCCTCTGCGGACCTCCGGAACGAATGGCCGGCATGGTAGCGCCAGGGTCCTTTCTCGATCCAAATCGGGTGGGAAGCCACGCGCCGGTCGTTCCGCTGCCGAGAAGAATTCCCGTTGCGACTCGGTGTGTTGAAGAGGCGCGCGAAGACCCGTCCCTGTGGGGATTCGAAAAATTGCCTCCATTCGAAGGGACACGAGAACGCGGAACCGGGCCCTGTGGAAGGGCGCCGCTCTGATGGAGAATGGAAGATGGAGGTGGAACTCGTGCAGGTTCACTGGCGTCACCCGAACGAGCTTTCCGAAGAGATCCGCGCAGACGCGGAGGCGAGGCTCCAGCGCCTCGCGAACGGGCACACCGATCTGATCGACACGTGGATCGACGTCGCCCTCGATGGGCATCACCGCAAGGGCAACGGGCGCGTCGCGATCCGCTGCCAGGCGCGCGGCGCCGAACTCGTCGCGCACGGAGAACGCGAAGATGCCGAGCTCGCGCTCCAGCAGGCGCTGGAGGTGTTCGAGCGCGAGGTGAAGCGCATGCGCGAGCGGCGCAAGGATCGCCGCCTCGAGCGCTCCGCAGGTCCGACCTTGCGCGGCGTCATCGACAGCGTGCGGCTCGAGGCCGACCACGGCTTCCTCATCACCGACGCGGGCGAGCGCGTCTACTTCCATCGCAACGCGCTCGCGGGAGGTCTACGCCTCGACGCGCTCGAAGAGGGTCAGTCGGTCGCGCTCGAGATGGAAGACGGCCGCGAGGGGCCGCAGGCGACCGTGGTGCTGCCGGCGCCGCGAGTGGGGTGACCGAGGGGCTTCGAACCCCCGACCTCCAGGGCCACAACCTGGCGCTCTAACCAACTGAGCTACGGCCACCACTCGAGGCGTCGAAGCGCCGCAACCTATCGGCGCGCCTGGGGGGTGTCAAACAATCCGGCTCCGACGGCTGCTAGCTTGCGCGAACGCTGCCCCGGTAGCTCAGTCGGATAGAGCACCTGCCTTCTAAGCAGGGGGTCGCAGGTTCGATCCCTGCCCGGGGCGCCATACGGAGTCCTGCGCAGGGCCCCATGTGCAGCCCGCCGGCAGGCATTCAGGTCGGCGCCGCCTCCGCTCGAAACGTCTCTCCATGACCGTGGCCGGCGTTCCCGTCGCACGCGGTCCCCGCCACTGGCTCCCGCGCCTGTTCGTGCTCGCGGCAGCGGTGACCGTGGGGCTGCTGCTCCAGCGCGTCGTCGCCGCGCGGCTCGCGGAGATCCAGGCGCTCTCGGCCGAGAACGTGATCCGCGCGCGCTACGAGCTGGCGTCGCTGCTGCGCGTCGGCGGCACCCTGCTCTTCGGCTTCACGGCGCTGACGGGCCTCGCCGTCGTCGCGTCCGCGCGACGCGCGCGGCGCGCGCTGCGCTTCCCGCCGCCGGGCATCTGGTCGTGGGGCGCTGCGCAGGTCGTGACGGGGCCACGCGCCGTGACCCTCGCGCGCTTCAGCCTCGTGCTCGGCGTGCTGCTCGTCGCCTGCTCCGCCGCAGGCGGCGGGATCATCTGGTATGCGGCGTCGGTGCTGATCCGCTGCCAGGCGCGCTGATCCGCTCGCGCTCCAGCCGCTCGAGGTTCGTGCGGTAGAGCGCGTTGTCCGGCTCGAGCTCGAGCGCGCGCTTCAAGGCAGCGATCGCGCCCGCGCGGTCGCCCATCAGGTGCGCGACGTTGGAGCGATAGTGCGGCACGCGCGCGAAGCGCGGCGCGATGCGCTCCGCCTCGTCGAGCTGCTGCATGGCGCCGGCATAGTCGCCGCGCTCGGCGGCCGCGCGCGCGCGCTCCGCGAGCGCCGCGGCCAGGCGCTCGTTCGGCGCGCTCGGCTCCGGCGCGCGCGCGTCGCCGCGCAGGCGCAGCAGCGCCCGCTGCGACGGCTCGTAATCCGGCGCGAACTCCAGCGCCGTCTCGTACGCGCGGATCGCGGCTTCGCTCTCGCCCTTCGCCTCGAGCAGCGCGCCGCGGTTGTGGTGCGCCTCGGGATTCGCGGGATCGAGCTCGATCGAGCGGGTGAGCTCGGCCAGGCTCTCGTCGCGGCGGCCGAGCGCGCCGAGCGCGCCCGCATGGCTCGCGCGCAGCCCGGCGTCGTCGGGGCTCGCGCGCACGAGCTCCGCGTAGATGCGCTCCGCCTCCGCGTACTCGCCCGCCTCGAAGCGCAGCGCCGCGAGGTTGCGATCGCCCTTCGGCGAGCTCGCGTCGAGATAGCCGAGGCTCTCGAGGTGCTGACGCACCTGCGCGTCGACCTCGGCGTCTCCCGTCTCTTCCGCCGGCGCGCGCGGCGACGCGCTCTCGTAGCTCGCGATCCGGCGCGGCGCGGCGGTGACGTCCGCCGGCAGCCGCAGCGCGTCCGCCCACACCCGACCCGGCATGTCCGCCGGCGGCGGGATCCCGCGCAGCGCGAGCAGGGTCGGCGCGACGTCGAGAATCGACGGCTCGTGCAGGCGGCGGCCCGCGCGCACGCGGCCGCCGTAGAGGTAGACGATCCCCTCGATGCGGTGGAAGCGTTCGCTCACGCGGCGCAGATCGCGCGTGCGGCTCGGATCCTCGTGCAGCTTTCCGAGCTCGAAGCCGTGATCGGAGAGTACGATCAGGGTGTCGTCGCTGCCGAGCGCATCGAGGAAGCTGCCGATGATCTCGTCGGCATAGCGATACATCTCCTCGGCGGCGCGCCCATAGCGGGCTTGCTGCGCGGCGAGCTCGCCGGAGAGCGGCCCGGCGCGGAAGAGGTGTCCGAAGAGGTGCGACGTCGAGTCGACGCCCTCGACGTACACGAGCAGCACGTCGGGCCGCGTCTCCTCCCAGAGCCGCAGGCCGATCGCGCGGTAGCTCTCCGCCGTCGCGAGCGCCCACTTGAAATGGCTGAGGTCGTCCTGGAAGTCGAACGGTGCAGCGAGGGCCTGCGCGTCGACGTCGACGAAGCGCGCGAGCTCCTCCGCCGCGAGATCGCCCGGACGCCGCACCGAGGACGAGATCTCCGCGAGCAGCTCGGCCGGGTGCGTGACGCCGGCGGGGTCCGCGCTCCCCTGCGCGCCGGCGTCGAAGAGGAAGTGGTAGCAGGTGTGGTCGCTGACGACGACGCCGCGCAGCGCCTCCGCCGGCCACGTCGCCCACCAGCCGACGACGCCGACGCTCTGGCCGAGGTCGGAGAGCACGTTCCACACCGCCTTCACGCGGCGCATGCGACTGGTGACCGGGATCTCCGCGCCGGTCTTCGGGTTGACCGCGACGAAGTGCGAGATGCCGTGCTCGAGCGGCGGCTTGCCCGTGGCGATCGTCGTCCACACGACCGGCGAGAGCAGCGGCTTCTGGCTGACGAGCCGGCCGTAGGCTCCCCCCTGGCGCATGCGCGCGAAGTTCGGGAGCTGGCCCTCCGAGAGCAGCAGGTCGACGATCTCGGGATCGACGCCGTCGAGGCCGAGCACGATGACGCGGCCCGGCGCGGCGCCGCGCTGACACGCCGCGGAGACGCCGAGCGCGCAGAGGAGCAGGAGGACGAGGGCGGCGCCGCGCACGCCGTCAGTCTCCATCCTGCGCGGGGCGCCGCGCCAGCAGGGCGTCGATCTCCGCCAGCCGATCGCTCGCGCGCGGGCGCGTGCCGCTCGGCAGATGCCGCGGGTTGATCGCCTGCGTGCGCAGGAAGGCGTCGCGCGCGCGCTCGAGCATCCCGTTGCGCGCGTAGAGGAGGCCCATGTTGTAGAAGAGCACGTCGTTCGCGGGCGCCGCGCGCGCCGCGGCGTCGAGCTCGGCCTGCGCGCGCGGCCAGTCGCGCCTCTCGAAGGTGACGCCCAGCATGTAGTGGAACTGCGCGATCAGGTTCTGCGTGAGGTCGTCCTTCGGGACGCGCGGATCGTCCTCGCCGGCGAGCGGCAGCGCCGGCAGCACGGGCTCGGGCGAGGGGCGCCCGCTCCGCACGACGCGGAACACGAGGCCGACCGGCACCACGTCGAGACCCGGGAACTCCCAGTTCGGATGGTGCGTGAAGAAGACGGCATCGCGATCGGGATCGAAGTGGAGCGGCGCGATGTCGGCCTTGCCGACGCCCTGCAGCACGAGATCGACGTCGGGGCGGCGGCCCTCCACGAAATGGAGGTAGAGCAGCGAGAAGAGGACGTTGTCGTCGCTCGCCGAGAGCGCCGCGCCGGGCGGCAACGCGCGCAGGACTTCCGACGAGAACGCCTCCGCGACCTGGTAGCGGCTGCGGTCGAAGGACGCGAAGCCCGCGACGAGCAGCCACAGCGGCAAGGCAAACGGCAGCGCGGCCGCCGCGCGCGGCGCTCGTCGCAGCAGCGCCTCGCAGCCGAGGCCCGCGAGCACGGCGGCCATCGCATAGGACGGGATGTAGTAGCGGTGCCACAGGAAGAGGTCGCTGCGCGAGCCGTGCAGCGCGAGCACCGCGACGTTCGCGAGCAGGACGAGGAGCGGCAGGCCGACCGGCCAGCCGAGCCGCCAGCCCGCGCCGACACCGGCCAGCGCCAGCGCAGCGCCCGGCCACGTGAGCTCGCGCCCGAAGCTCGCCAGCCAGTCGCGCGCGATCGGCACGAGATCCGCCGGGCCTTCGATCCAGGCGCGCTGCCAGAAATCGCGGCGCAGCACCACGTCGAGGAAGCTCGCGAGCGTCTCGGGATTGCCCCAGTCGAGCGCCGGATCGGCGAACGAGCGCAGCGGCAGATACGCGTAGGGCAGCAGCCCGAGCAGGGTCGCCGCGAAGGCGGCCGCGAGCAGCCCGGGACGCCGCAGCACGCGCGGCTCCACGGCGACGGCGAAGAGAGCGAAGGCCAGCGCCTGCACGCCGAGGAACGTGTGGTTCGTCGCGCCGAGGCCGCACAGGAAGAACGTGAGGACGAAGCTGCGCGGCGAGCGCGTCGCGTGCCAGCGCCACGCCGCGCCGAGCGCGAGCAGCACGAAGAGCGCATTCAGCGCGTAGACGCGCTGAATGTTGGCCTCGCCCCAGAAGCTCGGGCCGAAGGCGAAGAGGAGCGCCGCGAAGGCGGCGGCGCTCGTGCGTGCGCCCGCGCGCCGCACGACGTGGAAGAGCACGGCGCACGCCGCCGCCGCGCACGCCGCGCTGAAGAGGCTCATGCGCCACGCCACCGAACCGAACGGCAGCGCGAGGGTCCAGAGCTTTCCGAGCAGGACGTAGAGCGGGTAGCCCGTCGGGTGCGGGATGCCGAGCAGGTGGACGGCGGTGACGAGCTCGCCGCTGTCGCCGACGTAGATGGTCCGGCAGCTGCCCCAGGCGTAGACGGCGAAGACACCGGCCGCGATGGCGAGCGCGAGGCCGATCCCGCGATCGCTCCGCTCCGCCTCGGCGCGCACGCGCGCAGTGTACACTCGCGCGCTCGCGCGGTTCGCTCACGAGGGAGCTCATGCTCGACAAGCCCACACGCAAGCGCATCGAGAAGCTGATCTCGCCCTTCCGCGTCACGAGCGGGAAGGGCTTCCGCCTGAAGGACATCGATCCCGCCGACACGCTCGGCATCGAGTCGGATCGAAAGGACGAGGCGAAGGAGGTGCTCGAGCTCGGCGTCGAGTGGCTGGCCTCCGAGCAGGACCGCCTCTACGCGCAGGACCGCTGGTCGCTGCTGCTGATCTTCCAGGCGATGGATGCGGCGGGCAAGGACGGCACGATCAAGCACGTCATGTCGGGCGTGAATCCGCAGGGCTGCCAGGTCTACTCCTTCAAGCAGCCGAGCGCGGAGGATCTCGACCACGACTTCCTGTGGCGCACGAGCAAGTGCCTGCCCGAGCGCGGGCGCATCGGCATCTTCAACCGCTCGTACTACGAGGAGGTGCTGGTGGTGCGCGTGCATGAAGAGCTGCTCCAGCGCCAGAAGCTGCCCCGCGAACTCGTCACGAAGGACATCTTCGACGAGCGCCTCGCAGACATCGCCGCGTTCGAGCGCTATCTCGCCCACAACGGCACCGTGATCCTGAAGTTCTTCCTGCACGTCTCGAAGCAGGAGCAGAAGAAGCGCTTCCTCGAGCGCCTCGACACGCCGGAGAAGAACTGGAAGTACTCGCCCACCGACGCCAAGGAACGCGGCTTCTGGAAGGACTACATGCACGCCTACGAGGAGGCGATCCGCGCGACGGCGACGAAGCGCGCGCCCTGGTTCGTGGTGCCGGCCGACAACAAGTGGTTCACGCGGCTCGTCGTCGCCGCCGCCATCGTCGACGCCATGGAGGACCTCGACCTCGCGTACCCGAAGCTGGACGCCGCACAGCGCAAGGAGCTGGGCGTCGCGCGCAGGATGCTGCTCAGCGAGAAGGGCTAATCGAGCCCCCAGCGCTTGCGCTTGCGCCACAGGGTGGTCGGGTCGATGCCGAGGCGGCCCGCGGCCTCCTCGAGCGTGGCGGAGCTCGCGAGCACCTGCTGCACGTGCCGGCGCTCGACCTCCTCGAGCGACGCCGGCGCCGCGGGCGACGCCGCAGCCGGCTCGCGCGGCGGCGCGAGCACCGCATCGGGCAGGCTCTCGACCGCGATGGTGTCGCCGCTCGTCAGCACCAGCGCGCGCTCGAGCGCATTGGCGAGCTCGCGCACGTTGCCGGGCCAGGCATACGCCAGCAGCGCGTCGCGCGCGGCGGGCGCGAGCGCCGGCGCGACGCGTCGGTGCCGTGCCGCGAGCGACGCCAGCAGGTGCGCGGCCAGCGGCAGCACGTCCTCGCGCCGCTCGCGCAGCGGCGGCAGCCGCAGCGGCACCACCGCGAGCCGGTAGTAGAGATCGGAGCGGAAGCGCCCGGCCGCGACCTCGGCCTCGAGAGCGCGGTTCGTGGCTGCGATGATGCGCGCATCCACCTCGCGCGTGCGTTCGTCGCCGACGCGCTCGAAGCGCCGCTCCTCGAGGAAGCGCAGCAGCTTGGCCTGGAGCTCCGGCGGCAGCTCGCCCACCTCGTCGAGGAAGACGCTGCCGCCGGCCGCGGCCTCGAGCCGGCCCGGCTTGTCCTTCCACGCGCCCGTGAAGGCGCCCTTCACGTGGCCGAAGAGCTCGCTCTCGAGCAGGTGCTCGGCCAGGGTCGTGCACGCGATGGTGACGAACGGGCCCGCGCGGCGCGGGCTCCACGCGTGGATCGCGCGCGCCAGCACGTTCTTGCCCGTGCCGCTCTCGCCGAGCAGCAGCACCGTGGCGTCCGAGTCCGCCACCTGGCGCGCCGTCTCGAGCGCGCGGCGCATGGGCGCGCTCTGCGACTCGACCAGCGGATCCGAATCGAAGGCGCGGCGCAGCTCGCGGTTGTCGCGGCGCAGCGACGCGAGCTCGAGCGCGCGCGCGACGAGCAGCCCGACCTCGTCGAGCGCGAAGGGCTTCGTCAGGTAGTGGAAGGCGCCCTGCTTCATCGCCTCGACCGCATCGGCGACCGTGGCGTAGGCGGTCATCAGCACGACCTGCGCGTCGGGCCGGCGCCTGCGCAGCTCGCGCAGCAGCGCCAGGCCGTCCATGCCCGGCATGCGCACGTCCGAGAGCACCAGCGAGACGTCCTCGGCGTCGAGCGCGCGTAGCGCCTCGGCGGCGTCGGCGGCCTGCACGACCCGGTGTCCCTGCCCGCGCAGGTAGGTCGCGAGATGCGCCCGGATGTTCTTCTCGTCGTCGACGACGAGCACGGTCGCCATGGCGCGATGCTACCGCTCTGCTTCCCGCGGGAGCTCGAGGATGAAGCGGCTGCCGCGTCCGACCTCGCTCTCGACGAAGATGCGGCCGCCGTGCGCCTGCACGACGTCGCGCACGATCGCGAGGCCGAGGCCCGCCGCGCCCGGCCCCTGGCCCTGCGCGAAGCGCTCGAAGATGCGCTCGCGCTGCTCGGGCGGGATGCCCGGGCCGCTGTCCGACACCGCGATGCGGATGCTCGAGGAGAGGGCGCTCGCCTCCACGCGGATGACGCCGCCGGCCGGCGTGTAGCGCAGCGCGTTGCCGATCAGATTCGAGAGCGCCCAGCCGAGCTTGGTGGCATCGCCGGCCATGCGCAGCGGATCCGCCGGCAGATCCGTCTCGAGCGAGATGCCGCGCTCGCGCGCCTGGAGGTCGAAGAGGTGGACGGTCTGGGAGGCCAGCTCGCGCATGGAGAGGGTCTGGCGCTCCAGCGCGATCGTCATGGCGCGCGAGCGCGAGACGTCGAGCAGGCGCTGCGCGACGTCCTCGAGGCGCTGCACGTCCTCGCGCGCGGACGCGACGAGCGAGCCGGCCTGCGAGTCCGGACGCAGGCCTTCGCGGCCGAGCAGGTCGACCGCCATGCGCAGCGACGTGAGCGGCGTGCGCAGCTCGTGCGAGAGGGTCGCCATCAGCTGCTCGCGCCGCGCCTCCTGGTCGCGCAGGTAGGTGACGTCCTGGAGCGTCAGGATCAACCCCATCGAGGTGCCGTCCGGCGCCTTCAAGGGTGTCGGGCGCAGCACGAAGAAATGGTCGCGGCCGCGCAGGAACATCGCGATCTCGAGCGCCTCGGGCATGCGGCCGGTCCGCGCCAGGAAATCGGCGACGGCCGCGCGCAGGCGCAGGTAGTGCGGGTGCGTCGTGCCGAGCTGCGCGAACGGCCGCCCGAGCGCCTCGCGCCGGTGCACGTCGAGGATCGCGGACGCGATCTCGTTCAGGTCGACCACGACGCCGGCCGGATCGAGCACGACGATGCCGTCGTCGCTGCTCTCGATCACGGCCTCCGTCTTCGCCTTCTCCGCGAGCACCGCGTCGATGTGCGTGCGCTCGATCGCGACGGCCGCCTGTCCGGCCAGCGCCTCGAGGAGCTGGCGCTGCTCGAGCGGCGTGAACGCGTCGGGCCGCTCGCCGTGCAGCGCGAGCACGCCGACCGTGCCGCGCACGGTCGCGAGCGGGACGTGCAGCCACTCGCTGCCCGGCAGGGTGTCGGTGCCCTGCCCCGCCGGCTCGCCGTGCTCGAACGCCCACTGTGCGGTCGCGCGCTCGGCCGCGGCGAGCGCGGCGCCCTGCGGCTCCGCGGCGCGCGCGTGCAGCGACTCGCCCTCCGGCAGCAGGAGGACGACCTGCGCCGAGAAGGCGCGCGCGACGTGCCTCGCGAT
The DNA here is from genome assembly GCA_036274295.1 of Myxococcota bacterium. GTDB lineage: Bacteria > Myxococcota_A > UBA9160 > UBA9160 > SMWR01 > DASUFZ01. The sequence goes on from DASUFZ010000323.1 coordinate 22,616, forward strand.
CGCGCGCAGCAAGGTGTCGGCGTCCGGGGCGGCCGCGACCTCGCGCGCGAAGGCGTAGAGCGCGGCGGTGCGCCGCTCGCGTCGCCGCGCCGCGTCGGCCTGCTCGCGCGCACGCGCGGTGAGCTGGCTGGTCAGGATCGCGACCAGCAGGAACACGACGATCTCCACCGCGTGCTGCGTGCGCGCGATCGTGAAGGTGTAGAGGGGCTCGACGAAGAAGTAGTCGTAGACGAGCACCGAGAGCACGGACGCGAAGATCGAGGGCACGAGGCCCGCGACGACGGCCGTGAGCAGCACGGCGACGAGGAACAGCATGCCGGGGTCGGGGAGCGGCAGCACCGTCATCAGCGCGGCCGCGGCAAGGCCCGCGACCGCGACGGCGCCGACCGCGAAGAGCAGGCCGATCCAGGGCGGGAGCACGCTCGCGCGCGCCGACGGGCGCCCGGTCGGCGCCGCGCCCGTCTCGATCACGCGCACGTCGATCGGACCGGCGCCGCGGAGCACCTCCTCCACCGGAGAGGGCGAGAGCCAGCGCAGCAGGCCGCGCCGGTGCGGCCGCCCCATCACGATCTCGCTCGCGTTGCGCTCGCGCGCGTAGCGCAGCAGCTCCTCGGCGACGCGCGTTCCCGGCAGGATCACCGCCTCGCCGCCGAGCTGCTCGGCGAGGCGCAGCTGCCGCGCGACGTCCGAGCGCGCATCGGGTCGCGTGCGCTCGAAGGCCGGCAGCTCGACGAAGAGCGCGATCCACGGCACGTCGCGGCGCTCCGAGATCCGCCGGGCGGCGCGCAGCAGCGCCTCCGAGCCCGGACCGCCGTCGATCGCGACGAGCAGGCGGTCGGCGACGGGCCACACGCCGGGCTGCGCCTGCGCCCGCCGCTGCGCCTGCATCTGCTCGTCGACGTGCTCGGCCGTCTGGCGCAGCGCCAGCTCGCGCAGCGCGGTGAGCTGACCCGGCTGGAAGAAGTGCTGGAGCGCGCGCTCGGCCTGCTCCGGGACGTAGACCTTGCCGTCGCGCAGGCGCTGGAGCAGCTCCTCCGGCGAGAGGTCGATCAGGCGCACCTCGTCGGCGCGATCGAGGATCTTGTCGGGCACGGTCTCGCGCACGCGCACGCCCGTGATCTGAGCGACCACGTCGTTCAGGCTCTCGAGGTGCTGGATGTTGATGGTGGACCAGACCTCGACGCCGGCGTCGAGCAGCTCCTCGACGTCCAGGTAGCGCTTCGGGTGGCGCGAGCCCGGCGCGTTCGTGTGGGCGAGCTCGTCGACGACCGCGACCGCCGGGCGGCGCGCGATCAGCGCGTCGAGATCCATCTCGGTGAGCGTCTGCCCGCGATAGGCGATCGCGCGGCGCGGCACCACCTCGAGGCCCGCGAGCAACGCCTCGGTGTCGGTGCGGCCGTGCGTCTCGACGACGCCGACCACGACGTCGCCGCCCTCCTTGCGGCGCTGCTGCGCCGCCTGGAGCATCGCGTAGGTCTTGCCGACGCCGGGCGCCGCCCCGACGAAGAGGCGGAAGCGGCTGCGCCCCGCGCGCGCCGCGACTTCCAGCAGCGCATCGGGCGAAGGGCGCTCCCGTTCTTCGGCGTCGCGGCTCGGCACGCGGCTCAGTCTGTCACCGCGCCGCGAGCCGATCCAGCGCGAGGTTGAGCGGCAACACGCTGACGCGCGGCTCGCCGAGCACACCGAGCCAGCGGCCCTCGGTGTGCTCGGCGACCAGCCTCTCCACCACCTCGGGCTGGACTCCACGTTCGCGCGCCACGCGTGTGACTTGATACGCCGCGGCGGCCGGCGAGATGTGCGGGTCGAGCCCCGAGCCGCTGGCCGTCACGAGGTCCACGGGAACCGGCGCCGTGTTGCCGGGGTCGGCCGCGCGCAGCGCATCGATGCGGCCCTTCACGGCTTCCCTCAGCGCATCGCTCGTCGGGCCGAGGTTCGAGCCCGACGACGCCGCCGAATTGTTCGCGAAGCCGCCCGTCGCGGACGGCCGGCTCCAGAAGTAGCGCGGGTCGTCGAAGGGCTGGCCGATCAGCGCCGAGCCGACGGCCTTGCCGTCCTGCTCGATCAGGCTGCCGCCGGCCTGGCTCGGGAACAGGACCTGCGCGATGCCGGTGACGGCCAGCGGGTAGAGCACTCCGGTGACCCCCGTGAGCGCGATCAGCATGAGCAGTGCGGTGCGAAGCTCTGCCACGGCGTCCTCCTTCAGACCAGACCGAGCGCGACGAGCGCGACGTCGATCGCCTTGATGCCGACGAACGGCAGCACGACGCCGCCGAGCCCGTACACGAGCAGGTGATGGCGCAGCAGGGTCGAGGCGGGCAGCGCCCGGTAGCG
>DASUFZ010000324.1:0-10548 GCA_036274295.1 Myxococcota bacterium
CGAACGCGTGCTGCTCCAGGTTGAGCGCGCCGCTGGTCTCGCCTTCGACGAAGTTCACGAGCTCTGCCGCGTGGCCGTCGCGCCCGGACGCGCGCGAGGCGTCGCCCTGCCGGAGCGTCGCCGACACCGAGACGGATTGACCGCCGGTCGACACGCCGCGCGCGCGCTCGATGCGTGCCTTGCCGGATGCGTTCAGCACGCCGGAGAGCGGCGCACGGGTGCTCGCCTCGACATCCAGGATCACGTACCCGGAGGCCATCGCGTCGCCCGACGCGACCGCGTCGCCGTCGCTCGCATACCCGCTCCACGCGAGACTGCTCGCCGACACACTGCCGCCGTCGTTGCGCGCGTCGATCGACGACGTCGCGTTGCCGCCGATTCCGTACGCCTGGTCCGGGAGCGCGGGGGCGCCGCCGCTGCCCGCGATCGCCTCGGTGCGGACCTCGAGTCTCTCCAGCGACTTCGCGACGTCGAGGAGGCTCGTGGCGTCGCCTCCTCGGCCTGGCGTGACGCCCGACATGCCGCCCGCACCGCCGGTCGCGCGCTGGAACAGACTCAGCGACCCTGAGGTCGAGCCGTCGATCGCGTCGACGAGCGCGACGCTCCCGCCATCGGCGCCCGGCGCGCCGCCGGTGCCATCGGTGCCACCCTGGCCGCCGAAGGCGAAGGCTTCGACCACCACGTCACCCCTCGCCGAGCCGGCGAAGACGGGCCCGATCGATGCCGCGCCGCCATTTGTCGCGGGGCTGTCCGACGTCGCGAAGGCGCCGCTGCCTCCATTGCTCGAGATGTAGAGGCTCACGGGCGCAGAACCCGTGTGCTCGATCGACCCGGCGACGAGCGCGTCGCCGGGTGCGCCGCCGAGCTCCGCAGTACCGCCTACCGCGTCGAGCCATACGGAGAGGGACGACGCGAGGCCGTCCACGAAGGAGAGCCGCGACTCGGCATCCCCGCTTCCCTGCGAGGACACGAATCCGCCGCGCGCGCCCTGCACGAGCGAGATGCCGCCCCCGTTCGTGGACGCGCTCACCGCGTTCTCGACGCGCACGGCCGAAGCGCTGACGCCCGACTCCACGAAGTTTCGCTGGTACACGGTGGCGTTCACGGAGCCCCCGCCGGTCGACGTCGCCGAGGCCGTCGCCGACGTGGCCTCGCCACCCGCGGCTTCCGCCCGCGCCATGATCAGTCCCGAGCCCGCCGAGCTGACCGTCGCGTGTGCGCGGACCTCCGCCGTGCCGCCGCCGCCGTGAGCGCTCGCCTCGACGCGGGCATCCCCGTCTCCGGCGACGCTCCCCGTCGCCTCCGCAATTGCGCCGCCCCCGTCCGCACCGTGTTGGACCGGACCACCGATGGCCGTCGCGAGCGCCGTCGCGACACCGGTTTCGGACCGGACGGACGCCTCCGCGCGCGCGTCGCCGCCGTCACCGCTCGGAGGTCCCTCACCGCCGGCGCCTCCAATTGCCAGCGCCTCGGCGAGCACGTCGGACGCAGGCGACTCGGCGACGGCGCTGGCAGAGGCCGCGCCTCCCGCGCCACCTCCAGTTCCCCCGGCACCGCCCGTCGCGGTCGCGTGGTTGACGGGATCCGGCGAGCTCGCGTCCGCGCTCACGTCCTCGCCGGCGCCTCCCGGGCCGCCGGGCGCGCCGACCACGGTCACGTCTTCCGCGAGCGCAGGATTCCCGAAGAACGACACCGCAAAGAGACTGGCGGCCAGCGATCGCGCGCGAGCAGGGGCAGGACGCCGCATCCAGAAGGAGTGGCATCCGCCAGCCGCTTGTGGCGGATCGTTCGATCCCCTCTCTATACCCGCCGCAGCGCGTCCACGATCTCGAGCCGCGAGGCGGCGCGCGCGGGCGGCAGCGCGCCGAGGACGCCGACGAGCAGCGCGAGCAGGAGGCCGCGGCCGAGTCCCGCCAGCGTGACGTCGAGCTCGAACGCGAGCCCCATCAGGTTCATGGCGAAGCCGTCGAAGGCGAGCGCCAGCGCGGCGCCGAGCGCGCCGCCGGCCGCGCCGACGAGCGCGCTCTCGATCAGCAGCAGCGCGCCGACCTTGCGTCGGCCGAAGCCGAGCGCGCGCAAGGTGCCCATCTCGCGCACGCGCCGCGCCATGGCGGCGTAGGTGGTGTTCATGCCCGCCACCAGCGCGCCGAGGCCGAGCAGCGCGCCGATCAGGTTGCCGAGGAAGACGAAGGCCACCGCGCCGCGCTGCACCTCGGCGTAGTACTCGGGCTCGGGCCGCACGGCCGCCTTCACGCGCCGCGAGCTCTTCAGCGCCTCGAGCAGCGCGGGCATGGCGAGCGGCTCCGCGACGCGCACCACCACGGCCGACACCTCGCGCTGATCGAGCTCTGCGGCGAGGTGCTCGAGCGGCGCCCACACCTCGCCCTCGAAGATCTGGCCGCGCGCCTCGAACACGCCGACCACGCGGTGCAGGCCCGACGCGAACTCGAGGTCGTCGCCGATGCCGACGCCGCCGAGCGCGGGGCCGAGCAGGCGCCCGATCATCACCTCGCCCGCGTGCGTCGGCCAACGCCCCGACGTGACACGCACGCCGTCGTGTACGGTGAGCGCCATAGGCGTCACGCCGCGCACGCTCGTGAAGCGCGCGTCCGAGCCGCCGCGGTGCGAGCCGCGGCGCGGGATCGCCTCGTTGAGGAGCAGCTCCGCACTCGCGAGCGGCGTGCCGTGCGGATCGCGCGCGACGCCCGGCAGGAAGCGGATCGCCTCGACGGCGGGCGGCGTGATGCGCGAGCCCTCCGCGGAGGTCGCGCCCTCGGAGAGCACGATCAGGTTGCGCGGGTCGCCGGTGCCGACCGCGACGCGCGAGATGCCGGCGGCGGTGGCCGTGATGACGACGTAGGCCATCACCGAGACGGCGACACCGGCCGCGGTGATGGCCGTCGAGCCGCGCCGCGCGAGGAGATTGCGCCAGGTGTAGGAGAAGGGGAGAGTCGCCATGACTAATCTGCCGCGCGCAGCGCGTCCTGGATCGGACGGCGCACGGCGCTCCACGCCGGCTGGAGCGCCGCCAGGAGTCCCACCGGCAAGGCGAGCAGCGCCGCGCGCAGCACCACGGAGACGTCGCTGCCGAGCGTGAAGCCGATGCGCGCCGGCAGCTGGAGCAGGCCGCCCTCGAGCGCGGCGTAGGCGAGCAGCGCGCCGGCCGCGCCGCCGAGCGCCGCGACGAACACGGACTCCGCGACCACGAGGCCGAGCACGCGGCCGCGCCCGAAGCCGAGCGCGCGCAAGGTGCCGATCTCCACGGTGCGCTCGCGGATGCTCATGGCGACGCTGTTGCCGACGACGAGCACGGTGATGAAGAGCGTGAGCCCGCCGACGGCGCGCAGCGCCGCCAGCACGCCGGAGAGATTCGAGAGCACCATCGCGAGGTGCGCGCGCTCGGTCGTCGTCTCGGTCGGCACCGCGAGGCTCGCGAAGCGCGCGTCGACGGCGCGCGCCGCCGCCGCCGCGATCCCGGAGTCCGCGACCCGCGCCTGGATGAAGGAGACGCGGCCCGCGTTGCCGATCACGTCCTCGAGGTAGTCGAGATGGACGAGCGCGACGCGGCCGAGGCGGTCGTCCGACGCGATCGCGCCGACGATCGTGAACGCGAGCGAGGGCAGGCGGCCCGCGCCGCGGATCGTGACCTTCTCGCCGACGCGCCAGCCGTTGCTCTCGAGCAGTCCGTGGCCGACGAGGGCGCCCGCGCGGTCCTTCACGAAGGCCGCCGCCTCCATGGGCGTGACCGCGAGATCGCGCACCTGGAGGTAGCTCTCGGGCTCGACCCCGAGCGCGACGGCGAAGCTGCCCTCGTCGCGCCCGCGCCCGAAGTAGAAGCGCACGGGCGACGCCGCCACGATGCCCGGCACCTGGCGCACCTGCTCGACGTAGCGCATCGGCAGCGCCGCGCGGAAGAAGCCGCCGCGCCCGCTCGCGCGCGAGAAGATCGCCGTCTGGCTCGCCGTGCGCTCCACCACGGACTCGAGCGTGTAGAGCACGCTCTCGAGCGCGGTGTAGAGGAAGAAGGAGATCACGAGCCCGGTGAAGGTGAGCACGGTGCGGCGCGGGCTGCGCACGAGCTGACGCCATGCGAGCGCCAGCAGCGCCGCCGCGGGCGAGAGCCACCTCACGCGGCGTCCTCGACGAGGCGGCCCTTCTCGAGGCGCACCAGCCGCGAAGCACAGGCCGCCGCGCGCGGGTCGTGCGTCACCATGGCGAAGGTCTTGCCCGCGCGGTGCAGCGCCTGCATCAGCCCGAGCACGTCGCGCGCGCTCTGCGTATCGAGATCGCCGGTCGGCTCGTCGGCCAGCACGAGCACGGGGTCGGTGACGAGCGCGCGCGCGATCGCGACGCGCTGCTGCTCGCCGCCGGAGAGCTGGCCCGGCCGGTGATCGAGGCGCGGCTCGAGCCCGACGACGCGCAGCGCCGTGCGCGCGCGCTCGCGGCGCTCGTCGCGCGAGAGCGGCCACAAGAGCAGCGGCACCTCGACGTTCTCCTGCGCCGTCAGCACGGGCACGAGGTTGTAGAACTGGAAGACGAAGCCGATCGAGCGATTGCGCCAGCGGTCGAGCTCGCCCTCGGAGAGCTCGGCGATCTCGCGGTCGTCGATGCGCAGGCTGCCGGCCGTCGGGCGGTCGATGCCGGCGATCAGGTTGAGGAGCGTGCTCTTGCCCGAGCCGGAAGGGCCCATCAGCGCGACGAACTCGCCGCGCCGGATGCTGAGATCGAGGTTCGCGAGGACCGGGATCTCCGTCGCGCCGCGCCAGTAGGACTTGCGCAGCCCGCGGATCTCGACGAGCGGCTTCAAGGGGTGGGCACGCGCACGCGCGCGCCGTCCTCGAGCGAGGCGGGCGGCGCCGACACCACGTAGCGACCCTCCTCGGGCCCTTCGACGAGGGCGAGCCAGCCATCGCCGGCCGGGCGCGTGCGGACCGGCACGGCATGCGCGCGATCGTCCTCGACGGCGAACACCACGTCCGCGCCGCCGCGCGAGACGACCGCCGCCGCGGGCAGCGCCGCCGCGACCTCGATCGGCGCGTCGGGCTCGCGCTCGAGGAAGGCGACCTTCGCGGTCATGTCGGGCAGCAGCGCCGCGTCCGGCTCGCGAATGCGCACGCGCACCGGCACCACGCCCTTCTCGCGGTCGGCCATCGCCGCGATCTCGATCACGTCGGCGAGGTAGCGCCGCTCGCGCTGCGCCTCCGGCGTCACCAGCGCGACGTCGCCGACCGCGATCTTGCGGATCTCGCTCTCGCCGATCTCGAGCGCCACCTCGAGCGAGCCGAGGTCGGCGAGCGTGACGACGCTCGTGCCGGGATCGCCCTCGGCGGTGACGCCGATGGTGAGGAATTCGCCCTGCTCGCGCAGCTTGCGGATGACGGTGCCGTCGATCGGCGCGCGCAGCACGGTGTTCGCGAGCAGCACCTGCGCGAGCTCGCGGCGCGCGTCGGCCACCTCGAAGGCGGTCTTCGCGCGGTCGAGCTCGCCCTGCGAGGTGCTGCCGCGCGCGAAGAGCTCCTGCTTGCGCACGAGCTCGCGCTGGCGGTCGGCGTACTCGGCCTCGGCGAGCGAGAGGCTCGCGCGCTGCTCGTCGTCCTCGAGCCGCGCGATCAGGTCGCCCGCCTTGACGCGCGCGTTCTCCTCGACCGGCATCTCGACGATCTTGCCCTGCGCCTTGCTGCTGACGGTGATCTGGCGACGCGCCTCGATGTAGCCCGAAGCGGTCAGCACGACGGGCGGCGCGCCGATCTCGCGCAGGGTCACCGCCACCAGCTCGACGTCGGTCGGCTTCGTGAGCTGGCGCCAGGCGAAGAAGCCCGCCAGAGCAACGAGAAGCAGCGCCGATGCCGCCAGCCATGCGCCGCGGCGCCGCCGCTGCGGCGTCGGCGCCAGAGGATCTGGCCGCTCGACGAGGCGCAGCGCCTCGAGATCGCGCGCGAGCTCGCCGTCGCGTCTGCCGGAGGGACCGCTGCTCACGCGGTTCAGGCTAGCGCGTGAGCAAGGTGTAGAAGTCCGGCTGGCCCGTGGCCGCGAGCAGCCCCCCGTCGACGACGAGCATGGCGCCCGTGATGTAGGAGGCGTCGTCCGAGGCGAGGAAGGCCGCCGCCGCGGCGACCTCCTCTGCGCGCCCGACACGCCCCATCGGAATCGCGCTCGCGTACGCGGGCGCCACCTTCGCGTGGCGGAGCAGCGGACCGGCGAGCGCCGTCTCGATCGGGCCGGGGCAGATCGCGTTCACGCGGACGCCGTCGCGCGCGCACTCGAGCGCCGCGGATCGCGTGTAGTTCACCACCGCGCCCTTGGCCGCGTTGTAGGCCGAGAGGCCGTAGTCGCCGCCGAGGCCCGAGATGGACGCGGTGTTGACGATGGCGCCCCCGCCCGCGCGGCGCAGGTGCGGCAGCGCAGCGCGCGTGCCGTAGAAGACCGAGTGCACGTCCACCGCGAAGGTGCGGTGCCAGACGGCCGGGTCGATCTCGTCGGAGCGGCCGAAGGCGCCGATGCCGGCGTTGTTCACCACGACGTCGAGGCGCCCGAAGCGCGCCGCGGCGGCGTCGGTGAAGGCCTGCACCTCCTCCATCTGGGCGACATCCACGCGCGCGGTGAGGACGCGCTCGCCGGACGGGTCGATCTCCTTGGCGAGCGCGGCGAGGCCCTCGAGCTGGAGGTCGCAGAGCGCGAGGCGCGCGCCCTCGGCGGCGAAGCGCCGCGCGCAGGCCGCGCCGATGCCCGAGGCCGCGCCCGTCACGAGTGCGACCTTGCCCGCGAAACGCCCGCTCATCGCGCTCTCCCGATTGCCGGCGACACCCGGCCGGTGATACGAATGGCGCCCATGGAAGCGCGTCCGCTCCGCATCGGCATCCTCGGCGCCGCCACCATCGCGCCGATGGCGCTCGTACGCCCGGCGAAGCAAGTGCCGGAGGCGGAGGTCGTCGCGATCGCCGCGCGCAATCCCGAACGCGCCGCGCGCTTCTCGAAGCGCCACGGCATCCCGCGCGTGCACGCGTCCTACGACGCGCTGCTCGCCGACCCCGAGCTCGACGCCGTCTACAACCCGCTGCCGAACGGGCTCCACTGCGAGTGGACCCTGCGCGCGCTCGCCGCCGGCAAGCACGTGCTGTGCGAGAAGCCGCTCGCCTCCAACGCGGAGGAGGCGCAGCGCATGGCGGAGGCGGCGGAGCGCGCGAACCGCGTGCTGATCGAGGCCTTCCACTGGCGACACCACCCGCTGGCGGCGCGCATGCGCGAGATCCTGCGCGCGGGCGAGATCGGCGAGGTGCGACACGTCGAGGCGTCGACCTGCATCCCGCTGCTCGTGCCTGGCAACATCCGCTTCCGCTACGACCTCGCCGGCGGCGCGCTGATGGACATCGGCGCCTACGCGCTCAACATGGTGCGCTGGCTCGCGGAAGCGGAGCCCGAGGTCGTCTCCGCGCGCGCGAAGCTCGCGTCGCCGAACGTCGACCGCTGGCTCAGCGCGGAGCTGCGCTTCGCCGATGGCCGCACCGGCCGCGTCACCTGCTCGCTGCTCTCGACGACCCTGCTGAAGCTCCAGAACAAGGTCGAGGGCTCGCGCGGGCGCCTGCGCGTGTTCAATCCGCTGGCGCCCCACTTCTATCACCGCCTCACCGTCGAGGCCGAGGGCGAGCGCCGGCACGAGCGCGTCCCCGGCGACGCGACCTACACGCACCAGCTGCGCCACTTCGTCGCGCGCGTGCGGGGCGCGCCGCCGGGCCCGACGGAGGCGAGCGACGGCATCGCGAACATGCGCGCGATCGACGCGATCTACCGGGCGGCCGGGCTGCCGCCGCGGGGGACGTGAGCGATGCGTAGCGGTGTCGCGGCGGCGTGCGAGCGGGTGCTGGTCGGGGCGGCGCGCGCGCAGCGCGCCGGCACGCGCCAGCAGCTGCGCGCGGCGGCGCGGCGCTTCGTGAGGCGTCACCGGCGCGACCGCGGCTACCTCGCGTGGGTACTCCGCAGTGTCGGCACGAGCTCGGCGTTGGCGGTCGCGCTGCTCGGGCTCGGCGCGGTGCCGGCGCACGCGGCGGGAACTCTGTTCACCGAGGTCACCGGCGCGGCGAATCCGTTCGCGGGTGTGGATGTGGGCCGGAGGCCCGCGCTGGCCGACCTCGACGCGGACGGCGATCTCGATCTCGTCGCGTCGACCTACCGCGACGGAGTCGTGTACTACGAGAACACGGGCGATGCCTCCGATCCCGTCTTCGTTCCGCGCACGGGCGCAGCCAACCCGTTCGACGGCATCCAACTGATCGCGCCGATCGCGTCCGACAAACCCGCACCCGCGTTCGGCGATCTCGATCGCGACGGCGACCTCGACGCCGTCGTGGCCTCGGGCTCCTCCGCGGTCGCCTACCGCTACCTGGAGAACACCGGCAGCGCCGTCGTCCCTGCCTTCGTCGAGCGCACCGACGCGCAGAATCCCTTCATCGGGGTTCCGGGCAGCCTCGGGCCTCCCACCCTCGGCGATCTCGACGGCGATGGCGACCTCGATCTCGTATCGGGCTGGTTCACCGATCTCCGATACCTGGAGAACACGGGAGACGCGGAGGCGGCCGCCTTCGTCGAGCGCACGGGCAGTGCCAATCCCGTCGGCGGCGTCATCGGCAACGAATTCGACACGATTCCCGCGTTGGGCGACCTCGATCTCGACGGCGACCTCGACCTCGTGGTGGGCACGTACGGCGGCTACCTCCTGTCCGTCGAGAACACCGGAAGCGCGACCACCCCACATTTCGTCCTGAGGTCCTACATCGGTTCCTCCGTGGTCGACTACAGCGCGCCCGCGCTCGGCGACGTCGACGCCGACGGTGATCTCGACCTCGCCGTTTCCTGGCTCTACGGGTTTCCCGAAGATCTCCACTACTTCGAGAATCGACTCGGTCGCGTGGTGCAGCGCACGGGCGCGGACAACCCGCTCGCGGGTGTGGACGGCACCGCAGACGAGCCCTGCTTCGGGGATCTCGACGGGGACGGCGACTTCGATCTCGTCGCGGGAGGCATCTTCGGCGAGCTTTTCTACTACAAGAACACCGGCAACGCCGTGATGCCGGTCTTCGTTCAGCGCACGGGTGCCGCCAGCCCGTTGAACGGCCTGAACGCGGGCTTCAATCCCGCGCTCGCGCTCGGCGACCTCGACGCCGACGGCGATCTCGATCTCGTCGCGGGCAACACGGTCGGCACGTTCCGCTACTTCGAGAACACGGGCAGCGCGGCGAGCGCGGCGTTCGTGCTGCGCACCGGCGCCGCAGATCCTCTCGCCGGCATCAGCGCCGGAGGTCTGAACTCCTCGCCCGCGTTCGCCGACCTCGATCTCGACGGCGACCTCGACCTCGTGGTGGGAAGAAACGGAACGTTCGTCTACCTCGAGAACACGGGCAGCGCGGAAGATCCCGCCTTCGCAACGCGCACGGGCGCGGCGAACCCGCTCGACGGCTTCGACGTCGGCAGCTTCGCCAGCCCCGCGCTCGGAGACGTCGACCTCGACGGCGATCTCGATGTCGTCGCGGGGGGCGAGGTGATCAGCGGCATTCTCTTCTACTTCGAGAACACCGGCAGCGCGACGAGCGCTCGCTTCGTCCTGCGCACGGGCGCGTACAACCCGTTCGATTGGCAGGGCGGCGACGGCCCGGCGCCGGCTCTCGCCGATCTCGACGGTGACGGCGACGCCGACCTCGGACTGAGCCGTTCGTTCGCGCTCGACTTCCTCGCGAATGCGATCGTGCAGCCATCGCTCTCGGCCTTCGAGCTCGTCGGCGATGCGAACCCGCTCGCGGCTCAGAACGTGGGGTCGTATTCCGCGCCGGCGTTCGGCGATCTCGATGCCGACGGAGACCTCGACCTGATCTCGGGCGAGAACATCGGCCACTTCTTCTACTTCGCGAATACGGGCAGCGCGACGCGGCCGTCGTTCGCGCCGCGCACCGGCACGCAGAATCCGCTCGACGGCCAGAGCGTCGGCAATCTCTACTCGACGCCGACCCTCGGCGATCTCGACGCCGACGGCGACCTCGATCTCGTCGCCTCGAGCTACCCGGGCAGCTTCCACTACTTCGAGAACACCGGGAACGCGACGATGCCGGCCTTCGCCGCGCGCACGGGTGCGCAGAACCCGCTCGACGGCCTGAACGCCGGGTTCAGCGACGGGACGCCGACCCTCGGCGATCTCGATGGCGACGGCGATCTCGATCTCGTCGCCGGCAACTACCTCGGCGTCTTCGTCTACCTCGAGAACACCGGCGACGCGGCGAGCCCCGCGTTCGTGCCGAGAACGGGCGCGCAGAACCCGCTCGACGGCTTCGACGTCGGCTACATCTCGACGCCCGTGCTCGGCGATGTCGACGGCGACGGCGATCTCGACCTCTTCGCGGGCAACTACCTCGGCTCCTTCGACTCCTTCGAGAACACGGGCAGCGCGACGAGCCCGGCATTCGTCCAGCGGACGGGCGCGGGCAATCCGCTGTCGGGCGAGGATTTCTACCTGAGGCCGACCGCCGCGCTCGCAGATCTCGACGGCGACGGCGACCTCGACGT
>DASUFZ010000325.1:0-4626 GCA_036274295.1 Myxococcota bacterium
CATGTACCTCGGCCCGACCTTCTCGATCACGCAGGCGCTGGCGCCGCTGCGCATGCGCGCCGTCGCCAGCGCGTTCCTGCTCTTCCTGCTGAATCTCATCGGCTTCGGCCTCGGCCCGCTGGCCGTCGGCATGCTGTCCGATGAGCTCGCGCCGCGCCTCGAGCAGGAGTCGCTGCGCGGCGCGCTCGTCGCGATGGTGAGCGTGAACCTCTGGTCCGGCGTCCACTACTTCCTCGGCGCGCGGAGCTTGAGGGCGGATCTGGCGGGCGCGGCCGCTCGCTGAGGGGGTTGCCGAGGCTGAGGGGTGTTGCCGAGGCGCGGCGGCGCCGAGGAAGGCGAGCGAAGGCGTACCTAGCGTACGTCGAGCGAAGCCTGACGACGGCGTCGTCGATGGATCGGCAACACCCCTCTCGCTAACGTGCTCCCCGGCCGATAAGAGCGCCCGAGGAGAGACGCGATGCCGGACACGGTGGTCAACGAATACCGGGGTGCCCTCGACAAGGGCCTCGAAGGCGTGGTGGCGTGCAGCACGGCGATCTCGACGATCGCCGGCACGACCCTCCTGTACCGCGGCTACACCATCGAGGATCTGGCCGAGAACGCCACCTTCGAGGAGGTCGCGTTCCTGCTCTGGTTCGGCCGGCTGCCGAAGTCCGACGAGCTCGAGCGCTTCGAGCGCGAGCTGCGCGCGGCGATGCCGCTGCCGCCCGAGTCGTTCGGCTGGTTCCACGGCCTGCCCACCGAGGTCCACCCGATGGACTTCCTGCACGCCGTGGTGGCGGGCCTCTCGCTCCACGATCCCGACGCGAACGTGATCCAGAACGAGGCGAACATCCGCAAGGCGACGCGGCTGACGGCGCGCCTCGCCACGATCATCGCCGCCTACGACCGCGTGCGGAACGGCCAGTGGCCGCTCCAGCCGCTGCCGGGCCGCTCGCTCGCGTGGAACTTCCTCTACATGCTGCACGGCCGCGAGCCCGAGGCGAAGCGCGTGCGCCAGCTCGACACCTGCCTGATCCTGCACGCCGACCACGAGCTCAACGCGTCGGCCTTCTCGGCGCGGGTCACCTCGAGCACGCTCTCCGGCATCTACTCGAGCGTGATGGCGGCGATCGGCACCCTGAAGGGCCCGCTCCACGGCGGCGCCAACGAGCAGGTGATGCGCATGCTGCTCGAGATCGAGACGCCGAAGCGGCTCGAGGCCTACCTCGACGACGCGCTCGGCGGCAAGCGCAAGGTGATGGGCTTCGGCCACCGCGTCTACAAGGAGGGCGACCCGCGCGCGGCCATCCTGAAGCGCATGAGCCGCGAGCTCACCGCCGAGACGGGTCACCCCGAGTACTACGAGATGAGCGCGGCGCTCGAGGAGCTGATGGCCGAGCGCAAGGGGCTGATCCCGAACGTCGATTTCTACTCGGCGTCCGTCTACTACAGCATGGGCATCCCGATCGATCTCTTCACGCCGATCTTCGCGGCGAGCCGCGTCGCCGGATGGTGCGCGCACGTGCTCGAGCAGTACGCGAACAACCGCATCTACCGCCCGCGCGGCCACTACAACGGTCCGACCGGGCTCCGCTACGTGCCGATCGAGAAGCGGTAGCCGCTCACCGGGAAGCCAGCCGTCGACCGCGGACCTCGAGCGCGCGGGAGAGGCGCAGCATGCAGGACGCGACGCCCGCGCTGTCGTGCGGCGAGGAGATCGTTCGCTGCGCCTCTGCGGCGATCAGGTCGGCGTGCGTGCGCAGGACGCGTCTCCGCCGTGCGCTCGAGGTGCCGCTGGCGATGAGCTCCAGGGCCCGGAGCTGCCGCGTGAGAACCGCGACGTTGCCTCCGGCGTTCTGCCGGATCTGGTCGAAGGCATCGGCCAGCAGCGTTTCGAAGCTGGGTCCACGGGCGATCACGCGCAGCTCGCCCTCGTCCAGGCGGTGGGGCGTCGGCAGGCTGCGACCCGCGAGCCGGACGAGAATGGCCGAGAGGTAGTCGACGCACATCACGGCGGTCGTGGTGTCGTTGACACCGGGTGACAGCGCCTTCAACGCGACATCGACGATCTGCCGGATGCCGAAGCTTGCATCCTGGTGCAACGTGCGCTGGCGGCTGATGACGTAGAGCGCGTTCAGCTCGGCCGCCGCCGCGTCGTCCACGGGCCGGGCGACCGACACCAACGAGGTTCCCTCGACCACGAACTCCCCGATGCCCCGCTCCATGCGGAGCACGGTCTCGTGCTCGCGTGCCCAGGCGAGCAGCGCTTCTTCGTGGACCGTCTCGAGGTAGCCGGTCTTCGCCGCCGCCACGGCGGACCAGACGTGCGCCGCGGGAGTCGACGTCGCGGGCGCGCTCGCGGCCTCGTCGGCGTCGTCGCCGAGGCTCTCCGGAAACAGCTGATCGACCGCGGCGATCGTCTCCTGGGCCGCCGTCGCGAGGATGCTCGAAGCCTGGATGGATACGGAGATGTGGTGGATGAAGTAGATGAGGAGGGCGATCCCGACGAAGGCCAGCAGCAGCCCGCCCATCACCGCCAGCGGCGGCACGAACGCCCCCTCGTCGCCGCCTCGGATGGTCCGGAGCACGACGAGACAGTAGGCGAAGATCCCGACGAACACGCCGAGCACGCTCTGGTTCGTGCGGTCCCGCATGAAGTTCAGCAGGACCCGCGACGTGTACTGGCTCGAGGTCAGCGAGAGCGCGACGATCGTGATCGAGAACACGACGCCCGCCACCGTGATCATCGAGCTCGCGACGGCGGTGAGAAGTCCGCGCGCGCCGTCCGCACCCGCACCGAGCAGCCACGACTGCCGCTCCTGTTCGTGAAGCCGTAGAGCTGCATCCACCTGGATCACAGCGAGGGCGATCGCTACCGACCCGACGACGATGCATGCGGGCACGAACCAGAAGCTCGATCGCATCTCGTACCAGCGGTGCCGCAACGTCGAGATCATGCGGGAGCTTCCGGCGTCGGCGGTTCGACGCTCTCTCGCTCGCCGCGGTCGCGCGGAGGTCCGCCCTTCAGCAGGTTCTCCTCCTCCTTCAGCGGCGCGACCCGCCGGGCCTGTCCCTCGATCACGTCCGCTTCGCTGGAAAGACCGCCCTCCGCACGGGTCTCTGGCGCGGATTCGGCTTCGCGCGGCGCTGGCTTGCGCGACGACTTGCGAGTCTCCCTCCGCTCGGGCTGTTCGATCTTCGCGTCGAGCGGGCGGATGGGAACCCCTCTCGGGAAGACCACCTCGCGCGCCTCGTCGGGCATCGAGATGCCGTGCAGCTGGAAGGCGCGCTTCACCAGCCGGATCACGGACGAACGCACCTTCAGCCAGCTGTGCGCGCTGGCATCCAGCCAGAAGTACACGCGCAGGTTGATGGTCGCGCGCCCCAGCTCGTCGACCAGCACCCACGGCTCCGGGTCGTCCAGGACGGCGGGGTGTTCCAGCAGCACCTGGAGCGCGATCTCCTGCGCCTCGGCGATCGAATCCTCGTAGCCGATGCCGACGACGAAGTCGTCGCGGCGGTTCGCGTTGGCAGTGAAGTTGCGGAGGTTGCTCTTGTACACGCTGGCGTTCGGGACCTGCACGACGACGCCGTCCAGCGTCATCAAGACCGTCGTGCGGACGTTCAGCTGCTGCACGTATCCCGTCAGGCCGCTGACCTCCACGAGATCCCCGGTCTCGAACGGCCGATGCATGCTGAGCAGGATGCTGGCGAGGAAGTTCTCGGTGATGTCCCGGAAGGCGATGCCGACGGCCAGCCCGATCAGGCCGGTCCCGCCGATCACCGTGAGCGCGAGCTGAGTGAGACCGGACACGCGCAGCACGACGTACACGCCGAAGAGAAGGACCAGAACGCCGGCCGCACGGGCCATCACGTCGCGCAGCAGCCTCGCGCGGACGCGTCGGCGCAGGAAACGCCCCACGCCTCGCGTCGCGAGCACGCTGGCGCCCAGCGACAGCGCGAGGATCAGCAATCCGAAGAAGAGGTAGGGGAGCGCGCGGACGAAGTCGCGCCACAGCGATGCGAGCCCGCTCCACGCCGGGCGCAGATCCAAGATCGACGGTTCCAGGACCTCCATCCGGTTCGCGACCGCCACCACGCCCTCGGTGTTGCGAGCGAGCTCGCCGGCCCACTTCTTGACGTCCCGGCTCTCCACGGTGCCGCTCAGGAACACGACGCCCTCGTCGACGCGCACGCCCGGCTCTCGAAGCCAGCCGGTGGCTTCGAGGACACGCTGGATGCGTTCGCGGATCTGCTCGTCCTGCGCGACGGGCTCGACGTCCACCTTCGCGGCCGCGCTGGGAAGCGCCTCCTCGCCGGCCGCGGCCGCCTCCGGCGTGTCCTCGGAGTGGCCCGGCGGCTCGGCGGCTGCGGCCTCGACGCAGGCTGCGGCGAGCCACGTCGCGGCCAGAATCTGCTTGAAGCGGCATGCCGATCTCTGCATGGGAGTCCCATCTCATCCCGTAGCAGACCCGCGGGAGACCGCGGTGGAACGCGCGCGCCCTGAGGGCTCATCCCCGGCAAGCCCTCGCGGATCCGCGCCGAGAAGTCCGGCGCGCCGTCGGCGGCCTTCGCCTTCCACATGGGGCGAGCAGTTTGACCTAACGACCGTTCGCGGACATTCGAGTCGTTCGGCTGGTTCCA
>DASUFZ010000326.1:0-21596 GCA_036274295.1 Myxococcota bacterium
CGTCGCGCGTCGGCCTTCGACGCCTGGGTCAGCTCGCGCGCCGAGCGCGCGCTGAACGGGCTCGGGGCGGACGTGATGCTCGCGCCGGCGCTGCACCCGCGCTGGAAGAAGTCGAAGACGCCCGAGTTCTACGCATTTCACTGGGGCTTCGAGAAGATCCGCGCGCGCTACGCCGTCGGCTGATCCCGCGCGCGTGGATTTCTACAAACGCGCGGCCCGACTGCGCTGGCACGACTCCTGCTCCTCACCTCTCCGATGCGAGACCACGAGGAGGAACAAGAGATGGCAACCGTCAAGAAGGCCAGGGGCGACAAGAGCTCGAGCGTGACGAAGTCGGTCGACGTCGAGGTGCCGGTGCGCACGGCGTACGACCAGTGGACGCAGTTCGAGGAGTTCCCGCACTTCATGGAGGGCGTCGAGGAGGTCCGCCAGATCGACGACGCCAACCTCCACTGGCGCGCCGACGTCGGCGGCAAGGACGTCGAGTGGACGGCGCGCATCACGGAGCAGGTCCCCGATCAGCGCATCGCGTGGACGAGCACGTCGGGAGCGCGCAACGCGGGCGTCGTCACGTTCCACCATCTCGCGCCCGAACGCTGTCGGGTCACGCTCCAGATGGACTACGAGCCGGAAGGCGTCGCGGAGACGGTCGGCGACTGGCTCGGCCTGATGGGCCGGCGCACGGAAAGCTCTCTCGAGCGCTTCAAGGAGTTCATCGAGGAGCGCGGCGCGCCGACGGGCGCGTTTCGCGGCGAGATCCCGCGCGACGAGCGCATGAACCGCTGAACCGGCGGCGCGCAGCTTCTACAAAGGCCGAGCGCCGCATTGCAGCTACCTGCGCTTCGCCGCCTTCGCCAGGACGAGCTTCGAGATGGCGTCGAGCGTGTCGAGGTACTCGGGCGCGACCTCGTGCGGCGCGAGCGCGATCCGGTAGTGGTCCTCGAGGAACGACACGAGCTTCAGGGTGGCGATCGAGTCGAGGATCCCCTGGGTGATCATCTCCATCGAGTCGCCGATCGCGCTCGGGTCCTCGCCCGGCAGGAATTCGGCGACGATGTACTCGCGCACGGTGTTCTTGATCTCGCTTGCGTCCACGGCCTGCCTTTCTCGCTATCGGGTTACGAGCGCGTCTTCGAGGCGCAGCTCGGATCGGTGCCGCTGCATCAGCTCTTCGAGCCGCTGCGCGATGATGCGGGTGCCCTGCGGATTCGGATGGTTGTCCCACGGCGCGATGCGCAGCGCGGCCTGATCGCGTCCCTGCCAGACGTCGAGCAGGTCGAACGTGACGAGGCCCGCGGCGCGCGCGTCTTCGAGTCCGGCGACCGGCGTGGCCGGCGGGTTGCCGACGTTGTCGAGCAGGAGGAAGGCGCCGACGGCGCCGTGCTGCTTCGCAACCTGCGCCACGCGCGAGAAGGTCCAGCGCACCAGATCGTTCTCGACGAGGCGCAGGCGCAGGCGCGCCTCGCGCCACGGCATGCGCGTCTGGATGCCGAGCGCGCCGAGCGCGCTGCGCACGCTCGCGAAGGGAACCGGCGGGCCCGGGTCGACGAGGGCGAAGACGCCGGTCTCGCGCACCAGCGCATCGAGATCGGGGTAGGGGATCGGGTAGCCGTCGCCGACGACCGAGAGCACGTGGTTCACGACCGTGTTCGCGAGCAAGGGGCTGTCGGTGACGACGATCAGATCCGGCCGGAAGCGCAGCGCGTTCTCCTCGAGCACGCCGAGCTGCGTCATCAGCGAGCAGCCGGCGATTCCGAAGTTCAGCACCTCGAAGTGCGGTCCGACGCCGTTGCGCGAGCGCTCGAGCTCCTGCTCGAGGTAGCTGGAGAAGGTCTCGCCGTCGGCGAGACCCGAGCCCATCACGTGCGACGGCCCGAGGATCGCGATGCGGTACGTGTCCGGCGGCTTCTCGAGCGCGTGGTCGCGGTCGCGCATGCCCCAGCGGTTGACGCTGAGGGGCCGGTCGAGGAACTCGATGTGGGCGCCCGGCACCAGGCCGGCGAGGGTGAAGTCCTTGCGGGAGACGTAGGCCTCCGTCTCGCTGAGGCCCACCCAGTGCGCCGGCTTCTGCGCCTGGATGCTCCAGAGCTGCGCGCTCATGCGGCTCTGGTTGTCGAGCTTCTCGTAGTAGCCCTTGTGCTGGAGGGCGGCGTCGCGCGTGTTGAGCGTGCTGCCCTGGAGCGACGCGACGAGCGTCGCGACCTGCGGCGTTCGCGGCGCGTAGAGCTGTGTGTTGCCGAGCAGGAGCAGCGCCAGCAGCGGCAGCACGGACGTGACCGCGGGCCGGCGATACCAGGGCGGCGCCTGGTCGTCGTACTTCTCGCGGATCGACCAGTCCTTGCCGGCGATGAGCACGCCGGCGGTGAACAGGCCTGCGAGCGCCAGCACGGAGCCGAGGGTCGCGTTGCCCGCGACCATCCACATCACGATCCAGGAGGACACCGAGTCCGCGGACCAGAGCGACCAGAGCACGCAGATCGCGGTGAAGGTGCCGACGGTGCGCAATGCGAGCGAGAGACTCCATTTCGGCGCGGGCCCGAGCTTGCGCTTGCGCGGCTTGCTCATCTCGCGCAGCGATCCGAACACCACCAGCGCGCCGAGCAGGCCCCAGAAGAGGATGTCCTGCGACTCGATCGGGAAGCCGCCGCGCAGCCAGAACCACTGATACGAGTGCAGCAGCCAGGTGACGAAGAAGACGACGAGCGTCGCGCCGATCAGTCCGGCGCTCTGCCCGAAGCGCCGCATGCGGAAGAAGCTGGGGTAGTACACCAGCTTCATCATGAAGTCCTTCCAGTAGATGTTGATGCGGCGCCAGAAATCGGAGAAGGACGACGCGAGGTAGTAGAGGTAGTGCGTCTCCGGCAGCCGGAAGCCGAAGAGGTGCAGCGCGCCGACGACGATGTGGAACTGCCCGGAGACCCGCAGGTAGAGCAGGAAGGTCGTGAGGATGAACTGCACGAGATCGCCGAGCGTGCGCAGATCGTCGGGGTCCAACGTGAGGTGGAGGTAGACGAGGCGGTAGAGCAGCAGGTGGATCACGCCGCGCACGATCCAGCGCACGCCGGTCTCGTAGACGCGCAGGGCATCGCGGTCGTAGTACGTGCGGAAGAACGTCGCGTAGTCGACCACCGGATACAGCGGGAAGCAGACGTTCGGCAGCATGAAGAAGTAGGCGAGCGCGCGGAGCGGCGTGGTCGGCGCGGCGTCGTG
This sequence comes from Myxococcota bacterium, assembly GCA_036274295.1. Classification (GTDB taxonomy): domain Bacteria; phylum Myxococcota_A; class UBA9160; order UBA9160; family SMWR01; genus DASUFZ01. The sequence goes on from DASUFZ010000326.1 coordinate 3,211, forward strand.
CAGGCGCGCGTGCATGTAGAGCGCGATGCGGAACATGAACATCGAGGCGAGGACCGGCCAGATCGTCAGCGACCACGGCTGCGGCAGGAGCCCGCCCCGCCAGACGGCGTAGAGCGCGCCGGTCGCGCAGAGCAGCGCGACGCGCGGCCAGAAGCCGAGCGGCAGGTGCGCGATCGCGATCAGCACGAGGCCGAGGGCGATCAATGCCACGCCGTCGAGGAACCCGAATGCGACGACCACCGTCGCCAGCGAGAGGCCCGCGAAGAACGGGAGCCGCAGCGAGAGCGGCAGCAGCGCGTGGACGACGAAGCCGGCCGTCGCCAGCGCCATCACGTCGAAGAAGGTGCGGTTCTCGATCTCGAACAGCCGCACGACGGCGAGCACGAGCACGAGCTGGGCGGCGATCGCCGCGATGCCGAGGAGCTCGCGCGCGCCCGGGCGGCTGCGCTCTCCCTGCGCGGCGTCGCCGGACGCGTCGCTCTGCGCGCTCGCCGGCGACGTCACAGGCCGAGCCACCGCGCGATGATGTTGCGCTGGATCTCGGACGTGCCGGAGTAGATCGTGCTGCCGATCGAGTCGCGCAGGATGCGCTCCGCGTCGGACTCGACCACGAAGCCGTAGCCCCCGAGGATCTGGATGGTGTCGAGCGCCGCGCGCACGAGCGACTCGCTGACGAAGACCTTCGCGATCGAGGCGTCGCGCGCGACGTCGCGGCGGGCGAGCCGCGAGGCCGCCGCGTAGACGAGCCAGCGCGCGGCCTCGAGGCGCACCTTCATGTCGGCGATCTTGTGCGCGACGGCCTGGAACTTCCCGATCGGCTGGCCGTACTGGCGGCGCGTGCGCGCGTACTCGACGGCCTGCTCGAGCAGGCGCTGCATGGTGCCGAGGTGCGAGGCGCCGAGCAGCGCGCGCTCCCAGTCCATCGACTCCGCGAACATCGCCGCGCCGGCGCCGACCTGGCCGAGCACCGCGTCCTTCGTCACGTAGACGTCGTCGAAGACCAGCTCGCCGATCGGCGACGTGCGCAGGCCGAGCTTCTCGAAGCGCTGGCCCGCGCTGAACCCTTTCGTCCCGCGCTCGACCAGGAAGGCGCTGGTGCCGCCGTGGAAGCCCTTCGCGGGATCGGTCAGCGCGTACACGACGGCGAGATCCGCGATCGGGCCGTTCGAGCAGAAGATCTTCGTGCCGCGGATGCGGAAGCCGTCGCCGTCCGGCAGCGCCGTCGTCGTCATCGCGAAGGCGTCCGAGCCCGTCTGCGGCTCGGTCATGGCGTTGACCGCCACGAGCGTGCCGTCGCACAGGCGCGGCAGGTAGCGCTCGTGCTGCGCGGCGGAGCCGTGCTTCCACACCGGCACGACGCACGCGAGCAGGTGCGCGCACAGGGAGAACACGAGGCCGCCGTCGCGGCAGCCGTAGCCGAGCGCCTCGAGCGCGACCGCGCAGGTCTGCGGATCGACGCCCGCGCCGCCGAGCTCCTCGGGCACCGGCAGCCCCTGCAGGTACATGGTCCCGCACTTCGCCCACAGGCCGCGGTCGAACTCGTGGACGCGATCGCGCTCGGCGACGCCGTCGTTCAGCTCCTTCTCCGCGAAGCGCACGATCGAGTCGCGCAGCAGGCGCTGCTCTTCGGAGAGCTCGAGATCCATCAGGCGTGTTCCTTGAGCTTCTGGTAGTCGATCTTGTCGGTCGATGTCTTCGGCAGCTCCGGGAGCACGGTGAACCGGTCGGGCACCATGTAGTTCGGCAGGTTGCCCGCCGCGAAGGTCTTCAGCGCGATCAGCGACGGCTTCGTCTCGCCGGTCCAGCTGACGAACGCCTTGATCAGCACGCCGCTGTCGGCGTCGGGCAGCGCCACCACGGCGGCCTCGTTGATGTGCTCGTGGCGGTTCAGCGCGGCCTCGATCTCCGCGAGCTCCACCCGGTAGCCGCGGCGCTTGACCATGCGATCGCGTCGCCCGAGGAAGAGGTATTCGCCGTTCTGCTCGACCACGAGATCGCCCGTGCGGTACCAGCGCTCGCCGTCGGCGCCCGTGAGGAAGGCGCGCGCGTTCTGCTCCGGCAGGTTCCAGTAGCCGAGCATCACCGACGCGCCAGCCACCACCAGCTCGCCCTCCTCGCCCTTCGGCACCTCGCGGCCGTCCGGATCGACGGCGCGGGTGCGGTCGCCGGAGCAGGGGCGCCCGATCGAGAGCGGCGCGCCCGCGCGCTCCTCGGGGACCCGATCCACGCGGTCGTACGTACAGACGTTGGTCTCGGTGGGGCCGTAGAGGTTGTAGTAGGCCGGGTGCGGCCAGATGGCGCGGAGCGAGCGCTGGTGCTTCGGCGGAAATACCTCGCCGGCGTAGAGGACGAGGCGCAGCGCACGGCAGTCGCGCTCGGCGAGCTTCCCGTACTCGACCATGAGCCGCAGGATCGAGGGCGTCGAGTACCAGATCGTGAGCCGGCGGTCCTCGATCAGCGACGCGAGCTGAAGGGGCGTCTTCCCGCGCTCCTCGCCGATCAGGGTCAGCGCGCCGCCGTGCTTCACGCAGACGAAGAGATCGAAGATCGAGAGGTCGAAGTGGAAGGGCGCGTGCGAGGAGAAGCGGTCCTCGGGCGTCGGGGCGAACTCCTGCGAGCACCAGTCGACGAACCCGAGCGCGGTCGAGTTCGAGTGCATGACGCCCTTCGGCACGCCGGTCGAGCCCGACGTGTAGAGGATGTAGGCGAGATCCCGCGGCGCGGACATCGCCGCTTCGCCCGCGTGCGTGCACGCGACCAGCACGAGATCGAGGCCCGTCGCGCCGGGGACCTCCACCGGGCCGACGACCTTGCAGGTCGTGCCGCTCATCTCCTCCGCGAGCTTCGCGAAGAGCTTGCGGTCCACGACCAGCGCGCGCACCGCGCAGTTCGTGAAGATGAACGCGCAGCGGCGCGCGGGCGCGGTCGGGTCGACCGGCACGTAGGCGGCGCCGGCCTGGAGGATCGCGAAGATCGCCGTGACGACCCCGTTCGACTTCGGCGCGCACAGCCCGACGCGGTCGCCCGCGACGACGCCGATCTCGCGCAGCGCGCGGGCCAGGCGCGTGGCGCCCTCGAAGAGCTGCGCGTAGGTGATCGCGCCGTGGTCGAGGTCGTCGATCGCGGTGCGGTCCGGAACGGCGCGACAGGTGTGCTCGAGCAGCGAGGCGAGGCTCTGCGAGGCGGGCATCGATCGGGTCCCCGGGATCCTGCGGTGGGTCGCACCTGCCGCGGACGACGTCACATGCAGGTGAAGAGCTTATCGGCCTGCGGGCGCAGGGGTTGCGCGAATTATTGCCCCGCGCGCGCGCGCCATCGTAGGATGCTCCCCACGAGGCGCTCGCGCAGGCCCACCCCTTCGTCGGCAATTTCCCCGCAGCCGGCGGCCACGGTGGCGAGCGGCTCGGTCTACGAGCTCGTCCTCGTGATGCTCCCGGGAGATACGCCGGTCGTGCGCGATGCCGAGGCGGATCCGCTCCACTTCCCGATCGGGACGGTCTCGCTCGTCGCGGCCGAGCCGGACGCCAGGCTGCTGCTCGCGGACTCGGCCTATGTCGCGTCGCTCACGGGGCTCGCCGCCGTCGGCCGCCGGCGCGCGCGCAGGTAGCGCCGCCCCGACTACCCTCGAGCCCGGAGGTGATCCCCGTGGTCCTGCTCTACGACCATCCGCTCTCGCCCTACGCACAGAAGTGCCGGATCGCGCTGCGCGAGAAGGGCGTCGCCTTCGAGGCGCGCCTGCCCGCGGCGATCGGCAGCGGCTCGGGCATGGAGCCGGCGTTCGTCGACGCGAATCCGCGCGCCGAGGTGCCCGCGCTCGTCGACGGCGACGTCCGCGTCTTCGACTCGACCATCATCCTCGAGTACATCGAGGAGCGCTGGCCCGAGCCGAAGCTGCTGCCGGCCGCGCCGGCGCAGCGCGCGCGCGTCCGCATGCTCGAAGAGGCGATGGACACGCACTACGAGGCGATCAACTGGGGCCTCGGCGAGATCCACTTCTTCCGGCGCGCCACGGGCGAGCTCGCGAAGAGCATGAGCGAGCGCGCCGCCGCGCAGACGGCCGCGTGGCGGCGCTGGCTCGAGCGCCAGCTCGGCGATGCCACCTGGTTCAACGGCGCCGCCTTCGGCTGGGGCGACCTCGCCGTCGCGCCCTACCTGAACGGGTCGCGCGGGTTCGGCATGGAGCCCGAGCGCGGCAGCCGGCTCGCCGCCTGGCTGGCGCGCGCCAACTCGCGCGAGAGCGTGGCGCAGACCAGCGCCGAGGCGGCCGCGTTCCTGCGCGGCGCGGGCGGCGGCATGGGCAACGTGAGCGACCTCGTCGCCAAGGGCCTGTTCAAGCGCGAGTATCGCGACCACCGCCTCGAGTGGATGATCCGCACGGGCGGCATGTCGGTGGTGCTCGAAGGCCTCGAACGTGGAAACATCCGCTTCGCGCGGGATTTCGACTGAGACGAAAGGGGGGAAAGCCATGACGAAGAGAGTGTTCGCGCACGCGGCGGCATGCGCCGCCGCGGCGTCCGGGCTCGCGCTCGCGGGCGCGCTGCTCGGCTGCCCGACGAAGGAAGAGAAGATGGATCTCGGCGAGAAGGTCAACCGCGAGGTCGCCATGCCGACCTCGGAGAACGAGATGAAGATGACCGAGGAGGAGCGCCGCGCGCAGGCCGCCGCAGAGCAGGAGGCGCTCGAGCAGAAGGAGTTCAACGACTCCGAGCAGGGCGACAACGCCCCCGCGCAGCCGTAGCTGCGCCTCTGCCGGGCCTTCGCGCTCGCTGATCGCTCGCGCTCGGGCTGTCCGGCCCTTCGCTCGGCTTCGCCTCGCTGCGCGTCGGCCGACTTGGGTCGGCCTCCTTGCTAGTCGTCGTTCGGGTCGTTCGGATCGTCGACCACCTCGATGTAGGTGCCGACGACCGTCGCCCCGCGGCGGTCCGCGTCGACGGCCACCCAGTCGTCTTTGTGGAGCCCGTCGAGCTTCAGCTTCTTGTCGCCCGACATGATCGTGGTCTTGTCGTTCACGCCGACGACCGTGTGCTCGCCGTTGGCGCCCTCGAGCGCGATCGTCTTCGCGACCACGTCGACGACGGTGATCTTGCCGGTGAGCGCGATGTCGACGTCCTCTTCCTTGTTCACCTGCGCGAGGGCGACGCTGGCGAGCGCGAGAGGAAGCGCGACGAGCAGGGCCATGCGAAGGGTCTTCACGAGGGATCCTCCTGGCCGCGTTCTATCAGATCGCGTCCGTCGGCCGCAAGCACGGCGCGGCGCGCCTTCTGATAGGCTGGCCGCGAGGAGGAGCCATGCGCAGGACCCTTCCGGCTCTCGCCGCGCTCGGCATCGCTGCGCTCGCGTCGCCGCTCGCCCGCGCGGAGTGCGTCGACGACTGCACGGACACCTATCAGCAGGCGATGGCGACGTGCCAGCAGCAGTACGCGTCGCCCGGGCAGGAGGACCAGCTCCAGGACTGCATGGACGACGCCCAGGAGCAGCTCGAGACCTGCACGAACGACTGCGAATCGGTCGACTGAGCCCGCGATGGCCGACGCGATCCGACGCGCGCGTCCCGACGACGCACGCTTCCTCGCCTGGGTGATCCTCGCCGCCACGCGCTCGCACCGGCCGCGCAGCTTCTTCGACCTGCTGCTGCCGGAGAGCGACGCGCTGCGCACGGGTGTCATCGAGGAGCTCGTGCTCCAGGAGAAGCCCTCGTGGTGGCACTGGTCGCTCTTCTGGATCGCCGAGCACGAGGGCCGTCCGGCAGCGGCGCTCTCGGGCTTCGATCCGCGCCTCCTGGCCGCCACGAGCGAGTCGGTGCCGGCGGCGCTGGCGGCGCGCGGGATCGACGCCGAGAGCCAGGCGGCGCGCTTCGCGAACTGCGCGCCGATGTTCGCCTGCTTCCACCACCCGGCGCCGGACGCGTGGGTGGTCGAGTCCGTCGCGACGCGGCCCGAGGCGCGCGGCCGCGGCCTCGCGCAGGCGCTCGTCGACCAGGTGCTCGCCGAGGGGCGCGACGCCGGCCACGAGATCGCGCAGCTGACGATCCTGATCGGCAACACCGCCGCGCAGCGGGTCTACGAGAGCCGCGGCTTCCGCATCAACGCCGAGAAGCGCGATCCCGCGTTCGAGGCGGAGATCGGCTCGCCCGGTCTCGCGCAGATGACCTGCCCGCTGCGCGAGTCGCGTGCGGCGCCCGTGCGCTAGTCGCGCACGGCGCGCGCGTTCTGCGCGAGCGCGAGATCCAGTCGCGCGTCCGGCGCGAAGGCGCCGATGCTCGGCGGCGGTGCGACGCCCGCGCCGATGCGCGCGTCGGTGCAGGGCGCACCGACCGTCGTGCGGACGGGGATGACGCCGGCCCAGCCGGGACCCGCGAGGTCCTCGTCCTTCTCGTTGACGCCGCCCTCGCGCACCTTCGCCGACGCCTCGTCGATGCGCATGCCGATCACCGCGATCATGTCGAGCTCCACGTCCTGCACGGCGCGGATCTCGCGCGTGCGGCCGGGGTAGAGGCGCTCGATGAAGGCGTCCATCCCGCGGCGCTTGGCGGCGCGGTCCTTCACCTCCTCGCTGCGCCCGAACGCCATCACGGAGCGGTAGTTCAGCGAGTGCGCGAAGCCGGAGCGCCCGAGCACGAGGCCGTCCACCAGGCTGACCGTCACGCAGATCGGAAGGCCGCCGGCCTGCGCGCGCAGGGCCTGGCTGCCCGCCGCGCCGTGCCAGTAGAGCGTGCGCCCCTCGCGCCAGTAGGCGGTGGCGATGACGCGCGGCTGGCCGTCGATCGCGTAGCCGACGTGCGCGACGACGCCGGCGTCGAGGATCCCGAAGACCGTCGCCTCGTCGTAGGCGCCGCGCGCGGGCCGCCGGCGCAGCCGCGTCCGCTCCGTCACCTCGAAGCTCGTGCCGTGCGTCGTCGTCATGTGCGGGCTCCTCGGGCGCTGTCGCGCGGCGACCGTAGCCGCAAAGTGGATCGTCACAAAGTGCCACTTTCTAGAATTCGCACATACCACTTTCGGCCGCTTCCGGATAGGCTTCGCCGCATGGGCCGGACCGGCTTCGCCGACGTCCTGATGTGGCAGCTCGAGCGCGAGAGCGCGACGCCGCTCTATCGCCAGATCCACCGGCGCCTGCGCGACGCGATCCTCTCGCGCGCGCTACGACCGGGCGCGCGGCTGCCGTCCACGCGCGCGCTCGCCGCACGCCTCGGCGTCGCGCGCTCCTGCGTGATCGCCGCGTACGACGAGCTGCTCGTCGAGGGCTGCCTCGCCGGACGCGTCGGCTCGGGCACGTACGTGTCCTCGGATCTGCCCGAGCCGCTCGAGAAGGCGGCGCGGCGCGCGCCGCGCGTGGCGGCGGCGCGGCGCTTCCCGCTGCCTGCACGCGCGCGCGCCTACGAGGCGCTCGCCGCGGATCTCGGCGAGGGCGAGGAGCGCCCGTTCCAGACCGGCCGCAGCCTGGTCGACGCGCGCACGCTCGAGGCCTGGCGGCGTCTCACGCAGCGCTGCCTGCGCAGGCTCGGCCCGCAGCACCTCGGCTACACGGATCCGCGTGGGCTGCCCGAGCTGCGCCACACGCTATGCGAGTATCTGAAGGCCGCGCGCGCGGTGCGCTGCGAGCCGGAGCAGATCCTCGTGACCTCCGGAACCCAGCACGCGCTCGATCTCGCGACCCGCGTGCTGCTCGAGCCGGGCGACGAGGTCTGGGTCGAGGATCCCGGCTACCCGATGACCTACGCGGCGCTCGCGGCCGCGGGCACGAAGCCGCGCCCGATCCCGGTGGACGAGCAGGGGCTCGTCGCGCGCGCGGGGCTGCGCGCGGCGCCGCACGCGCGCGCCGTCTACGTGACGCCGTCGCACCAGTACCCGCTCGGCCACGTGCTCTCTGCGGCGCGTCGCCTCGAGCTGCTGGCCTTCGCGCGCGAGACCGGCGCCTGGATCCTGGAGGACGACTACGACAGCGAGTTCCGCTACGCCGGTCGCCCGCTCGCGTCGCTCCAGGGCCTCGACGACGCCGAGCGCGTCATCTACGTCGGCACGCTCAACAAGGTGCTCTTCCCGGGGCTGCGCGTCGGCTACATGGTGGTGCCGGCACCGCTCGTGCGCGCCTTCACCGCCGCGCGTCACCTGACGGACCGCCAGCCGCAGAGCCTGCTCCAGGTCGTGCTCTCCGAGTTCATGGAGCAGGGCGCCTTCTCTGCGCACATTCGCCGCATGCGCCTCCAGTACCGCGACCAGCGCGACCTGCTGGTCTCGGAGCTCCTGCGGCGCGTCGGCGCGCACGTGCGCGTCGATCCGCCGGAGCAGGGCATGCGCCTCGTCGCTGCGCTGCCGGACGGCAGCGACGACCGCGCGCTCGAGGCGGAGGCGCGGCGCGCGGGCGTGATCGCGCGCGCGCTGTCGGGCTACTACCGCAAGGCGCCGCCGAGGTCCGGGCTGCTGCTCGGCTTCACGGGCTATCCCCGCCACGCCATTGCGCCGGCCGTGGCGATCCTGGCGAGCGCGATCTCCGAGGAGCTAGGCGCCGAGCGCCCGCACCGCCGCGCTGGCCGCGCAGCTCGTCGCGAGGCGTAGACCGCGTGCGAGGCGCGCGAGCTGGACGACCCGCCAGGGCCGGCGCAGCAGGAAGCGCGCGATCGCGGCGGGGTCGCCCGAGCCGTCGGGCCCGCCGAGCGCGAGGAATGCGGGGTCGCTGCTGCCGTCGTCCGCGCGGTCGCTGATCGCGCGGAACACCGACCAGGGACAGCCGCGGCGCTCGCAGACCGCCGCGACCGCCGACGTCTCCATGTCGATCGCGACGGCGCCGGCGCGCTCGAGCCGGCCGATCACCTCGAGGTCCGTCACCAGCTTCCCGCAGGTGACCAGGGTGCCGCGCGGCGTCTCGCCGCCGAGCTTCGCGGGCCGATGCTCCGCGCCGCTCTCCAGATCGAGCACGCGCTCCGGCACGACGAGATCGCCGATCGCGACGGACGGGCCGATCCCGCCCGCGACGCCCACGACGACGACGTGGCGGACGCCGAGATCGAGCACGCGCTCCGCGGCGTCGGCCGCGGGCCCCGTGCCGATGCCCGTGATCGCCGCGACGACGCCCTGCGCGCCGAGCGCGCCCGACCAGAACGCGCCGTCGCTCCGTCGGAGCGACAGCGGGCGCACGAGCGGCTGCAGCTCCGGCTTCATCGGAGCCAGGACCGCGACGCGCGCGTCGGCCGGCTGCACGCGCCGAGCGTACCGCGGCGCGCTGTGTGCGGTCGGCGCCTATCCGAGCGGCGGCGGGCTCGGCGGCCGGGCCGCCGGCTTCGGCGCCTCGGGCGCACGCGCCGGCGGCGCCGTCTCCCGCGACGCCTTCGGCCGCTCGGGCTCGTTGCCGCCGATGGTGATGCGGCCTTCGAGCGTGGCGCCTTCCTGGATGGCGATGCCCGGCGTGCAGAGGTCGCCGCGCACGCGCGCGCTGCGCTCGAGCGTGATCTTGTGCCGCGCCGTGATGTCGCCCTGCACCTCGCCGGCGATCACCACGGTGTCGCCCTCGATGGCGGCGTGCACCGAGCCGCTCTCGCCGATGGTGAGGGTCTGGTCGCAGAAGACCTGGCCCTTCACCTTGCCGTCGATGCGCAGCGATTCGGTGCTGCGCAGCTCCCCTACGAGCACGCACGACGCGCCGAGGTGCGCGACCTGCGCGGGCGCCGGCGGCGCAGGCCGCGGCGCCGCGACGGGCTGCGGCGGGGTCTGCGGCTCGTAGCGCGCCGGCTCCGGGGCCGGCGCGGGCGTTCGCCCCATCAGATCCTTCAGTGCCATGGTCCGCCTCCTTTTCTGCGCGCTCGTCGAATAGGCGCGCGCTCGCGCACGTCTGGAAACTTGGCCCGTCCCCCGGCGATTTCCGTGAGGCGGGTCACCCGTCGGCGGGGCCGTGTGCCCTCAACGGCTCGAGGCACCCGTCCGATAGGCCGCAGATCGGGAGGCCCCATGCGTCTCACTCGTTCGCTCGTCGCGTCCGGACTCGGCGCGCTGTTCCTGCTCCAGGCGTGCTCGCATCCGCAGGTGCAGGTGCCGCCGCGCATGGAGCTGTCCCGCTGGCCGACGCTCGGCATCGTCGAGTTCCGCGACCCGCTGGAGCCGCAGCTCGCGAGCCTGGCGACGAGCCAGTTCGTGCAGATGCTCCATGCCGCGCAGCCCGGCACGCCGATCCTCGAGCTCGGCAGTGCGGCGCGCGTGCTCGCGGAGGTCCAGCACGCGGAGCTCGATTTCGAGGCTGCGCGCGCCATCGGCGAGCGCTACGGCGTCGACGCGATCTTCACCGGCGAGCTCGTGTTCGATGCGCCGAAGCCGCGCCTCTCCGTCGGCGGCGCCTTCGAATCGGTCGCCGCGCGCGCCGACGTGACGGGCCGCCTCGTCGTGCGCCTGCTCGACGCGCGCAGCGGCGCCAGCGTGTGGAGCGATTCCTCCAGCGCGAGCGCGCCCGTGGCGCACTTCGACATGGCGCAGGGCACGACGCCTGTCTTCGACGCCAGCGACCCACGCGACGCGCGCCTCGACCTCCTGCACGCGCTGGTGTCGGCGCAGCGCTACGACTTCTATCCGAGCTGGCGCGACGAATAGCCGCGCCTCACGTCACGGAAACGTGATGTGATCGCGGACCGCGTCGACCCGCACGGTCCGCTCGATCACGCGGCCGTCGGGAAAGCGCGCGCGGAAACGGTGCGGCCCCTCGGAGAGCTTCACGTCGGCCATCGGCGTCACGCCGACGTCGAGGCCGTCGATCTCGATGTGCGCCCACGGAAGCGCGTTCAGGCTGATGGCGATGGTGCGGCCGTGCTCGGGTTCGGGCTCGGGGCTCTGCTCGGGCGCGATCTCGGCGGGCGGCGGCGGCGTCTCCACGAGCGCGTCCGGCGCGGGGAGCGGCTCGAGCGCGGCGATCTCGACGGGCGCGGGCACGGGCGCGCTCTCGGGCGCGGGCACGGCGTCGACGACGGCGTCGACGACCGGCCTGGCCTTCGGCGGAGCGCGCCGCGGCGGTGCGGGCTTCGCGGGGACCTCGGCATGCGGCAGCGCCGCGGGAGCGGCCGGCGCAGGCGCCGCCACGGGCGCGATCTCGGCGCGCTGCGGCGCGGACAGCGCGCGCGGGATCTCGACCCGGTTCACGGCGGCAAAGCCGACGGCCGCCGCCGCGACGCCGACCAGCGCGAAGCGCGCCGCGCGCATCGCGGGCGCGCGCGTCATGCGCATTCCGGGCGCGCGCGGCGCCGCCCGCCGGCGCGTGCGCATCTCGGACGTGTGCGCGGCCGCGCCGTTCGCGGGCAGCCGCGGCGGCGCGGGAGATGCCGGCACGACGCCGCGCGCCGCGGGCTCGCGGTGCAGCGGCGTGTCGAGCACGACCTTCACGGCGCCGATGCCGAGCGGCGCCATGAACTCGGCGATCGCGTCGCGATCCGAGCGGCCGGTGCCGTCGCTGACGAGCACGAGGCGGAGTCCCGGCCGCGTCTGGGCGGCGAGCCGCCCGAGCTGGCGCAGGACCGGCTCGGACAAGGCGCGCGCGTCGCCCGCGACGAGCGCGAGCGCCGAGCGCTGGCCCGCCAGCCGGCGGATCACCTCGATGAGCGCGTACTCGGCGTCGTCGCCGCAGGGCTCGCCGAGCTCTTGCAGGATGTGCGCGCAGAGCTCGAGTCCGTCCTCCGCGGCCGGCAGCGGGATGACGCGGAGCGCCCCCGCGACCCGCTCGGCCAGCGCGGAGAGCAGCAGGCGTTTGGCGGTCCCGGTCGACGCGCTGACGACGACGTGACAGCGATCGCGCACGAGCGCGCGCTCGAGATCGGCGAGCGCGGCCTCGATCGCCACGGAGCGGATGCCTTCGCGCGCGGGCTCTGCGTTCACCGCGTGACCTCCGCGCGCGCGGCGAGCCGGCGCGCCTCGGGCAGGAGTGCGAGCAGTCTCGGCGACGTCTCGCGCTCGTCGAGCGCCAGGGACGGATCGGCGCACAGCGCGCGCACGAGATGGTCGCGGGCCTGGATCTTCCTGCCGCGCGCCACCTCGGCGGTCGCGGCCAGCACCTCGAGCCGCGCGCGACGGGGCGCGACGGACTCCCGCGGTGCGTCCGGATCGAGCAGGCCGAGCGCGCTGCGAGTCAGCCCGAGCGCGCTGCGAAAGTGGGCCTCCGCGACCGCAACCTCGATCAGCTCGATGCGCCGGTCGATCTCGGCCAGCGGCGCCGGCGCCGGCTGCGCCGCGGCGGCGGATGCGCAGGCGAGCGGCAACACCGCGCACCAGGCGCGCGTCTTCGCGTGCAGGCAGTGTTTCGCTCGGTGGATGTGGAGCACGAGCGCCCCCTCGCTTCAGGGTCGGGACGCTCTTCCGCATCGGCCGCCGGGCCGCGAGCTTTTGGGAGGCGCATCACGTTTCCCGGCGAGAGAGGGCCCTGCGGCCGAGCCAGGCCGCCGCGCCGAGCGCCAGCGCCGCCAGCGCGCCGCTCCCGGGTGAGACGGACGGGATCACGCTGGCGGGGATGCTGCCGGTCTCGCCCGCGAAGTTCGTGGGCGAGTTGGGCCCGACGCTGTAGGTCGGCGTGTTCGGGTCCACCACGGTGATCGAGTTGTAGCCGTCCGCCGGCATCACCCCGGGCGGGATCGTGATCGTCTGGTAGAACCACCACACGACGGTGTCGCCGTCCGGGTTCAGGAAGCCGTCCGGCAGGATGTAGTCGGGCCGCGGAACGCCCTCGAGCGCCGCGTAGCTGACCGTGCCGACCAGGAACTTCTTGTGCGCCGTGCCGAAGGGCAGGTCGCTGCCGAGCAGCTGGCTGTGGCTCTGGTTGTAGCCGTTGGTCGCGTACCAGTGCTCGGAGATGTTCGTCTCGATGTCCGAGCCGCCGATCTCCTGCATCTCGATGAACTGGACTTTGCGGTCGGGCGAGCTGTAGAACTCGTTGAAGCGCCACAGGTGCGACGCCGCGAACGCCGGGGCGGCGGCGCAGAGGACGGCGATCGCGATGGCGGACGAGCGGGCGAGTCGCTTCGGCATGCGCGCACTCCAGAGAGAGGGCGGCCGCAGAACGGTCGACGCCGCACCGTACCACGCGCTCGTGCGTCGCGTCCGCGCGTTCTGCGCGATCGCGCTCGTGGCGCTCGCTGCGGGCTGCGAGCGCGCGCGGCCCGCAGCGCCCCAGCCGACGCCGGCCGCGAAGCCGGCGCCGCTGCTGCTCTCGCTCTCCCCGGAGGTGAGCGGGCTCCTCGTCGAGCTCGGCCTCGCGCGCGACGTCGTCGGGGCGGACCGCGCCTCGCTCGCGCTGCCCGAGCTGGCGCAGGCCGCCGACCTCGGCCCCGCAGCGGACGCCGCCGCGCGGCTCGCGCCTGCGCTGCGCGCAGAGCGCGCGATCGCGCTCGGCGACGCGCACGGGCGCGCGCTCGCCGATGCGCTCGAGGCAGAGGGTGTTCCCACGACGTTGCTCGCGCCGCGCAGCGCGAACGAAGTGGTGCAGGCCGTGCACCGCCTCGGCGACCTGCTGGAGCGGCCGACCCGCGCAGCCGCCGTCGCCGCGCGCATGACGGCCGACGTCTCGCAGATCGCGGTGCGGCGCGACGGACGCGAGCGCCTCGTCGCGGTCTGGCTGCTCTCGCGCGATCCGCCGCGCGCCGTCGGCGGCGGCGGGCTGCTGCACGAGCTGATCGAGCTCGCGGGGGCCGAGAACGCCTTCCACGGCCCGCTCGTGGAGGAGGTCGACACCAGCGCGGCCGAGCTCGCAAGTGCGAAGTTCGACGTCCTGCTCGACGCGAGCGGCGCGGCCGCGGCGCCGCACGGCGTCGGCGCGCGCGTCGTCGCGGTGCCGCCCGCGCTCGCGCGCCTCCCCGCGCTCGACCTCGTCGCGCGCGTGCAGGCGCTGCACGCGCTCCTCTACGGCGAGGACGCCGGCGCCGCGCCTTCGAACGGCAGGCTCACCGAGGCCGCGACCGGCCGGTAGAGATCCATGCGCTGTTGGAGCCGCCCGAGGATCGCGTACGGATCCTCGCCGCGGCCCGTGAAGAGATTGCAGACGTAGGTGAAGGTGAGGCTGCCCGGCAGCGAGAAGTCCGGGTGCTCCTTCGCCGCATAACATCCGAGGTTCGGGTCGGGCGGCGGCACGTGTCCCGGCGCGAGCTCCGGGACGCGGAAGACGAGGTCCGGTGCCGACCACGGTCCTTCGAGGCGTTCGGCGCTGCGCATGTAGACCGCATCCGAAGTCGGCGCGTGCGGGAAGTCCTCGCCCACGTCGGGGTAGTTGTAGAGCGCGATCCAGCGCTCGACCTCCGCGTGGTGGCGGACGCTCATCTCGGTGGCGTTGTCGTCCATCAGGACGCGCGCGCGATCCGGCGCGAAGCCCGGCTGCCAGACGCCGTCCACGTCGAGCGTCTCGAGCGACGTCTCCAGATCGCGCGTGCCGTCGGACAGGCGCGCGAGCGGCAGCCGCACCAGGATGCGCGGGAAGCGGCCGCCGCCTAGGTCGACGAAGGTGAAGAGATAGAGATGGGCGCCCTCGGTCAGCATGGCGCTGACCGGCAGCGCGTGCCCGCTGCGTGAGAGCGGCAGCACCTCGGGCCGCCAGCTCGCGGGATCCGCGTGCGGGTCGTCGATGCGCGCGAGCGCGGTGCCGGTGAAGCGGAAGGGCAGGGCGAGCGGGCCGCGCGGCTCCGTCTTCTCCACCTCGAGCATGCCGACGTAGAGGTGGCCCTCGTGGAGGAAGCCGCCGAAGAGCCACCACCAGCCGGCGTCGCCGCGCTCGAGGAGGCCGCTCGACGCGCGCTCGAGGAATGCGCGCGGCGCGCCGTCGTCAGCGCGGCCCCACACGTAGCGGACGCCGAAGCGGCCATCGGGGCCGCACGTCGAGATGCCGATCGAGTTGTGGATGAAGGTGGAGCCGGCGCGGTCGGTCTGACCGTCCGCGCCGACGAAGGTGTCGCCGAAGAGCCAGAGGCTCTGCGTCGGCGAGAGCGGGACCGAATAGGCGCCGTCGCCGCCGAGCCAGCCCGAGTGGTAGGGGAACTGCGGCCAGCACGCGGCCGGCCGGACGTCGCCGTGCGGCCAACCCGCGCAGGCGCTCGCGAGCGCGAGCCACAGCGCCAGGCCGGTCGCGCGAACGATCGCCTGGCGGGCGCGCGCCGCGGAGCTCATGGCGCCGCATTCTGGCAGCGGAGCGGCCGGAATGCCCCCCATCCTGTCGTTGACATGCGAGGTGCGGCTGCATTAAAAGGGGGCGCCGCAGGAGCCCCATTCACTCCTCCGGATGCTCGACGGACCGGGCCGAGACTCGCGGAGAGAAGTGGTTTGACGGCTCTTCGCCGGAATAGCGGAAGCATCTCGAATCGCCGGCAGCGCCGTCCGCTGGGGCTCGCGATCGTGGGAGCGCTGGCGCTCTTCGCACTGGCCGCCGGTCCGGTGCGCGCGCAGCAGCCCACGCAGGACGTGCAGCCGCCGCCGCTCGAGGCGCCGAAGCCCGTCGCGAAGGCGCCGACCGACCAGGTGTACCCGGTCGGCGCCCTCCATCTCGAGTACGCATACACCGTCCAGGGTGTGCCGGATCTCGCGAGCATCGCGCAGCTCTCCGTTCCGCTCGTGCGCGGGCCGGACGGCTTCCGCGCGCCGGCGAAGGACGAGACGCACACGGAGCCGGTTTCGTTGAACCGGCCCGAGGGCACGCCGCCCGCGCCGTTCACCGCGTCGGCCATCCGCGCGATCGACCAGGCCATCGCCGACGAGTTCAGCCGGCAGGGAATCGTCGGCGTGATCGTGCGTCCGGATCCGCAGGACATCGGCGCGAGCACCGGGCGCGACCTACGGCCGCCCGAGCGCAGCGCGCTGCGCCTGGTCGTGCTCGTGAACCGCGTGGCCGAGATGCACACGATCGCGTCGGGCTATCGCGGGGCCGAGAACGAGCGCATCGACAACCCGGCGCACGCCCGCATCCTCGAGAACTCGCCCGTCCAGGTGGGCGACCGCGTCGACCGCGAGGCGCTCGACGACTACGTCGACTTCCTGAACCGCCACCCCGCGCGCTGGGTCGACATGACGCTCGGCGCGTCGGGCATGCCGGGCGGCGCGCGCCTCGACTACCTGGTGGCGGAGGGGAAGCCCTGGACCGCGTACTTCCAGGCGTCGAACACGGGCACCGACCAGACCAGCGACTGGCGCCAGCGCTTCGGCTTCACGCACAACCAGGTCACGAACCGCGACGACATCCTCCAGCTCGACTACATCACGGGCGACTTCGACTCGGTCAACGCGTTCTACGGCTCCTACGAGTCGCCGATCCCGTTCCCGTGGCTGCTGCGGCCCGACCGCGTGCGCGCCTCGGTCGACGGGCAGTGGAGCGAGTACGACGCCTCGGACGTCGGCATCGAGAACTCGGAGTTCCAGGGCAGCCAGTGGGTCACGGGCGGGCGCGTCGAGGCGAACGTCTTCCAGTGGGGCGACCTCTTCGTCGACCTGTTCACCGGCGCGCACTACGAGCACTACGACGCGGACAGCAAGCCCGTCGAAGGCTTCAAAGAGCACGGCAACGTGAACTTCTTCTTCCCCGAGGTCGGTGCGTCGCTCGAGCGGCGCACCGAGATCTCGAGCGTCTTCGCCTCTTTGTCGGGCAAGTTCAACGTCTCGTCTCTCGCCAACACCGATTCGGACGAGCTCGGCCAGATGGGGCGGACCGGCGTGCACGAGAAGGACATCAATCTCCTGCGCTGGGAGGCGTCGACCTCCTTCTTCATGGTCCCGTTCATCTTCCCCGTGAAGGAGCCGGACTCCTCGCTCTCCGCCTCGGATCTCTCGAACGAGGTCGTCCTCTCCTTCCGCGGGCAGTACACGAACGACCGCCTGATCCCGGCGATGCAGGAGATTGCCGGCGGCATGGAGACGGTGCGCGGCTGGCCGCAGTCGTTCATCGCGGCGGACTCGCTCTATCTCGCGCGCGCCGAGTACCGCGTCCACCTGCCGCGGCTGCTGCCGATCCGCGAGCCGTTCGAGCTGCCGGGGTACGGGAGCTTCCGCGCGGCGCCCGACGGTCCGAGCGGGCGCCCCGACTGGGACCTGATCGCCTACACGTTCTACGACTGGGCGCGCGTCGAGGTGAACGGCGACCTGTCGCAGGACGAGCAGAAGGACGAGACGCTCTCGGGCACGGGCCTCGGCCTGGAGCTCCAGCTGCCGGGCCACCTGATCGTGAACATGGACTACGGCTGGAGCCTCACGCAGGTGATGGGCCGCGACAAGTTCGGGGACAAGTTCAACATCTCCATCGCGCTGGTCTACTAGGCGTAGCCCTCGCGCGAGGTGCGCACATGAAGCGGATCTTCACGAGCTGCCTGCTGACGGGGTTCGTCGCGTTCGGCGCGCCCGCCTCCGCCGGTCCCGACGGCGCCAAGGTCGTGCGCGGCGACGTGAAGATCGAGAAGGTGGGCGACACCACCGTCATCCACGCGTCCGACAAGAGCATCATCAAGTTCAAGACCTTCGACATCGCGCCGGGCGAGACGGTGCAGTTCGTGCAGCCGGGCCAGAAGGCGAGCGTCCTCAACAAGATCAACGGCGCCAAGCCGACGAAGATCGAGGGCGCGCTGCTCGCGAACGGGCGCGTCTACCTGGTGAACAAGGCGGGCGTGTACTTCGCGCCCGGCGCCGAGATCCGCGTCGCCGAGATCGTCGCCGCGGCCGGCCACATCTCGAACCGCGACTTCCTGAAGGGCGTCGACCGCTTCACGGACGTGCAGGGCGCCGTGCGCAACGACGGCAGCATCCACGCGCAAGCGGCGAAGCTGATCGGCGCGAACGTCGCCAACACCGGCTTCATCTCCGCCGAGGACGCCATCGTCATGGTGTCGGGCAACGACGTGCTGATCGGGAAGCGCGGCAGCCGCCTCTACGTGAAGATCGGCACGACGTCGCCGGGCGACGCCAGCGCGCCGGGCGTCGTGCAGAGCGGCGCGCTCGAGGCCGAGGGCGGGCAGGTGCTGCTGGCCGGCGGCGACTCGCTCGGCATGGCGATCGAGCACAGCGGCATCACGCGCGCCCGCGAGATCGAGCTCGCGGGGAGCGACCGGGGCATCGTCGAGGTGAGCGGCACGCTCGACGCGTCCGACCGCGCGGAAGGCGGCACCGGCGGCCGCATCGAGGTGACGGGCGAGCGCATCGCGCTGCGCTCCGCGGAGCTCGACGCCTCGGGCGACCTGGGCGGCGGCGAGGTGCTCGTCGGCGGCGACTTCCAGGGCAAGGGCGACGTCCGCACCTCGGACATCACCTTCGCCGATCCCGACACGCAGATCCGCGCGGACGCCGTCCGCGAGGGCGACGGCGGCAAGGTGATCCGGGGGGCCGACTACACGACCGGCTTCCGCGGCGATATCGCCGCGCGGGGCGGCGCCGAGGGCGGCGACGGCGGACTCGTCGAGGTGTCGGGCA
>DASUFZ010000327.1:0-21063 GCA_036274295.1 Myxococcota bacterium
CTCGCTGCGCGTGCTCTGCCCTGTCGTCGACGGCATCGCGCTCCTGGGCGATCCGACGAAGTACGCCTGCGCCGGCGACCGCCGCATCCGGCGCATCCGCGCGGCCGAGGGCGGCGTCGCCTTCGACGTGCTCGGCGCGCCGGGCGAGCAGGTCCGCGTGCGCGGCTTCGCCGAGCGGCCGCCGCGCGCGGCTCGCGCGCGCACCGTCGAGGGCGGGCCCGCCGCGCCGCTCGCGTTGGAGCCGCGCCCCGACGGTGGCTTCGACGTGATCGTGCCGATCGGGGTCCGCGGGGCGACGGCGGTCCACGTCACAATTTCCTGAGCCTGCGCCTCCACGAGACCTTCGAACTCTTCACCGGCGCTTCACGCGTCCGTCGAACGGCTTCGTTTTGCTGCCCCTGCATGTCCCCGGCAGCGCTGCGAGATCGACCGCTCGAAGTGTTGATCGTCCACCCGGAGGCGGCCGCGCGGCGCGAGATCCGCGAGAGCCTCGCCGAGCCCGGGATCGTGTGCCGGGAAGCGACGAGCGGCGCCGAGTGCCTGCGCGCGGCGCAGCGCGAGCCGCCCGACCTGCTGATCCTGGATCTCTACCTGCCGGATCAGTCGGGTCTCGGCGTCTGCCGGCTCTTCCGCGAGACGCCGCGGGTCGAGCGCGTGCCCATCATGGTCGTGTCGAGCCAGGCGAGCGAGATCGACCGCGTGCTGGCCTTCGAGTCCGGCGCGGACGACTTCATGGCGCGGCCCTTCTACGCCGCCGAGCTGCGCGCGCGCGTCGACGCCGTGATCCGCGGCTTCCGCTCGCGTCCGGAGCGGGGCGCTCCGCCCGCACGCGCGCTCGTGCAGCTCGACACCCGGAGCGGGCGCATCGTCGTGGAAGGCGTGCGCGTCGACCTGACCCAGAAGGAGCTCGAGCTCTTCACCGAGCTGGTCGGCTCGGCCGGGCGCGTCGTGCGGCGCAAGCAATTGATCGAGCGCGTGTGGGGCTCCGGCACCCCACCGAGCGATCGCGCGATCGACGCCCACGTGAAGAGCATCCGCCGCAAGCTCGGACCGGCCGGTCACTGCATCGAGACGGTGCGAGGCGTCGGATACCGCTTCGTCGAGTCGCGATTCGCGAATTCGTAACTCGATCGTCATTCTCCCCGCCGCGGCGCAGCGGGTATCGTCAGCGCCGGTCCCGCGGGGTCGCTCGGTGAGGGTTGGCGATCACAAGCTTCCCTATCTGAACAGGGAGCTCTCGCAGCTCGAGTTCATCGCGCGCGTCGTCTCGGTCGCGGAGGATCCCGCGCATCCGCTGCTCGAGCGCATCAAGTTCCTCGCGATCTCGGGCCAGAACCTCGATCACTTCTTTCAGGTGCGCGTCGCCGGCCTCGCGGCGCAGATCGAGGCGGAGGTCGACGTCCGCTCGCCCGACGGTCTCGGCGCGGCCGAGCAGCTCGACCTGCTGCGTCCGCGCGTGCTCGCACTCGTCCAGCGCCAGGGCGACCTGCTCGCCAAGGAGCTGCTGCCGAAGCTCGCGGAGTCCGGCGTCGCGCTCCACGCGTGGGACGAGCTCGACGCCGACGAGCAGGCGCGCCTCTCGCAGCGCTTCGACGAGCAGATCTTCGCGGTGCTGACGCCGCTCTCCGTCGATCCCGCCCACCCGTTCCCGTACATCTCGAACCTCTCGCTGAACCTCGCGCTCGTCGTGCGCGACGACGACACGGGCATCCACCGCTTCGCGCGCGTGAAGATCCCGCCGCTGATGCCGCGCTTCCTCCCCTGCGCCGAGCCGGGGCACTTCGTCCCGATCGAGCAGGTGATCGCCGCGCACGCGCAGGCGCTCTTCAGCGGCATGGAGATCGTCTCGTGCCATCCCTTCCGGGTGACGCGCGACGCCGAGCTCGCGCTCGAGGAGAGCGAGGCCGACGACCTGCTGCTCGCGGTGGAGTCGGGGCTGCGGCGCCGCCTGCGCACGAACGCGGCCGTGCGCCTCGAGGTCCCGCTCGCGATGTCGGAGCAGGTGCGGAACCTGCTCGCCGCGGAGCTCGAGCTCGACCAGCGCGACGTCTACTGCACGGGCGCGCCGCTCGACCTCGGCGCGCTCTGGGCGCTGCACGCGCTCGAGCGTCCCGAGCTGAAGCACGCACCTTTCGCGCCGATCGTGCCGGCGGGCCTGCAAGCCGGCGGCGAGGACGTCCACCTCGATTTCTTCGCGCGCCTGCGCGAGCGCGATCTGCTCGTGCACCACCCCTACGAGTCGTTCCGCGCGTCCGTCGAGGCGTTCCTCGCGCAGGCCGCGTCCGATCCGCAGGTCCTCGCGATCAAGCACACGCTCTACCGCACGTCGGGCCCCGACAACCCGATCGTGCGCACCCTGATCCAGGCCGCGGAGGCCGGGAAGCAGGTCGTGACCCTCGTCGAGCTGACGGCGCGCTTCGACGAGGAGGCGAACATCGACCTCGCGCGCGCGCTCGAAGAGGCGGGCGTCCACGTCGTCTACGGCGTCGTCGGACTCAAGGCGCACGGCAAGACCACCCTGGTCGTGCGGCGCGAGCCCGACGGCATCCGCCGCTACGGACACGTCGGCACGGGCAACTACAACCCGGACACCGCGCGCAGCTACGAGGACCTCGGTCTCTTCAGCGCCGATCCCGCCCTGTGCGCCGACCTGGCCGATCTCTTCAACTACCTGACCGGCTACAGCAAGCTCCAGAGCTTCCGCAAGCTGTGGGTCGCGCCGCGCAGCCTGCGCACCCACCTGCTCGAGCAGATCCGCCGCGAGATGGCCGCGGAGGACGGCTACGTCGCGATCAAGGTCAACGGCCTCGACGATCCACAGCTCGTCGACGCGCTCTATGCGGCCTCGCAGGCGGGCGTGGAGATCGACCTGCTGGTGCGCGGGGTCTGCTGTCTGCGCCCGGGCGTGCCGGGACTCTCCGAGACGATCCGCGTGCGCTCCATCGTCGGCCGCTTCCTCGAGCACTCGCGCCTCTTCCGCTTCGGCAGCGACGCGCGCGGCCCGCGCTACGCGATCGGCTCGGCCGACCTGATGGCGCGCAACCTCGACCGCCGCGTCGAGGTCGTCGCGCCGGTCGAAGATCCCGCGCTCGCCGCGCGCCTCGGTGAGGTCTTCGACGCGCTGCTGCGCGACGACGTTCTGGCGTGGGAGCTCGACGCAACCGGCGCATGGGAGCGCGTGCGCACGCGCAGCGGTGTGAATGCGCAGCAGACCCTGCTCGAGTCCGCCGCGCGTCGCGGCGCGCCGGTGCCCGAAGATTCGCATCGCGGTGCGCACGAAGTCCGTTCCCGTCGCTGACTTCTCGGGGTAAGATCCGCGCCGTCGCGCGCCACCCGCTGCCTCCCCCCGCACGGGCCGCCGAATCCAGCCGCCGATCGGCGGAGCCGGGGAGGTCGCATTTGGCGGAGCGGGTGTCCCGCAAGGGCTCGGACGCGAAGCTGCGCGTCGCGGTCCTCGACCTCGGCAGCACCTCGTTCCATCTGCTCGTCGCGGACGCCAGCCCCACCGGCAAGATCGAGCGCGTGGTGCGGCGCCGCTCGATGCTGCGCCTCGGCGCCACGATCGCCGAGGAAGGCGCGATCCCGAAGCCGATCGCGTCGCGCGCGGTCGAGGCGGCGCGCGCGCTGCGCCGGGTCGCGGAGGAGTACGGCGCGGACAAGCTCCTGCCCGTCGCCACCGCGGCGCTGCGCGACGCCAGCAACGGCGCGCCGCTGACCGATTCGATCGCGAAGGCGCTCGGCAGGCCGGTGCGCCTGCTCTCGGGGATCGAGGAGGCGCGGCTCATCTTCGCGGCGTTCCGCCACCGCATCCCGCTGCGCGACGCCATCGCGCTCGGCATGGACCTCGGCGGCGGCAGCCTCGAGCTCGCCGTCGGCGACGGCTTCGAGGTGCAGTGGGAGACGACGCTCCCGCTCGGTGTCACGCGCCTGCACGGCGCGCTGGCCCTGCACGACCCGATGAAGCGCCGCGAGCGCAAGGAGCTCGAGGAGCGGGTCGAGGAGCACCTGGCCGCCTGCCGCAAGGAGGTGCGCGCGCGCAGCCCGAAGCTCTCCATCGCGTCGGGCGGCACGGCCCGCGCGCTGGCCCAGCTCGTCGAGGAACGCGGCGCCGGCCGCGCGACGAACGGCGGCCTGCGCGTGGCGCGCGCCGATCTCTCGCGTCTCGCCGACGACCTCGCGCAGGCCGATCACGACGAGCGGCTGCGCATGCCCGGCATCAAGCGCAACCGCGCCGACCTGCTGCCGACGGGCGCCGTCATCCTCGACACCTTGATGGAGTGCCTGTCGCTGCGCGACCTGCTGATCTGCGACTGGGGCCTGCGCGAGGGCGTGATCCTCGAGGCGCTCGGCCTGGTGGATGGAAGAGGCTCCGCGCGGTAGCGACCCGCGATCGAGCACGGCGGAGCGCGCCGCAGGCGCGCGGGTCGCCGCAAGCGGCGGCGAAGACCCGGTGGCTCTCCATCTCGAACGCCGCCGCGCGCAGCGAGGCGCAGCCGAGCGGAGATCAGAGCTGCACGCGCGGCAGGGTGAAGGTGAAGGTCGAGCCCTCGCCGAGGCGGCTCGCCACCGAGATCTCGCCGCCGAGGCTCTGCACCAGGTGCTTCACGATGGCGAGGCCGAGCCCCGTGCCGCCGAGCGCGCGTGAGCGCGCCTTGTCCACCCGGTAGAAGCGCTCGAAGATGCGGCCGAGGTCCTCTTCGGGGATGCCGATGCCGGTGTCGCGCACGCGCACGCGCAGCTTCGGGCCGGCATCCTCGACGAGCAGCTCGATGCGCCCGCCGGGCTCCGTGTACTTCATGGCGTTGTCGAGCAGGTTGATCAGCACCTGCTCGAGCGCGCGCGGGTCCGCGAAGGCCAGCGCGCTGCCCTGCGCGCTGTAGCCGATCTCGAGGCGCCGCTCGCGCAGACGCGGGCGCGTGTCGCGGATCAGCGAATCGATCAGCTGGCCGACGTCGACCTCGACCGGCTCGAGGCGCAACCTCCCGCGCTCCACGGTCGAGAGCTCGAGCAGGTCGTGGACGATGTGGGTGAGCCGCTGCGCGTGGCGGTCGATGATCTCGAGGTAGGAGCGACGCTCGGCGTCGGTGAGCGTGGGGCTCCCGAGCAGGGTCTCGGCGAAGCCGCGGATCGCCGCGAGCGGCGTGCGCAGCTCGTGCGACGCGTTGGCCACGAAATCCCGGCGCACCTCCTCGAGGCGCGCGAGCTCGCTGATGTCGTGGAAGACGGCGACGCTGCCCGCGCGGGGGCCCGCGCCCGGGAAGCGCACCGCCTGGATCTGCAAGGTGCGCGGGACGGCGCGGCCGACGCGCAGCTGGCGCGTGACGGTGGCGTCGCTCTCGGCGGTCTCGCGCAGCGCCTCGTCGACCGCCGAATCGCGCACGACCTCGACGTACGGGCGCCCGACGAGATCGCCCGTCAGGTCGTAGAACTCGCGCAGGCGCGAGTTCGCGAGCAGCACGCTGCCCTTGGCGTCCACCACGAGCACGCCCTCGACCATGCCCTCGAGCACGGCGCGCAGCTGCTCCTTCTCCTGCGTCACCTCCTCGAGGCGCAGGCGCAGCTGCTCGGCGAGCTGGTTGATGGCGCCGGCGATCGGCGAGAGCTCGTCGCGCGCGCTCGTCGGCAGGCGGCCGTCGAGGTGACCCTCGGCGATCGACGCGACGACGCGCCGCATCTCGCGGATCGGGCCGAACGCGTAGCGCGAGAGCAGCCAGGCGGCGCCCGTCGCCACCAGCAGGCCGAGCCCGCCGGCCAGCGCGAGCTGCTTGCGCAGCGCGGAGATCGAGAAGGCCTCGAGAGCGACCTCCGAGGCGACGCGCACCGCGCCGCCACCCGCGCAGGGCAACGCCAGGTAGTGGAGCTCGCGGCCGGTCGTGGAGCTGCGGCGCACCGCGCTGCCGGCGCGCCCTGCGAGCGCCTCGTGCACCTCCGGTCGCTGCGCGTGCGACTCGATCGACGCGAGGCGCTCGGCGCCCACCCAGGAGTCGCCGATCACCGCGCCGTCGGGCGCGATCAGGGTCACGCGCGTCCGCAGCGCCTCGCCGAGGCGGTCGCACAGGGCGTCCTGGCTGGCTCGCTGCTCGGCGCCCTGCGCCAGCGGACAGAGCTGCGCCGCGGCGACGTCCGCGTGCTCGCGCAGCGACTGCAACGCGCGCTGCTCCTCGGCCGCGCGCAGGCCGCGCTCCGCCGCGACGCCGGCGACGAGCACGCCGAGCACGACCAGCCCGGCCAATGCGGCCATGAGTCGCCAGGGACTCGTCAGCACCGTCGGCCCTCGACCGGGCGGGGCGCTCGACCGACCCGCGTGTCACTCGGCGAAGCGATACCCCACGCCGCGCACGGTCTCGATCAGGTCGCTCGCCGCTCCCAGCTTCTCCCTCAGACGCTTGAGGTGAGTATCGATGGTGCGCGTGGTGACGGCAATCTCCGTGCCCCACACCTCGTCGAGGAGCTGATCGCGGGTGAGCACGCGCCCGGGCCGCGCCATCAAGGTGCGCAGGAGATCGAACTCCTTCGCCGTCAGCGCGACCTCGGCGGGTCCGACGAAGCAGCGGTGGCGCGCCGGGTCGAGGCGCAACGTGCCGTGGGCGAGCGCCTCGGAGGGCGGCGTCGCCGGCTTGCGACGGCGCAGCACCGCGCGCACGCGCAGGGTGAGCTCGCGCGGGCTGAAGGGCTTGGTCACGTAGTCGTCGGCGCCGAGCTCGAGCCCGACGACGCGATCCACCTCGTCGGCCTTCGCCGTCAGCATGATGATGGGGAGGTCGGCGAGCTCGGGGTCGGTGCGCATGCGCCGGCAGATCTCGGTGCCGCTGACGTCGGGGAGCATCAGGTCGAGCACCACGAGGTCGGGCGCCGAGCGGCGCAGCAGCTCGAGGGCGTCGCGACCCGTCTCGGCCGTCTCCACCTCGTAGCCGGCCTGGCGCAGGTTGATACGCACGAGCTCGAGGAGATCCGGCTCGTCGTCGATCACCAGAATGCGTTCTGCCATCGGGTCGTGAGGCTACCAGCTGACCCTGCGGGTGCTACGACGCACCTCCCGCTGTGGGCGAAGCGTGCGGGAATCGTTTCGAGTTCGTCACGGATTCCCGCGGCCGGCGGGTGCGGAGCCACGCGCCGACGGCGATCCAGGCGAGTGCGACGAGCTCCGGTGTCGCCACGACGTCGGCGCCGACGGGCGGCCGCCAGGGTGCCTCTGCCAGGCGCAACCCGCCGAACGCAAAGGCAAAGCGCTCCGGGATCCGCTCGGGATCGCCGCGCGCCAATGCGAGGTGGACCGCCACCCACGCCGTCGCTTCGAAGAGAGGCAGCGGCTCGCCCGCGGCGCCCCGGCAGCAGCCGGCGACGACGCAGCCGAGGCGCGCCATCGCCAGCGCGAGCGGCAGGCTGGCGAACGCCGCGACATGCGGCGCCAGCCAGAGCACCCCGAGCGGGAGGAAGAGCACGGAGAACGCGGCCGAGGGCTCGGCGATCCGTCCGGCCTCGCCCCACAACACCGCGTGGCCCGCACGGGCGAGGAGCGCACCCATGCCGAGCGCGCACGCGAAGCGCATGCGCTCGCGCGGCTCGCGGGTCCCCCGCGCGTGCAGACAGAGCGCCAGCCAGAAGGCGGCGCACCACGCCGCGATCTGGAGGACCGCGCGGGTCACGACGGCTCGATGCCGCGTTCGAGGCAGGTGTGGACGGCGTGGGCGGCGGAGAAGAAGAGATAGGCAGGCGGCGACGCCACCCACGCATAGGCGGCCGGCGCGAGCGCGCTCGCGGCGGCCAGCGCCAGCAGCGGCAGCGCGTGCATCCAGAGGATGGGCGCCCGCGTCCCGCACGACAGCGCGAGCGAACGGCCGAGCCAGGCGGCGCTGTGATAGAGCAGCAGCACCGCGATCACCTCTTCGGGCGTCCAGACGGCGAGCCACGCGGGGACGCCGGCGCCGACCCACGCCGCCGCGCTGCCCGGCGCGAGCAGCGCCAACGCGACGCAAGCCGCCGACGCGCCGAGCATCGAGAGATGGGGCCACGCTCTTCGCTGCAACGGAGGGAGACCGCGGCTTCCGCGCGGCGCGCGCCCCGACGCGACGTCGTTCTCGAGCACGTGCCACGCCGCGAGCAGCGCCAGGCCGATGAGCAGCCACGCCGCCGCGCCGGAGTCGAGCGCCAGCGCGAACGCGAGCGCTGCCGTCGCCGTCGACACCGCGAGGAGCAGCCACTCGAGCGCCGGACGCCGGCGCCGCGCGAAGCGCAGCGCGCCGAGCTGATGGCCGTAGCCGAGCCCGAGCGCGACGAGCAGCAACGACGCGCGCCGCATGCCGGGGTCGGGCGCGAAGGCCCGCACCGCGAGCACGAGCGCCGCGACGAGCGCGAGAGTCGCGAGGCGCAGCCGTGCTGCGTCGCCCAGGGGTGTCACTGCGCGGGCTCTTGCTCGGCGCGCAGGACGATGATGACGATCGCGGTCGCGAACATGAGCGCGGTTGCGTTGCCGTTCGCCGCATCACCCCAGGGCCAGGGAACTGCTGCGATCGCCGCAACCGAAAGAACGCCCACATAGAACGCCCGCCGCGATCCTCGCGTCCCGATGGCAGGCGCCCGGAACACCTCGGCCCCCGGCGGCACAGCGAGCCACATGATCGCCGCGACGAGCGCCACTGCGAACTGCTCGATGAGCCGCCGCCAGTCGCCCGCCTGCCACGCGCTGGACGCGAGAAAGGCGGACAGCACCCACATGACGATGCAGAGTGCCCTTACCCCATTCGAGAACATCTCGTCACCCTCCTGCGTCGAGTACCCCACCAGGCAGCGGCGACGAGCGCGTTGATCACCAGGAGGACGAGGAGCGGGCGCTGGAGCTCGTCACTGCGCTGTGTGAGACCGAGTGGGGCGCAGCCTACACTGGTTGGAGCGACGACGACGGTCGGACCTGCGATGTCGAACTCGAGCTCCTTGGTGCAGCCGCATCCGGGCGATCCATCCCCACCGCCAGCGTTCCCACCACCACCGTCACCGACCGGTCCTCCCGGCATTCCAGGCTGGTACCACCAGTCGATGAAAGTCCCCCAGGCGATCATCGCGCCGCCAATCGTTGCAGTCGCGCCGATCGTGAGGGTTCCTCCAACGGCCGCTCCCACGACCATCGTCACGGAGCCGACCACCTTGAAGAAGCCGGAGATCATGCCCGGGCTGCCGCCTTCGACGCGCGCCGCCGGTAGCATGCCATCCGCATCCTCGAAGTCGATCGGGTTCCCGTACGCGTACGCGTACTGGCTGCCCGGCTGGAGCACCGGATCCGGCGAGAGGAAGCGCCCCACGCTCGGGTCGAGCACGCGCGCGCCGAGCAGGAAGAAGGGCCCGAAGGCGGGGCGGTTCTCGAAGCGGCCGCCGCCGGCCTCGGGGCCGAATGCGGCGTCGACGCCGAAGGGCTGGTAGCGGTAGTGCGCGACGACGTCGCCCGCCTCGTCCGACACGAACGAGACCTGGCCGCGGAAGTCGAAGTGACGCCAGCGCCGTGCGCCGCTGCCGAGCGCGAGCACCACGTCGCCGAGATCGAGCGCGCCCAGCCCGCCCGACGCTCCCTCGATGCGCCCGCCGAAGAAGCGGAACTCCCGCGTGACACCGGATTCGGTGATGGCGATCGGCCGCCCCGCCATGTCCCAGGCGATGGCATCGGCGCCGTGGCTAGCCAGGCGTCCCGTGGCGGTCCACGTCAGCGGAACCCCGTCGCGCGACGTGACGAAGCCCGCCTCGTCGTAGAGGTAGACGATCGACTCGCCCTCGTCCTCGAGCGACGCGAAGAGCAGGCGCGCGCGCTCGGCGTCGTAGACGAAGTCGTCGCCGGCCGCGGTGCCGACGCGGTTGCCGAGCTCGTCCCACGCGTAGCGGCGCGTCGCACTCCCCGCGCCGGCGCTCCAGCCGAAGACGCGCCGGCCGACGCGCTGGTCCGGGCTCGCGAGCGATCCGCCCGTCGGCAGCCAGTAGCGCTCCTCGGTCTGCGCAACGGGCGTGGTCGTGGCGGTGCGCACCTCGAGGCGCGGCGGAGCGCTCGCGAACTCGCGCGCGATGCGCGTCGACTCGACGGCACCGCCCTGCGCATCGCGCGTCTCCTGCGCGACGAGCTGACCCCGGGCGTCGTAGGTGAACGTGCGGCGCAGGCCGTTCGCCGTGTCGATCCCGGCAATGCGGCCGTCCTCGTGGCGCCAGGCGACGAGCGGCGCGCCGGTCGTGCGGTCCGTCAGCGCGGTGCGCCGGTCCGCACCGTCATACGCGCTGCCGATGTCGGCGACTGCACCCACGCCGGGGATCGAGTAGAGCTCACGCACCCGCCGGCCACGCTGATCGTATTCGTACGAAATCGTCTCCCCGTATCCGAACACGACCGAACTCGTCCGGCCGGCGGCGTCGTAGAGAAAGACCTCGCCGCCGCTGCGCAGCGAATCGGTGCGCGCGGCCAGGCGTCCCGCCTGCCAGCTGAAGGTCTCCTCGCCCTCGAGGACGCCGCCGCGCAGCGCGCGATGCGCGACGACGCGGCCGAACGGGTCGTAGTCCCACTCCTCGCGCATGCCATTTGCGAGCTCGCGCGCCGTGCCGTTGCCCATCGCGTCGTACTCGAGATGGGTGTCGCGCCAGCCGCTCTCGGCCCGCTCGCGCACGAGCACGACGCGGCCGAGCGCGTCACGCAGCAGATGGTGGCTGCCACCGCCCGGACGCTCGTACGCCGTCGGCTCGCCGTCGCTGCGCCGCGCGATCTCGATCGCCGCCGTCGCGGCGACGCGTCCTGCTTCGTCGCTGGCCGCGACGTCGAGCGAGCGGACGCGCCGGTCCGCGTCGAAGCCGAGGCCGAGAAGACCGCCCGCTCGCCGCGTCTCGCGCGGCACGACTTCGTTGCCGATGAGGTCGAACGCGCGCCGCGCCACCACTTCGCCGCCGATCCACGCATCGAGCCAGTGGCCGTGCGCGCCGAACGACGGGAAGGTCATCGCCACGCCGCCGCCCGCCTGCGCGACGACGTTCGCGCCGCTCCAGCCGAGCGTGCGGATCTCCCCGGCGCCGTTCTCGATGGCGATCGGACGTCCCGAGGCGTCGTAGCTCCGCGCCTCCACCAGGCCGAGGTCGTCCTCCACGCGAAGGATCGGATCGCGCTGCGGATCGTCCGGCGAGAGCGCTGCGGGCGCGTGCGTGAAGCGGATCCGGTTGCCCGCCGGCGTGACGAGCGAGACGAGCCGCTCGCCCTGCCAGCCGAGTTCCGTCACGGCGCCGCCGGCGTCCACGTGCCGCGTCGGGCGCAGGCCCTCCCAGTCGAGCGTCGCCCCCTCGCCGCTCTCCTGGCGCGCCACGTGCAGCACGCGGCGCTGCTCGTCGAAGTACACCGTGGTGTGGCCGCCGAGCGGATTGGTGTGCACGGTCCGGTGCAGGCCCCAGGCGTTGCGGCCGTAGAAATCGAACACGTGCGCGGGATCGCCCTCGCCGCGCTGGACCACGCGCCGGATGCGTCCACCCGCCTGATAGGCGTACTCGACCCGCTCGCCCTCCGAGCTCGTCGTCGCCACCAGCTGCGCGCCGTCGTACGCGTAGCGGGCGCCGCTGCGCCCCTGCGCGACGTCCTCCGGCGTGCGCCCCGCCACCAATCGGCCCGCGTCGTCGTAGTCGAAGCGCGCCTCGCGGCCGCTGCGCGCGTCGCGCACGCGCACGGGCTGTCCGCTCGCGTGCAGCTCCAGGGTGAAGAGCGCGGAGCAGACGCTCGCCGAGACGCACTGCGAGATCTGCGCGGCGCCGAACGCGATGCGCGGGTACGCGAGCGTCGTCCAGCGCACGTGCTCCAGACGGCCGTCCGCGCCGAAGTGCCACGCCAGACCGCCGCGCCCGCGCAGCGTCTGCGCGTCGACCCGCGTCCAGCCGGTGCCGGGAATGGGCGCGCCGTCCGGCAGCGCAGCCGTGTCGAGCACGGCGCCGCTCGGATCCACGAAGGAGGTTCCGTCGTAGCGGACGAGGTGGCTCCACTGCCAGGCGCCCGCGGCGGCGTTCCAGACCGTCTCGACGCCCCAGGTGCCGAGCGGCGTGTCGAGCGAGATGCCGACACCGGAAAGCATCAGATTGCCGCCCACCGCGTCGACGAAGCCGCCGGGGACGGGGATCAGGCCGTAGGCCCGGTACTCCGCCAAGCCGCTCGCGGGGGCGACCACCGGCGCGGGCAGGCAGGAGAGCGGCCCGAGCCATGCGCAGAGGAAGAGCGCGAGCGCGCGCGCTCCGATGCCGTGCCGATGCGACGTCATGACGATCTCCTCCGGCGCCGCCTGCGCCGCGCGCCCGCTGCGAGGAGCGCAATCGACGGGGGGAGGACGAGGAGCGCGTCCGGCTCCGGCACGAAGTGGAGCGTCAGACGCGCGAAGCCGGTCGGGAGGTCGATGCCCTGGCTGCTCTCCACCACCAGCGGCGTCACCAGCTGGACGGCGCCGCCGGACTCCGCGGTCGAGCCGGTGAGCGAGAGAGGACCGTGAGCGAAGCCGCTCGCGAAGGCCGTCGCCGTGCCGCCTTCCGGTGTCGGCACGGAGAGGAGCGCGGTGCGCACTGTCCACGGAGCGCCGAGCACCGTATGGCGAAGGGTCGGCGACGGATGGACGTAGAGCGCGCCGCCGACGCCGAGCCCGACGCTGGCCTGCGGCGTCTCGAGATGGAGCGGCAGCGCGATCCCGGCGCCGCAGGTGAGCGTCAGCATGCACAGGCGCGCCTCGCCGCGGACGGGCAGCGCGTTCTCGCTGAGCTGCGGCGTCGAGAGCGAGGCCGCGGGTTGGAAGGGCCGCAGCGCGCCGCTGCCGACCCGCGCCGAGAGCCGCATGGCCACGAGCCCGCCGTTCGAGACGATCGGATCCGTGACCGGCACGATGTCGCTGCCGGCGATCCCGCCGGCCAACGCGAGCGTCTCGAGCGCAGCGCCCGCGCCGGAGCCGTTGAGGGTCGCGACGCCGGTGCCCTCGATGCGAGCCGGCGGCACCACCGGGTGGAGCGCGTCGAAGGTCAGCTCGGCCGAGAAGTCGACGACGAACGCCGATGCGCTGCCTGCGGCAAGCACCACCGCGAGCGCGCCGGCCAGCGCGCCGGCGCGACCCGCGCGCGCGACGCGCAGCGCGCCGAAGAGGAGCGCCGAGCCCGCGAGCGCGGCTGCGCAGCCTGCGCTGCGCGTGCCGAGCGACATGCCCGCAGCGAGGCACGCGAGGTTGACGCCGGCGTGGTAGCCGACGCAGAGCCAGACGTTGCGCGTCGCCCCGGCGAGCACGCCGAGCCACCAACCGAAGAGGAGCGCGCCGAGCACCCACCACGGCTCGCGGTGCGGCAGGGCGAAGAGCGCGCTCGTCAGCACCACGGCGCCGAAGGCGCCGGCGCCGTGCAGCGCGCCGAGGAGTCGCTCGCGGAAGAGCAGCTCCTCGGCGAGCGGACCGGCGATTCCGGCGCCGAGCCAGAGCTCCCATGCGGCGCCGGCGTGCGGCGCGGCGCCGGGCACGCGCGCGGGTGCGAGACCGAGCGCCGTCCCGGCGCGCGCCGTGATGCGCAGCCACGCCGGCTGCGCGACGGCTCCGGCGCAGGCCGCGAGCACGAGCGCAGCGCCGGCGCGCGCCCGCGACGCCGACACGCAGGCGCGTCGGCGCTTCGCGAGCAGCGCGGCCGCGAAGGCGGCGAAGGCGAGGAGCGCCGCGCGCTCCGGCGCGACCACGGTCGAGAGGAGGATCGGGAGCGCGCACCAGGCGCTCCACCAGGTCATGACGACGACGGCGGCTCGCATGCCGCCCCGAAGAGCAAGGCGCGTGCCGCGCCTCGACACGCGCTGGCGACGGCGTCCCGCTGCGGGGACGCGCCGTCACGCGCGCGGGTGCCAGCGCGAGTTCACGCCGTCGCTGCGAACGCTTCACGCATGGGCAGGCCCGACGAAGCCAGCGGCTACCTTCGACGCGCGAGCCCCCATGCACGTCGGCTTCATCGTCCACCCCACCTACCGCGTGCGCGACGGCATCCCCGTCGTGATGCTCTACGGCCGCCTCGACGACGGGCAGCCGTTCCTCGTCGAGGACGACCGCTTCCGGCCCTACTTCTTCGCCCCGCTCGCGGCGCGCGGGCTCCTCGCCGGCGAGCCCAGGCTGCGGGTGGCGGAGACCTCGCTCCGCACCCTTCGCGGCGAGCCCGTGCTGCGGATCGAGACCGACCTGCCGGGCGACGTCCCGCGGCTGCGCGAGCGCCTCGCCGCGGCCGGACATCCCGCGCAGGAAGCCGACCTGCGCTTCGCGTACCGCTACCTCACCGATCAGGGCATCCGCGCGGGCGTCCGCATCGACGGCGAGCCCGCGCGAGGCGAAGGCGGACTCCAGGTCTTCCGCAATCCCGCGCTCGCGCCCGCCGCGACGAGCGCGCGGCTGCGCGTGCTCTCGATCGACCTCGAGACGGCGCTCGACGCGAGCGCCATCTGGTCGGCCGCGCTCGTCGGCGACGGCGCCGACGAGGTGCACCTGCTCTCCGCGCACGAGGTGCCGGGCGCGCTCGCGCACGCGGACGAGCGGCGTCTGCTCGCGGCCGTCTCGCGGCGCATCCGCCAGCTCGATCCCGACGTGATCCTCGGCTGGAACGTCGTCGACTTCGACCTGCGCGTCTTCACGCGTCGCTGCGAGGCGCTGCGCCTGCCGCACGGCCTCGGCCGCGGCGAGGGCAACGTGCTCTTCCAGCAGGACCCCGGCTTCACGCGCCAGACGCGCGCCGTGCTGCCTGGCCGCATGGTGCTCGACGGCATCGACCTCGTGCGCTCCGCGCTGCGTTTCGAGGACTACCGCCTCGAGACCGTCGCGCAGGCGGTGCTCGGACGCGGCAAGCGCATCGACCACGCGGCGCCGGACGCCGGCGCCGAGATCGCACGCATGTTCCGCGAGGACAAGCCGGCGCTCGTCAGCTACAACCGCGAGGACGCGCGGCTCGCGCTCGAGATCCTCGAGCGCGAAGGCCTGCTCGCGCTGACGCGCGAGCGCAGCCTGCTCTCCGGCATGCAGCTCGACCGGGTCGGCGCGTCGGTCGCGAGCTTCGACCTGCTGTATCTGCCCGAGCTCCGGCGTCGCGGCTACGTCGCGCCCTGCGTGGATCCATCGCGCAAGGAAGAGCTCGTGCGCGGCGGCGCCGTGCTCGACTCGAAGCCGGGGATCTTCTCGAACGTCGCGGTCTTCGACTTCCAGAGCCTCTACCCGAGCCTGATCCGCACCTTCGCGCTCGATCCGCTCGCGCACGCGCAGGCCGGCGCCGATCCCGGAGCCATCGAGGCGCCGAACGGCGCTCGCTTCGCGCGCAAGGGCGCGATCCTGCCGGAGATCCTCGAGCGCTTCCGCGAGCGGCGCGCCGCCGCGAAAGAGCGCGGCGACCGCAACGCCGACCAGGCCATCAAGATCATGATGAACGCGCTCTTCGGCGTCCTCGGCGCGGCCTCCTGCCGCTTCTTCGACCCGGCCATCGCCAACGCCATCACGAGCTTCGGACAGCAGACGCTCTTCTGGACGCGCGAGGCCTTCGAGAACGCGGGCGCCGAGGTGCTCTATGGCGACACGGACTCCGTGTTCGTGCAGCTCCACAGCGGCGGCGAGGCGGCGCACCACGAAGCCGAGGCGTTGCGCGCAGAGGTCGAGGCGCGCGTCGCCGCGCGCGTGCGCGAGCTCTACGCCGTGGAGCCGCGCCTCCACCTCGAGCTCGAGTGCGTGTACGGGCGCTTCTTCATGCCGCGCGTGCGCGGCGGCACCGGCGGCTCGAAGAAGCGTTACGCGGGGATGCGCGGCACGGAGCTCGAGCTCGTGGGCCTCGAAGCCGTGCGGCGCGACTGGCCCGCCGTCGCGCGACGCCTCCAGCGCGGGCTCCTCGAGCTCGTCTTCGCCGACCGCGATCCCCTTCCCTTCACGCGCGAGATCGCGGCGCGCGTGAAGGCCGGCGAGCTCGACGCCGAGCTGGTCTACGCGCGGCGCGTGCGGAAGGGACCCGTCGAGCTCTACACGGCGACCACGCCGCCCCACGTGCAGGCGGCTCGCAAGGCGGGCGCGCCGCCAGGCGCGCTGATCCGCTACGTCATCACGCCGGCCGGGCCGGAGCCCGTCTGGCCGGGCCATCCACTTCCCGCTCCGATCGACTACGGCCACTACCTCGAGCGCGTGCTGCGTCCGATCGCGGACCAGATCCTCGAGCCGCTGGGCCTCTGCTTCGACGAGGCGATGGGCATGCCGAGGCAGATGAGCCTGCTCTGACGCGGGCTTGTGGTGCGGCCCGCGGCCGGGCGCCCTCGCGCGATCTCGGCGACACTCCGCGCCCGATGGAGGGATTCGCCCCGATGGATCGGCGGCAGCATGGCCCCGACCGGTGGCGTCGGGCGGTGTTCTGCGTGGGACTCCTCGCCTCGCTCGCGGGCGTCGTCTCCGCAGGTCCGTCGCCCGGCGGCCCCGCCGTGCGTCTACCGGAAGGCGAGTTCGCCAGCGACTCCTGGGATCTCGTCGCGCGCTTCGAGTCGGGTCACATGGTCTTCTCGCAGGCGGTGGTCACGAACCTCGGCTGGGGCGATCACAAGGCGGCGGTCGTCGGCCTCGTGGTGACGCCCGACGAGAAGGTGCAGGTCTTCCGGCGCAGCGAAGCGGAAGGCGACTGGAAGCTCTCGCGCGACGGCCTGCGCATGGACCTGCGCTCGATCGTCTTCGACCGCACGCAGACGCCGCATCGCCTCGACGTCGGCAAGGACGAGTTCGAGCTCGGTGTCGAGTGGCAGCCGTCGGGCCAGCCGGTGTGGCCGGCGGAGCTGCCGCAGCGCTGCCCGATCGAGATCCAGGAGATCAGCAGCGACGCGACGGGCAGCCTGTGGTCGCTCGGCATGCCGGGCCCGACGAAGCTCGAGCGCGGGCACGTGGCCCTGACACACCGTTGGACCTCCGAGCTCGATGCGTCGTGCCTCGTGCGCCGCGCCGAGGTCTTCGTGCTCGAATCCGACCTCGGCATCTACTTCACCGAGATCCTGACCACGAAGGGCGAGACGCACCGCTGGGTCGCGCTGCGGCGCGACGGCGTCGTGAAGTACCAGGGCGCCCCGCAGAAGGCGTCGCTGCGCTGGAAGGATCTCGCCTCGGGATACCCGAGCGCCGGCGCCATCGAGCTCGAGGTGGACGGCCTGCGCCTGCACGGTCAGGTCGCCGAGCCCTTCTTCCGCTTCGATCTGCTCGATCGCGTGGCGATGCCCTTCCGCAACGTGCTGGCGACCCAGACGGAGCCGCGGCTGCTGCTCGCGCGCGCGCGGCTCACCCTGGATCCGCAGACGCCGGGGGCCGCCAGCCGCGAGGTTGCCGCGGTGGTGAAGGTCGACTACGCCAATCCGGTATCCGCCGCCTCGGAGGCCCCGCGCGCGCCCGCGCCGGCCGCGAGCGGCGGAGGAGGCTGACGTGGCCCAGGCCGCGCGGAGCGACGAGCGGGCGCCGGCGCTGCCGACCCGCCCTGCCTACATCGTGAACCCCGCGTACGCGGACTCGCGGCCGCTCGGCCCCACGGTGCGGCGCTACGCGATCGCGCAGCTCGCCTTCGCTTTCTTCCTGCTGATCGCCGTGTTCGCGTTCGCGGTGCTGGCGGCGGAGCTCGTCGACTACTCCGATCTCGTCATCAACCGCGGCTTCGGCGCGCGCGAGGTCGCCACGATCGTGCTGCACCGCATGGTGCCGGTGATCGCGCAGACGCTGCCCTTTGCCCTGCTCGTCGCGAGTCTGACGGCGATCGGACGCCTCGGCGCCGACCGCGCGCTGCTCGCGCTCGAGGCGAGCGGCGTGGCCCCGCTGCGCCTCGTACGGCCGGTCTTCGTGTTCTCGCTGGCCGTGACGGCCGTCGCGCTCGTGATCTCGTGGGAGGTCACGCCGCGCATGAACCGCGCGCTCAACGCAGCGATCGCGGACGCGGCGTCGCGCAACCCGGGCGGATCGCTGCGCAGCGGCATCCCGGCGACGTTCGGGGACTGGCGCATCGAGGCGCGCGAGGTCTCGAGCAGCGGTGAGCAGCTGCGCGGCGTCGCGGCCTTTGCGCCGCCGATCGGCGAGACGATCTTCGCGCGCAGCGGCCGCTTCGAGCGGCAGGGCGACGACCGCGCCCGCATCGTGCTCGAGGACGGCGTCTTCCTGATGCCGGTGGAGGGACATCTCTCGCAGGTCCGCTTCGACTCGATGGACCAGGCGATCGAGCTCGACCAGGGCGACGTCCACGTCGTCGACCCGATGAGCGGCGAGAGCGCGCTCTCGCTGATGACGACCGCGAGGAGCGATCCCGACCCGCGCCTGCGCCGCGGCGCGCTGACCGAGCTGCACGCGCGCGTCGCGCTGCCCATGGCCGGCGCGCTCTTCGGCTGGCTCGCGGTGCCGATGCTGCTCGTCCGCGGCAGGCCGTCGCGCGCGGGCGGCGCGGCGCTCGGCTTCGCGGCGACGGCGGCCTACTACGGGCTGGTGCAGCTCGGACACGGCCTGGCGCGCAGCGAGAACATCCCCGTCGCCGCGGCCGTCTGGCTTCCCAACGCGCTGCTGGCGGCGACCGCGCTGGGGCTCTCGCTGCGCGTGCGGCGCGGGCGGCTGCGCGAATCGATATCCACGCGCATGGCGGCGCGGCGCGCGCGCAAGAAGGGCGCGCAGCCGCCGCGCGCCCACCGCCTGATCATGGACCGCTACGTCTTCGCGCGCTTCGTCGAGATCGCAGTGATCTGCTTCGCGGTGCTGCTGCTCGCGTACCTGCTGATCGACGTGATGGACAACCTGAAGTGGTTCACGCGCTACAACTCGACGCCCTTCGAGATCCTGCGCTACTACGGCGCGCGCCTGCCGCTGCTCGTCTCGCGCGTGCTGCCGCTCGCGCTGATCGCGGCCGCGGCGCTCACCACCAGCCTGCTCGTCGCGAGCGGCGAGCTGCTCGGCATGCGCGCCTGCGGCATTTCGGCGGCGCGCACGGTGACGCCGATCGTCGTCGCGTGCGTCCTGCTCGCAGGCTTCTACCACCTGCTCGCGAACGAGTGGACGCCGCATGCGAGCGCGCTCGCGCGCCAGATCAAGAACGTCGAGATCAAGAACCGCGACGCGACACGCCACCAGGTCTGGCTGCAGAGCCCGAAGTCGCTCTACGAGATCGCGTGGCTCGACCCGCTCGCCGGCCAGGCCGAGGGGCTGACGCTCTACGACCTCGAGGACGGCCTGCCGAAGACCCGCACGGACGCCGTGCGCGCGCGCCACATCGGCAACGGCGTCTGGAACCTCGGCGAGGCGCTCGTCACCGACATCGAGCCGGGCTCGATCGCGCAGACGCGCTCGGCGACCTACGTGAAGCTCGGCGACGACCTGCCGGCGGAGGTGGACACCGGCGACCTGCCGCTGCGCGAGCTCCAGCAGGCGATCCGCGACGCCATCGATGACGGCTTCGATCCGACGCCGATGCAGGTCGAGGCGCACCTGCGGCGCGCGGCGCCGCTCGCCTGCGTGGTGCTGCCGGCGCTCGCGCTCGCCTTCGCGATGATCGGCCCTCCCTTCGCGACGCTCGGCCAGATGATCCTGGTGAGCTTCGCCCTCGCGCTCGCGCATGGCCTGCTGACGGCGCTCGGCGCGTCGCTCGGCAACGGCAAGGTGCTCGAGCCCTGGGTCGCCGGCTGGGGGCCGATCGCGGTGGTGGCGTCCAGCGGCGTGCTGATCGCCTGGCGGGCGCGCTCTGCCGTCCGCGGTTGAAGCCGGCGCGAGCGCACTGCCCCCGTGGGGCTATTTGTCTGGCCTCCCATCCTCACTGGGGTACGCTGCGCGCCCTTGCTGGACGACGGAAGCCAAGTTGGTGACCCCTCGCGGGCCAGCACCCCGCGCGTCTGGCTGCTGACGGCCTATCGCGCCGGCGACAACACACAGGTCCTCGCGCTCGGCGAGGCGCTCGGCTGGCCCTTCGAGCAGAAGCGCTTCGTCTACGTGCGCTGGGAGACGCTGGTCAACTGGCCCTTCTCCAGCACGCTCGCCGGCGTCGACATCGCGCGCTCCACGCCCCTCGGCCCGCCCTGGCCCGATCTCGTCATCACGGCCGGCCGCCGCAACGAGCCGATCGCGCGCTGGATCCGCCGCAGCGCCGACCGCCGCGTGCGCCTCGTCCACGTCGGACGGCCCTGGGCGCGCCCCTCGCGCTGGGATCTCGTCGTCACCACACCGCAGTACCGCGTGCCCGACGCCCCCAACGTGCTCCAGAACGAAGCGCCACTGCACCGTGTCACGGGGGAGCGGCTCGCCAAGGAGGCCGCCGCCTGGCTGCCTCGCTTCGCGGGTCTGCCGCGCCCGCTGATCGCCGTGCTGGCCGGCGGCAACAGCGGCCCCTACCCGTTCGACGCGCGCTCCGGCTGGCGGCTCGGGCGGCGCGCCAGCGCGCTCGCGCGCGAGCTCGGCGGATCGCTGCTGGTGACGACGAGCGCGCGCACCCTGCCCGAGACCGTCGAGGCGCTCGTCGCGGCGATCGACGTGCCGAACTACCTCTACCGCTGGACCCCCGACGACGGCGAGAACCCGTACTTCGGCTTCCTCGGCGCGGCCGATCGCATCATCGTGACGGCCGACAGCGTCTCGATGATGGCCGAGGCCTGCGCCACCGGGCACCCGGTGCTGCTCTACGACACCGGCGAGGGCGTCACCTCGATGCGCGAGGAGGGCGCGCGCGGCGCGGGCTCGGGCTGGAACCTGCTCGACAAGAACCAGCGCAAGGCCTTCGTCTACCGCCAGACCATGCGGCTCGGCCCGCGCCGTCTGACGCGCGACATCCGCATCGTGCAGCAGCGCCTCGTGGACTCGGGCCGCGCGAGCTGGCTCGGCGACGAGCTGCCGGAGGGCGCGCCGCCGCCGCTGCGCGACCTCGACCGCGCCGTCGCGCGCGTGCGGGCGCTTTTCTAGCCCGGCCCGAACCTTCGCTAGGCGCGCGGCAGCAGCTTCACGTAGTGAAGCTCGGGATCGAGCTCGTGGCCGAGCGCCGCGTAGCGCGCGTTGAAGCCCGCGCGGCGCGCCGGCGAGCGGTTCGGCGCGCTGCCGTGCAGGATCCACGAGTGGAAGA
>DASUFZ010000328.1:0-9646 GCA_036274295.1 Myxococcota bacterium
TACATCCCTCACTTCGTCCACTCGCCCTTCTACTGCTACGCCTACGCCTTCGGCGAGCTGCTCGTGCTCGCGCTGCTGCGCCGCTACGACGAGGAAGGCGAGGCCTTCGTGCCGCGCTACCTCGAGCTGCTCGCGGCCGGCGGCTCCGACACGCCGGAGCACCTGCTGGCGCGCATGGGCCTCGACGTCGCGGATCCGAAGTTCTGGGACGGCGGGCTCGCGCTGCTGGAGGAGATGGTGGCGGAGGCGGAGCGGCTCGCGGGCTGAGCTGCGCGACGGCTCAAGCGTCGCGTTCACGACACCGATCAGTCTCTCGTGTCGATTCGCCCGCGCACTGCCGGTTGGATGCTCGCGCTCTGCCTCGGTGCCGGACTTCCCGCCGAAGCCGACACCGAGATCGCGCGCGAGGGCCAGAGCTGCCCGGGCACCAGCGGCGGCACGTTCTGGCAGTTCGAGCAGACGCGCATCACCGACGCCGGATGGGTCGCGTTCTACGCGCTGTGTCGCTTTCCGGGACAAGGGACCTGGTCGCCGCGCGGCCTGTTCGCGCACGACGGAGTCACGCTCCGCAAGCTGGTGATGACGCTCGATCCAGCACCGGGTCCGCCCGGCGCCTATTTCGATCCGATCCGCGCTCTGTCGGAAGTGCCCGCCGTCAACGCTCAGGGCGAGTTCGTCTTCGAGGCGACGTTCCGCGTCCCGCCGGTAGGTTCAGGAGGAAATGCCCTCTTCGAAGGTGGCCCCAGCGGCATCCAGGAGCTGGTGCGGGCGGGCGATCCGCTGCCTTCGCCGCTCATCGGAACGTTCTTTTCGTTTCACCGCAAGGATCTGAACGACGCGGGTGAGCTGGTGTTCGAGGCCACGCTGTCGTCGACCTTCGACAACGGACTGTTCCGGATCTCGGACGGGCAGATCACGGTGGTCGCGGCCGAGGGGATGCCGGTGCCCGACGGCTCGGGCGAGGTGTGGGGAGAGTTCGGCACGCCCACCATCAACACCCATGGAGACATCGCGTTCCACGCCTTCGTCGGCGGACAACCCGGCGCCGTGGCGCTCATCCGGGACGGCGTCACGGAGCTCGTGGTGCGCGGGGGAGACATCGCCCCCGGAACCGGGGGCATGCCGTTCACCCGCTTCGTCAGCGACCGCGTCGCGATCGACGACCAGGGCGGCGTGGTCTTCCTGGCCGAAGCCGGCCACGCATCCGCTCAGGGCGTCTTCCGCTACGCAGACGGCGAGGTCACCCCGATCGCGCTGCGGGACACCAAAGCGCCCTTCCCGGGCGCCCTGTTGGACTACCTGCGCTTTCAGCCTTCCGCGAGCCGATCGGGGCGCGTCGTGATGCCGGTGTTCGTGGAGAACGAAA
Source organism: Myxococcota bacterium (assembly GCA_036274295.1). Lineage (GTDB taxonomy): Bacteria > Myxococcota_A > UBA9160 > UBA9160 > SMWR01 > DASUFZ01. The sequence goes on from DASUFZ010000328.1 coordinate 1,367, forward strand.
CCGGTCAGTTCGACGCGTTGATCGAGGCCGTCGGAATGCGGCTCCACGCAGTCCAGCTCGCCGGCGATCCTGCTCCCGGCGGCGGCTCCTATGTGGAATTCTCGAACGGCGCCAACACGACCCCACCCTCGATCGATTCGCTCGGAAGGGTCGCCTTCAACGCCCTGCTGGACGACGACTCGAGCGGCGTGTTCCTCACGTCGCCGGGGGCTCAGGTTCCAGCCGTACCGCCCCTGGCCTGTCTCGGCGGCGCCGCGGCGCTCCTCGTGATCGGACGCGCGCACGTGCGGCGATTGCGCCGGCGTACGTGAGCTAGCAGGCTAGAGCGACGCTTCCAGCTCCGCGGCCGCGCGCAGTCCGCTCGCGAGCGCGCCGTCGGCCGACGGCGCCATCAGGTAGTCCCCCGCGAAGGCGATGCGCGGCGAGCGCTCGAAGCGCTGGAGGAAGCGCGCGAGGCGGCGCACATCGTCGGCCTCGAAGAGCGGCCAGGCGTCCGGGTGACGCGCGACGGCGTAGTCCGCGGGCGCCGGCGCGCCGAAGCGGCCGTAGGCGAGGTTCTCGGCGGCGAGGTCCGCGATGGAGGCGTCCGACGCGCGGTGCATGCGCACGCTGGCCTCCGGCGCGAGCACCGCGCGCACGAGCCCGGCGCCGTGCGGCGCGGCGCCCGGCCGCAGGTGCTCGAGCACGAGCGCCGAGAGCTCGAGCCCCGACTCGGGCCCGATGAAGACGCTCCGCAGCGACGCCGAGGGGACACGCGCGAACGCCAGGAAGACGACGAGCGCCGGCGCGTAGCGCACCGCCTCGAAGAAGCCGCGCTCTTCGGGCGTGAGCTTCGGACACAGCGAAGTGACGCGGCGGCCGGGCACGGCCACGACGACGGCGTCGGCGTCGAGCGTGCTGGCGCCGCTCTCCTCCTGGATGGCGATGCGCGCGCCGCCCGTGAAGGTCTCGACGCGGCGGACGGCGCAGCCGGTGCGCACACGCAGGCGGGAGGCCAGCGCCGCGGCGAGCGCGCCCGTGCCGCCCTCGAAGCTCGCGAGCTCCGCGCCGGACCAGTGCGCGCGCAGACCGGCCAGCACGCGCAGGGTCTCGGCGTCCGCCGTGGGCGGCGCCGGCAGCCACGAGAGAGCCGCGGCCGAGGCCAGAGCGGCGATCTCCGCCGCGAGACGCGCGCGCTCGAGGATCGCGGGGCGCGCCGGATCGACGCGCTCCGCGAGCGGCGTTCGCCGCGCGCGCGCCACGCGCAGCGCGTCCGGCGCCGTGACGACCGCGGCGACGGTGTCGCGCCCGAGCGGGCGCAGCACCGCGTCGCGCATCCAGGCGTCGCGCCCGTGCGCGTAGGGGCGGATCGCGTCGGCAAGCCCGAGCGCGTCGGCGACGACGTGGATCGCCGCGTCGCTCCGGGCGAAGCCCGGCGCGCCGAGATCGAGCTGGAAGTCGCCGCGGCGCACGCTCTGCATGCGCCCGCCCGGCTCCGGGGCGCGCTCGAGCACCTCGACCTCGTGCCCAGCGCGCACGAGGCGCCAGGCGCAGGCGAGGCCCGCGATGCCGCCTCCGACGACCGCGATGCCGGCCAAGTCCCTCCCCCCGGCGGGGATCCTACCTCTGATGGAGGCTTGACTGGAAGGCGAAAGTACGACGAAAATCGACGCATGCCGTCGAGGCCCTGCGATTACGTCGAGCTGCGCTGCCGCAGCGCCTTCTCTTTCCTCGAAGCCTCCTCGACGCCCGAGGATCTGATCGAGCGCGCCGCACAGCTCGGCTATCCGGCGCTCGCGCTCGCGGACCGCGGCGGCCTCTACGGCGCGCCGCGCTTCCACCAGGCCGCCGTCGCGGCGGGCCTGCGCGCGCTCGTCGGCGCCGAGCTCGATGTCGCGCGCGCGCCGGGCGTGCCGCACGACCGCCTGCTCCTGCTCGCCGAATCCCCGCGCGGCTACCGCAATCTGTGTCGCTTGCTGACGGAAGGTCACGCGCGAGAAGGCAAGCAGGGAGCCGTCGTCACCTGGCCCGAGCTCGAGGAGCGCGCCGAGGGACTCGTCGCGCTCGCGCGCGGCGACGCCGGGCTCGATGCGGCGCTGCTCGCGCGCGCGCGCGGAATCTTCGGCGAGCGCCTGTGGGTCGACGTCTCACGCCACGCGACGCGCGCCGGCGAGCAGGCGCTGCGGCGCGCAGCCGCGCTGGCGGAGGCGGCGCGCGTGCCGGTGGTCGCGACGCAGGACGTCCGCCACGCGCGGCCGGAGGGGCGCGCACTCTTCGACGCGCTCACGTGTCTTCGCCACAAGACCTCGCTCGACCGCGCGGGCCGGCGGCTCGCGGAAAACGCCGAGCGCCATCTGCACGCGCCCGAGGAGATGGAGCTGCGCTTCGCGGATCACCCGGAGTGGATCCGCGCCTCGCGCGAGATCGCCGAGCGCTGCGCATTCACGTTGAAGGACCTCGGCTATCGCTTCCCCGAGTTCCCCATCCCGCGCGGCGAGACGCAGGCCTCGTTCCTGCGCCTGCTCGCCCTGTACGGCGCGCGCATCCGCTACGGCAGCCCCGTGCCGGACGCCGCGCGCCGGCAGCTCCTGCGCGAGCTCGCGGTCATCGAGAAGCTCGAGCTGTGCGGCTACTTCCTGATCGTGCACGACATCGCGCGCTTCGCGCGCGAGGAGGGAATCCTCTCGCAGGGGCGCGGCTCGGCAGCCAACAGCGCGGTCTGCTACGCGCTCGGCATCACCGCCGTCGACCCCGTCTCGATGGGTCTCCTCTTCGAGCGCTTCCTCTCCGAGGAGCGCGGCGAGTGGCCCGACATCGACATCGACCTGCCGTCGGGGGACCAGCGCGAGAAGGTGATCCAGTACGTCTTCGCCAAGTACGGCGCGCGCGGCGCGGCCATGACCGCCGTGGTGATCAGCTACCGCACGCGCCTGGCCGTGCGCGAGATGGGCAAGGTGCTCGGCCTCGGCGACGAGCTGGTCGGGCGCCTCGCGGGGGTCCTCTCGAGCCTCGAGCACCGCGACGATCTCGAGACGCCCGACGCGACCTTGCGTCAGGCGGGCGTCGACGTGCGCGCGCCGCAGGTCGTACAGCTGCTGCGGCTCGTCGCCGAGGTGCGCGGGCTGCCGCGCCACCTCGGGCAGCACACGGGCGGCATCGTCATCGCGGCCGGGCGCCTCGACGAGGTCGTGCCGATCGAGCCGGCGCGCATGGCGGAGCGCCGCGTGATCCAGTGGGACAAGGAGGACTGCGCCGACCTCGGGCTGATCAAGATCGACCTGCTCGGCCTCGGCATGCTCGCGGCTCTGGAGGACTCGCTCGAGCAGATCCGCGTGCACGAGGGCACGGTGGTCGACCTCGCGCACCTGCCGCAGGACGATCCCGACACCTACGCGATGATCCGGAAGGCCGACACCATCGGCACCTTCCAGATCGAGAGCCGCGCGCAGATGGCGACCCTGCCGCGCATGCAGCCGTCGCGCTTCTACGACCTGGTGGTGGAGGTCGCGATCATCCGGCCCGGGCCGATCGTCGGGAAGATGGTGAACCCATATCTCTCGCGCCGGGCCGGGCGCGAGTCCGTGACCTACCCGCATCCGTGTCTCGAGCCGATCCTCGAGCGCACGCTCGGCGTCCCGATCTTCCAGGAGCAGCTGCTGCGCATCGCCATGACGGCGGCCGGCTTCAGCGGCGGCGAGGCCGAGGAGCTGCGCCGAGCGATGGGCTTCAAGCGCTCGGTCGAACGCATGAACACGATCGAGCAGCGCCTCGTCGACGGCATGACGGCGCGCGGCATCACCGGTGAGGCGCAGGAGGAGATCCTGCGCGGCATCACCTCCTTCGCGCTCTACGGCTTCCCGGAATCGCACGCGGCGTCCTTCGCCTTGATCGCCTACGCCTCGGCGTATCTCAAGCGCCACCACCCGGCCGCCTTCCTGGCCGGGCTGCTGAACGCGCAGCCGATGGGCTTCTACAGCCCGGCCACCCTGGTGAAGGACGCGCAGCGCCACGGCGTCGCGGTGCTGCCGATCGACGTCGCGCATTCCGAATGGCCGAGCGTGCTGGAGATGCACGAGGGAAGGCCGCCCGCCGTGCGGCTCGGCATGCGCTGCGTCGCGGGACTGCACGCCGAGACGGGCCGCGCGCTCGCCGATGCGCGCCGGCGCGCGCCCTTCCGCCACGTCGCGGACCTGTGCGCGCGCGTGCCGCTGCACCGCGACGAGCTCGACACCCTGGCGGAGCTCGGCGCGCTCGCCTCGATCGACCCGGCGGCGCGCAGCCGTCGCGCCGCGCTCTGGCAGGTGGCCGCGCTCGAGCGCGATCCGCGCTCGCTCTTCGCCGGCATCCCGCCCCCGCCCGCGGAATCGCCGCTGCCGGAGATGACGCCCGTGGAGCGCACGCTCGCGGACTACCGCCGCAGCGGCATCACCACCGGCCCGCACATGATGTGTCACCTGCGCGCGGAGCTCGCGCGCCGCGGCGTGCTGCGCGCAGCCGACCTGCGCGACGTGCAGGACGGGAGCTATGTGCGCACGGCCGGGCACTGCATCGTCCGCCAGCGGCCGGGCTCGGCGAAGGGCTTCTGCTTCCTCACGCTCGAGGACGAGACCGGCACGAGCAACGCCGTGCTGACCCCGCGCGTGTTCAGCCGCTTCCGCCTGGCGCTGCACGGCGCGGCGCTCGTCGAGGTGGCGGGACCGCTCCAGCACGTCGACGGCGTGATCCACGTGCGCGTGCGCGAGCTGCGCGCGCTGGCGACGGGCACGGCGCTGCCGCGCAGTCACGACTACCGCTGAGAGATCATGTGGCGCGCCTCCACTTTCTTGGGGCGCTCACGGACCCAGCGCCACAGCCGGTGGCAATGTGGTGCATGGCGATGTCGATTCGTGGCGCCAGATCCGACGAGAAGGACACCAGATGCTTTCATCGGAGGCGTAGAATGGCTCCGTGAAGCTCCGCGGTGTGATCGGTCTTCTGACGCTGGCGACCTCGCTCTCCGCCGGCGAAGCCCGCGCAGCACTGATCTCCTACTGGGCCGCGGACGGCAACGCGACCGACAGCGTCGGCCCCAACTCAGGCACGCTGGTCGACGGTGCCACTTTTGCCCCGGGCGTGATCGGCCAGGCCTTCAGCTTCGACGGAACCTCCTATGTACGAGCTCCCACGATCGGCATGCCGACAGGCACTCAGGACCGAAGCATCAACCTGTGGTTCCGGATCGATTCGTACGCGGCGTTGCCGGTCGAGGAGGCATTCCTGGCGGGCTACGGCGCCTTCGGGTCCTTCGGGCAGGTGTACCTGCTCACGATCTCCCTGAATGCGGGGAACATTCCCGTCTGGAGCCAATGGGGCACCGGCATTGCGGGTGGCCCCACGATCCAGACAGACACGTGGCATAACATCGGTGTCACCAGCACCGGGAATTTCGCCACGCTCTACCTGGACGGGGACGTCGTGGCGACCGGCACGGTTCCCTTCGACACGGCCGCAGGCACCGACTTCGTGATCGGAAGGGTTCCCGGCGAGCTCGGAGACATCCGCCAACTGATCGGACTGGTTGACGAGATTCGCGTGTACGACACGGTGCTCTCCGACTCCGAGATGCGGGCCCTCGCATCCGTCCCCGAACCCACCACCGGTCTGCTCCTGATCGCCGGCCTGCTCGGCCTCGCTGCCCGGCGCAGGATGAACGCCGACTAGCGCTCCGCGGCCAGCAGGCCCAGCAGCTCCTTCGCCTTGCGCGCACCCGCGCGCGCGGCGCGCCGCACGTGCCGCGGCGCGTGCTCGTGATCCTCGAGCGCCCGCGCCAGCAGCTCGCGCGCCTCGCTCGCGCGGCCGGCGTCCGCGAGCGCGCTGCAGTGCTCCACCACGTGCGCGAGCTGCGGCGACGCGGCGACGAGCTTCTCCAGCTCGAGCAGCGCCTCGTCCATCCTGCCGAGCGCGCGCAGATCGCGGATCAGGCCGAGCCAGGCGCGGTGCTCCTCGTAGTTCCGGTTGGCGCCGACGACGACCCGCCAGTGCTCGAGCGCGCTCGCATGCTGGCCCGCCTCGCTCCGGCAGAGCGCGAGCCCGTAGTGCGCGCGCAGGAAGCCGGCATCGCGGGCGAGCGCCTGCTCGTAGAGCGAAGCGGCCTCGGCACGCTCGCCTTCGGCGCAGAGGCGATCCGCGAGCGCGACCTGGTTCTGGAGGCTCGGCGTCTGCTCCCACGCGTAGCGGAGCTGGCGCAGCGAGCGCCGATCCGCCTTTGCCACGACGCGCCGCGCGACGCTCCCGCCCGGCAGCAGCACCGAGGCCGCGTAGATGAGCTCGCCGAAGGGCACGAGCACGATCACGCAGAACCACCAGGGCGCCACGCCCGCGTAGATCGCGTGCACGACGGCCGCCACCTTCAGCGCCGGGAACAGATAGGCCCAGAGCCAGTAGGTCATCGCGCGCTCCCCGGGAGCGCCTCATCGGAGCCCCGCGCGTCCCACCTGAGCCGGCCCGGTGCAGTAGCATGCGCGACGGCCTGGCCTTCTCGCGGAGCCCCCGATCGATGGCGCTGCTCGACATGCAAGGACGCGCAGCGCTCGTCGTGGGCGGCGGCCAGGGCATCGGGCGCGCCGCGGCCGTCGCACTCGCGCGCGCCGGCGCGCGGGTCGCCGTGCTCGACGCCGAGGGCGAGCGCGCGAAGGCCGTCGCCTCCGAGCTCGAGGCGCAGGGCGCGCGCGCGCTGCCGCTGTGCGCCGACGTCACGCGCGCGGACGACGCGGCGCGCGCCGTCGCGGAGGCGGCGCGCGGGCTCGGCGCGCTCGACGTCGTCATCGACATCGTCGGCTCCGCGTCCTGGGGCTCGCTGCTCGAGCTCGACGAGGCGACCTGGGAGCGCGATTTCGCGGTCAACCTGAAGCAGCACTGGTACGTGGCGCGCAGCGCCGCGCGCGCCTGGATCGACGCGCGCCGCGCGGGCGCGCTCTGCGTCGTCGGCTCGGTCTCGGGCGTGTTCTCGGCCGCGAACCACGGCGCCTACGGCGCCGCCAAGGCGGGGCTGCTGGCGCTCGTGCGCACGGCGGCCGAGGAGTGGTGGCCGCACGGCATCCGCGTGAACGCCGTCGTGCCGGGCGTCGTGCGCACGCCGCGCATCGAGGCCGCGTGGGCATCCGGCCAGATCGCGAAGCCCGACGACGAGACGCTCGCGCGCATGGCGAGCCCCGACGACATCGCGCACGCCGCCCTCTTCCTGGTGTCGGACCTCGCGCGCCGCATCACCGGGCAGAGCCTCGTCGTGGACGGCGGCTCCACCACGAAGTTCCCGTTCCGGCTCGACTGAACCCCGCAGCCTGGAGTCCCGCACTTGAAGCTCGACATCCTCTACGAAGTGGACGCGCCGAAGCCCTGGGGCGCCCCGCACCCGCACGGACAGCGCGAGCGCGAGCGCCGCGCGTACTACGAGGCGATCGAGCAGATCAAGCTCGCCGACTCGCTCGGCTTCCACACGATCTGGGCCGTCGAGCACCACTTCCGCGAGGGCCGCTCGCACTGCCCGGCGCCCGAGGTGCTGCTCGGCGCGCTCTCGCAGATCACCGAGCGCATCCGACTCGGCTTCGGCGTGACCCTCACACCGTTCGGATTCACGCACCCGGCGCGCATCGCGGAGAAGGTCGCGACGGTGGACGTGCTCTCGCGCGGGCGCGTCGAGTGGGGCACCGGCCGCTCGACGCCGATGGAGCAGACCGCCTTCCACGTCGACCGCGAGCGCTCGCGCGACCAGTGGAAGGAGGCGATCCAGATCGTCTGCGGCATGTGGCGCGAGGAGCGCTTCTCGTGGGACTCGCCGACGTTCCACTTCCCCGAGCGCGTGGTGACGCCGAAGCCCTACCAGGATCCGCACCCGCCCTGCTGGATGGCCGCGACGTCCGACGGCTCGGCGGAGGTCGCCGGCGAGAACGCGCTCGGGCTGCTCTCGTTCTCGATCATGCAGCCGCTCGAGCGCATGGCGCAGCAGATCGAGGCGTACCGCAAGGCGCAGCTGCGCGCGCGCCCGCTGACCGACGTCTCCACCAACAAGGTCGCCGCCTACACGCTCGTGCACTGCGCCGATTCGATGGCGCAGGCCGAGGCGAACGGCATCTGGCGGTCGGTCGCGTGGTGGTACCAGCACCTCGCGCAGTTCACGATCGACTGGGAGCTCGTGCACCTCACGCAGGCGGAGCAGGATCAGATCTTCCCGCTGATGAAGCCGCTGCTGGAGGGCAACATCCCGATCCAGCACTTCCACGACGCCGACATGATCGTGGTGGGCGACGCGCAGCGCTGCTTCGA
>DASUFZ010000329.1:0-22349 GCA_036274295.1 Myxococcota bacterium
GCGCCGCGCATCGATGGTGCGCAGCGCGCGCCGCTCGTGCGCGACTGCACGGCGGAATCGCGCATGCGCAGGCACGGCGCAGTGCGTGCGCGCCGCCGCGCACGTGAGAATCCCGCGGATGGGACGTCCCGACGCTGGGACTAGGCCGTGAGACGTCGATGGATCGTCCTGCGCGCGAGCGCGAGTAGCAGCGCCGAGACGACGAGCACGTACGCGACGTCCCAGAACATCCGCCAGCCGAACTGCCCCGCGAAGGCGGAGCGCGCGAAGCGCACGGGGTGGAGCAGCGGCAGCGCCTCGGCGACCCAGAGCCAGCCGCCGGACAGGCGCTCGTGGATGGGAAAGAACACGTCGGAGAAGAGGAAGAGCGGCGTCAGGAAGAGCGTGAAGTAGAAGCTCAGGAAGTCGATCTTCGTGACCCGCAGCGAGAAGGCGATGCCGAGCGCGGAGAAGAGGAGCCCGGCGAGCGGGATGGCGGGGAGCGCCAGCAGCGCGTTCGGCAGCGGTGCCAGGCCGAACGCCATCAGCACGACGAAGAAGGCGCCGCCGTAGATGCAGGCGCGCGTCAGCGCCCACAGGAGCTCGCCGCAGAGGACGTCGTCGGGCTCGACGGGCGTGGTCAGCATGGCGTCGTACGTCTTCTCCCAGGTGAGGCGCACGAAGATGTTGTAGGTCGCCTCGAAGCTGGCGCCGTTCATGGCCGCGACGCACACGAGCCCGGGCGCGAGGAAGCGCGCGTAGCTCGTGCCGCCCATCTCCTGGATGTAGGCGCCGACGCCGAGGCCGATGCCCGCCAGGTAGAAGACCGGCTCGAAGAAATTGGGGAGGATGTTGGCCTTCCAGGTGCGGCGGTACATGGCGGCGTTGCGCCACCAGACGGAGAGGGCGTGCGGGACGGAGATGCTCATCACGCGTCGCCTCCGAGCGACGTGCCGGTCGCGGCCAGGAAGACGTCCTCCAGGTTGGCCGGACGCACCACCAGCGGGCGGCCGTCGCCGCCGTCCTGCGCGCGGATCCGCGCGATCAGCGGCGCGACCGAATCGCCGTAGACGACCAGGCGCGGCCCCGAGCGCAGGCGCTGCCACGTCTCGCCGGCGAGCCAGTGCGCCTCCTCCGCGGTCGTGCAATCGACCTCGAGCGCCTCGCGCGCCAGCCGCTCGGCGATCAGCGCGCGCGGCGCGCCCTCGCAGATGGCGCGGCCCTCGGCGAGGATCAGCACGCGGTCGCACAGGCGCTCGGCCTCGTCCATGTAGTGCGTCGTCAGCAGCACCGTGCGCCCGCGCGCGCGCAGCTCGCGCACGCGCGCCCACAGCGCGAGCCGCACGGCCGGGTCGAGCCCGGTGGTCGGCTCGTCGAGCACGAGCAGCTCGGGGTCGTGGATCAAGGACATCGCGATCGCGAGGCGCCGCTTGTAGCCGCCCGAGAGCGCGACGACCGGCACGTCCGCGTGCGAGCGCAGCTCGAGAAAATCGAGCAGCTCCTCGACCCGGCGCTCGCGCGCCGCGCCGGTCAGCAGGTGGTGGCGCGCGAAGATGCGCAGGTTGTCGCGCGGCGAGAGCGCCTCGATCTGGACGTTGTCCTGCAAGGTGACGCCGAGGCGCGCGCGCACCGCGCGCGGGCTCCGCGCGACGTCGATGCCGAAGACCTCGACGGTGCCGGCGCTCGGCTTCGTCACGCCGTAGACCATGCGCAGCGCGGTGGTCTTGCCGGCGCCGTTCGGGCCGAGCAGTCCGAAGCAGACACCCTGCGGCACCTCGAAGTCGAGCTCGCGCACGGCGACGCGCGCGCCGAAGCGCTTGCAGACGCCCTTCGCGCGAATGGCCGGACCGGCTGCGGACATGGGCGGCGGATTCTAGAGTGCCCGCGCCATGAAGCTCGGACTCGCGATCGAGTGGGCCGGCGCCGAGGTCGCGCTGCCGGTCGCGCGCGTGCAGCTCGCGGAGCGGCTCGGCTACGACTCGGTGTGGAGCGCCGAGGCCTACGGCCAGGACGCCTTCACGCCGCTGGCCTTCCTGGCCGCGCACACGCGCCGCATTCGCCTCGGCACGGGCGTCGCGCAGGTGGCGGCGCGTGCGCCCGCCGCGACGGCGATGGCCGCGCAGACGCTCGAGGGACTCGCCGGCCGCGGCCGCGTCGTGCTGGGGCTCGGCCTCTCGGGTCCGCAGATCGTCGAGGGCTGGTACGGCCAGCCGTGGGGACGTCCCGCGCGCAGGCTGCGCGACACCGTCGCGATCCTGCGCAAGGTCTTCGCGCGCGAGGCGCCCGTGCGCCACGAGGGCGAGGAGCTCTCGCTGCCCTACACGGGCCCGGGCGCGCTCGGGCTCGGCAAGCCGCTGCGCTCGATCCTGCACACGAACCCGAAGCTGCCGATCTGGCTCGGCACCGGCAGTCAGAAGATGGTCACGCTCACGGCGGAGATCGCCGACGGCTGGCTCCCCTTCGGCTTCGCGCCCGGCATGCTGCCGACGTATCGACCCTGGCTCGAGGAGGGCTTCCGGCGCGCGGGCGGCGGCAAGTCGCTCGACGGCTTCGAGATCCAGGCGGGCTGCCACGTCACCGTGACGGACGACGTGAAGGCGGGCCTCGCGCGCCAGAAGCCGATGACGGCGCTCTACGTCGGCGGCATGGGCCACAAGGACGTCAACTTCCACAAGGACATGATGGCGAGGCGCGGCTATCCGGAGGCGGCCGCGCGCATCCAGGAGCTCTTCCTGGCCGGGCGCCGCGAGGAGGCCGTCGCCGCGGTGCCGGACGAGTACCTCGACGAGGGCGGCCTCGTCGGTCCGCTGCCGCGCATCCGCGAGCGCTTCCGGCGCTGGCTCGATTCGGGCGCGACCGGCCTCACGATATTCAGCGAGCGCGACGACGTGCTCGAGCTGATGGCGGAACTGGCCGGAACGCGCGACGGGGCGGCATGACCGGGTCGCTGCGCGCGCGTGATACGATCGCGCGCCCGGGAGGCGGCGTGCAGCCCGCAACGAGCCACGAGATCCTGCGGGTCGACGATCCGGCGCCGGGCGTGCGCCGCTTCACCCTGAACCGGCCCGAGCGCCGCAACGCGCTCGACAATGCGCTGCGCAGCGCGCTCTTCGCGGGTCTCCAGGCGGCCGACCGCGAGGCGGGCGTGCGGGTCAGCATCGTGCGCGGCGCGGGCTCCTGCTTCTCGTCCGGCTACGACCTCGGCTCCGATCTCGCGAGCGGGCAGCCCTATCACACGGCGCCGGGCGACGGCAGCTGGTCGCGCCACGTGACCGAGGGCTGGGTCGGCATCTGGGATCTGGCCAAGCCCGTCATCGCGCAGGTGCACGGCTATGCGATGGCCGGCGGCAGCGAGCTGATGGCCGCGTGCGATCTCGCCTACGTCGCCGAGGACGCGAAGATCGGATACCCGGTGGTGCGTCTGGTCAGCCCGCCCGACATGCAGTTCTTCCCGTGGTTCGTCGGCATGCGCCACGCCATGGAGCTGATGCTGACCGGCGACTCGATCGACGGCGCGCGCGCCGTGGAGATCGGGCTCGCGAACCGCGCCTTCCCGGCAGCGGAGCTCGAGGCGAAGGTGCTCGAGATCGCGACGCGCATCGCGAAGATCCCGTCGGATCTCCAGCAGCTCAACAAGCGCGGCGTGCACCGGGCCATGGAGATCATGGGCGTGCGCGCTGCGCTGCGCGCCGGGTCCGAGCTCCAGGCGCTGGCGACGCACCAGCCCTCGGTAAAGGCCGTGCTCGGCAACATCGCCGCGAGCATGAAGCAGGCCTTCGACAAGCCGACGTCCTGAGCGAAGGCACTCCACCGCGTGGTCGCCGTCGTCTGCGCACTCTTCTTTCTCTCGGGCGCCGCCGGGCTCTGCTTCGAGACCCTGTGGTTCCACCAGGCGGGGCTCGCGTTCGGCAACAGCGTCGCCGCGTCGAGCATCGTGCTGGCGAGCTTCATGGCGGGGATGGCGCTCGGCAACGGACTCGCCGCGCGCCGCGCGTCGCGGCTGCGGAGCCCGTTGCGAGCGTATGCGGCGCTCGAGCTTGCGATCGGCGCCTCCGGCCTCGCGCTGGTGTGGTGGCTGCCGGATCTGGCGCCGGCGCTGGCCGTGCTGCTGCGCCCGCTGACCGATTCGGCGGCGCTGCTCTCCGCCGCGCGCCTGCTCACGGGTTTCACGTTGCTGGCCGCGCCCGCGGCGGCGATGGGCGCGACCCTGCCCGTGCTGATCGCGGCGCTGCGCGCGCGGGCCCCGAGCTTCGCGCGCGCGGGCGACCCGAGCTTCGGCGGCGCGCTCGGCCGTCTCTATGGCTGGAACACGCTCGGCGCGGTCGCGGGCTCGCTCGCGGGCGAGCTGTGGCTCGTCGAGTGGCTCGGCGTGCGCGGCACCGGCGCGTTCGCGGCCGGCGTGAACGTCGCGGTGGCGGCGGGCGCGCTCGCGCTCGCGCGCACGTTGACGGCGCCGGCGCCGGCAGCGGCGGCGGACGATCGGTTGCGCGCGCGGCTCGCCCCGGCCGCATGGCGGATCCTCGCCGCGACCTGCCTGGCAGGCGCGCTGCTGCTCGCGCTCGAGGTCGTGTGGTTCCGCTTTCTGCGCCTGTTCGTCCACTCCGGGAGCCTCGCGTTCTCGTTCATGCTCGCCGTGGTGCTGACCGGGATCGGCGTCGGCGGCGTCGCCGCGGGCGCCTGGCTGCGACGCCGCCCCGAGGCGTGGCGCGCCGCGCCCGCGCTGGCGCTCGCGGCCGGCGCCACCACGGCGCTCTGCTATGCGGGCTTCGGCGCCGCACGCGGACCGGTGTCGGGCATCGCGAGCGCGTCGCCGCTCTTCGTCGGCTGGCTGGCGGCCGCGCTCTGCTTCCCCGTCGCCGTGCTCTCGGGCGCGCTCTTCCCGCTCCTCGGCGCGGCGCTGGCGCGACACGTCCCCGACGAGCCGCGCGCGACGGGGTGGCTCGCGCTCGCCAACACGCTCGGCTCGGCGGCGGGTCCCCTGCTCGCGGGCTTCGGGCTGCTGCCCGGCATCGGCGTCGAGCGCTCGCTCGCGCTGCTCGCGGCGGGCTACCTGCCGCTGGCCTTGCTCGCGGGCAACGCGCGCGGGTGGCGCCTGACGCTCGTCCCCGCCGCCGCCTTCGGCGCAGCACTCGTGCTGTTTCCGTTCGGGGCCATGCAGGGCCGCTACCTGCGCGTGCCGGTGTCGCGCTGGCACGGCCAGAGCGAGCACGCGGTCGTCGCGGTGAAGGAGGGCCGCAGCGAGACGGCCGTCTACATCGAGCGCCGCCTCGACGGCGAGCCGCTCGCGACCTTCCTGATGACCGACGGCGTGTCGATGTCGAGCACGGCGGTGTTCGCGCGCCGCTACATGAAGCTCTTCGCCTGGTGGCCGCTCGCGCTGCATCCGGATCCGCGGAGCGCACTGCTCATCAGCTACGGCGTCGGCTCGACGGCGAAGGCGCTGGTCGACACGCCCTGGCTCGAGTCGATCGACGTGGTGGACACGTCGCGCGAGGTGCTCGCGCTCTCGGATCTCCTGTATCCCGATCCCGCGGAGCACCCGCTGAAGGGCCCGCGCGTGAAGGTGCACGTCGAGGACGGCCGGCACTTCCTGCGCATGACGGAGCAGCGCTACGACCTGATCACGGGCGAGCCGCCGCCGCCGAAGAATGCCGGCGTGGTGGACCTCTACACGCGCGAGCACTTCGCCCTGCTGCGCGATCGCCTGAACGACGGCGGCGTCGTCACCTGGTGGCTGCCGGTCCACAACCTGCTGGAGAGCGACGCGCTCGCGATCGTGCGCGCGTTCTGCGACGTCTTCGAGGACTGCTCGCTGTGGGCGGGCCACGACCTCGACTGGGTGCTGGTGGGGACGCGCGGCCTGCACGGACCGACGAGCGAGGCCGCCTTCACGCGCCTCTGGCGCAACCCGCGCAGCGCGGCGGAGCTGCGCCGCACCGGCTTCGAGCGCCCCGAGCAGCTCGGCGCGACCTTCCTCGCCGACGCGGAGTGGCTGCGCGCGCGCAGCGCCGACACGCCGCCGCTTACCGACGACCGGCCGAAGCGCCTCTCCTCGCGCCTCCAGACGGATGCGCGCGCCGTGTTCGGCCCCTGGCTCGACGTCGCGGCGGCGCGCGCGCGCTTCCGCGACAGCGCGTGGGTGCGCGGACTCTGGCCGCCGGCCCTGCGCGAGCGCACGCTCGCCTGCTTCGAGCCGGAGGGCTTCATCCGCGAGGCCGCGCGCGCGGCGCCGCTCGGCATGCGCGAGCGCTTGGCGGGTGTCGACGAGCTGATCGGGCGCGGGCTCGGCACGGCCGCGGCCTGGCGTCTCGGCGTCACCGACGACCAGGCGCGCGCCGCGCGGGCCGCCGTCGCGCACGGCCGCCCGCAGGGCCCGCACCGGCGCACGCTCGGCATCGTCGCGCTGACCTCGGGCGAGCCGGCGCGCGCGGCGCGCGAGCTCGCGGCCGCGCGCGCGCTCGATGGGAGCGATGCGTTCCTGCCGGTGCTCGAGGCCTACGCGCATTGCCGCGCGGGCGAGCCGTTGTACGGCGAGGTGCCCGCGGATCCCGCGGCGCGCGAGGCGTGGGAGTGGCTGGCCCTGCACTGCAGCACCGGGGCAGGGGAGGGGGCATGAGCGAGGAACGGGCGCCGCTCTCGCTCTGGGACGGCGTCAGCGTCGTCGTCGGCATCGTCGTCGGGGTGAGCCTCTTCAAGGTGCCGGCGACGGTCTTCGGCAACGTCGAGACCCCGCTCGCCGGCCTCGGCGTGTGGGCGCTCGGCGGACTGCTCTCGCTGATCGGCGCGCTCTGTTATGCGGAGCTGGCCGCGGCCTGGCCGCACTCCGGCGGTGACTACGTGTATCTCTCGCGCGCCTACGGGCCGTGGCTCGGCTTCCTGTTCAGCTGGGCGCAGCTCGTGGCGATCCTCACCGGCAGCATCGGCGCGATGGCCTACGTCTTCGCCGACTACGCGGCCGGGCTCTTCGGCGGCGGCGACACCACGGCGATCGCGGCGGCGGCGATCGCCGCCGTCACCGGCTGGAACCTCCTCGGCGTGACGTGGGGACGCCGCGTCCAGAACACGCTCACGCTCACGAAGATCGTGGGGCTGGCCGGCGTGGTGGCCGTGGGCCTCTTCGCGTTGACGCACGCGGACGCGACGGCCGCCCCGGCGGCGACCGCCGCGCAGGGCGGCGACGTCGGCTTCGCGCTCGTGCTCGTGCTCTACGCGTACGGCGGCTGGAGCAACGCGGCCTTCGTCGCGTCGGAGGTGCGCGATCCGCAGCGCAACGTGCCCCACGTGCTCGTGCTCGGCACGGCCGCCATCGCCGCGCTCTACCTGATCGTGAACGGCGCCTATCTCGCGGCGCTCGGCTTCGAGGGGCTGCGCCACGCGGCGACGCCCGCGGCCGACGTGCTGGCGGCGCGCCTCGGCGAGACCGCCGGGCACGTCATGAGCGTGCTCGTCATGGTCTCGGCCCTCGGCGCCATCCAGGGCATGGTGTTCACGGGCGCGCGCGTCTACGCGAGCGCGGGACGCGATCACGCGGCCTTCGGCGCGCTCGCGCGCTGGAGCCCGCGCGCGGAGGTGCCGGCGCGCGCGCTGCTGGCGCAGGCCGCCGTGTCGCTCCTCTGGATCGTCGCGGTCGGCACGCAGCTCGGGCGGGCGGCGCTCGACGGCACGCTCGCGGCGCTGCGGCTGCCGCCCATGCCGTGGGATCACTTCGGCGGCGGCTTCGACACCCTGGTCGCGAGCACGGCGCCTGCCTTCTGGCTCTTCATGGTCGCGACGGGCGCCGCGCTGATGGCGCTGCGCCGGCGCGAGCCGGACGCGCCGCGCCCGTTCCGCGTGCCCGCCTATCCGTGGACGCCGCTGCTCTTCTGCGCGAGCAGCCTGTTCATGTTCGAAGCGAGCCTGCGCTACGCAGGCGGCCTCGCGCTGGCGGGACTCGTCCCGCTCGCGCTCGGTGTTCCGCTGTACCTGGCGACGCGGAGCCGGAGCTCGCGCGTCAGTTCACGGGATGCTGGCCCAGCGGGTCGCTGAACGTGAACTTCGCCGGGGCGACGATCAGCGGGAGGGCCGGCTTCCAGACCTCGGTCGGCCGCGTCACCGCCGTGATCGGCAGCACGAACAGGCCGTAGAGGGCCGTGCCTCCCACCAGCATCGTCAGGCCGATCGGGCGCAGCACCAGCACGTCGAACACCATCGGCACGCTCGAGGCGTAGGCCGTGGTCTCGTCGTGCGTGCCGAAGCCCTCCGCGAAGGCGGGGGCGGCGGTGCTGCCGAGCAGCGCGGCGACCGTGAGCGCCGCGACGAAGCTGCGAATGCGAGCGGCCATGCGAGTTCCTCCCGAGTGCATGGGTACGGGGAGGTCATCGGTTGCACGTGCGCGGCACTGAAGGGAAAAGCCCGCCGCGAGCTACTCGGGCCACTCCGGCCAGTCCTTGGAGATGCGCGAGGTCCACTTCGGATCGCGCCGCTCGAGCCAGGCCATCACGCCCTCGCGCGCATCTTCGCGACCCATCAAGACCCGATGCAGCGCGGTCTCCTTCCGCTCGACCTGCGCAGGCGTGAGCTCGCCGCTCTCCCACAGGAGCCGCTTCGCGATCGCCACCGAGAGGGGCGCCGTGTTGCGCGCGATGTCGCGCGCGATCTCGAGCGCCGCGGGCAGCACCTCGGCGGCCGGCAGCACGCGGTTGGCGATGCCGAGCGCGACGGCTTCGTCGCCGCCGAAGCGGCGGCCGGTCAGCAGGAGATCCGCCGCGCGCGCGATGCCGACGATGCGGGGGAGCGTCCAGTGCGCGTAGGCGTCGGGCATGACGCCGCGCCGCACCTGCACGATGCCGAGCTTCGCCTCGCGCGCGACGATGCGGAGATCGCACTGGAGCGCGAGCGTGAGGCCGAGGCCGATCGCGTGTCCGTTCACCGCGGCGATCACCGGTTTGCGCAGAGCGAACGCCGGCGGATCGACGGCCGCCGCGCTGAAGTGCGCGTCCTCGGGCGCATCGAAGGTGGCGGCGCCCGGCGCGAGGTCCGCGCCCGCGCAGAAGGCGTCGCCCGCGCCGGTCAGCACGATGGCGCGTACCGCGTCGTCGGCGTCGCAGCGTCGATACGCGCGCCCGAGCTCTTCGCCCATCACGCCGCTGAAGGCGTTGCGCTGCTCCGGGCGATGCAGCTCGATCGTGGCGACGCCGTCCTCGAGGCGGAAGCGGATGTCCTGCTCGCTCACGCGACCGGCTCGACCGCCAGGATGGCGCGCGCGTGGATGCGCCCGGTGAGCCGCGAGAGGAAGTCGGTGACGCGCATCTGCCAGCCGTATTTCGCGTGCAGCGCGGCGTAGGCTTCGCGCACGCGGTCGGCGTCGGCGACGACCTCGGCGCGCGCGTCGTGCCAGGGTCCGTGGACCTTCCCGCGCACGTTGCAGGCGGCGAAGCGGGCGCGCGCGTCGTTGCGCAGGCGCTTCACCTTGCCGGCGCGCGCCTCGCTGAAGACCCAGAGCCGCCCGTCGTGCACGGCGAACCACACCGGCGTCGGCACGCCGACGCCGGTGCGCCGGAAGGTGACGAGGCTGATGAAGCGCTCGCGATCGATGGCGTCGAGGTCGTAGGCCGGCACGGCCGCTGAGAATACGCGCTAGCGCGGTCTCCGGGCGACCCGCCAGCCGGCCAGCGCGGCGATGCCGAGCGCGAGCATCCCCGCCGTGTGCGGCTCCGGGACGACGACGCGGGAGACCTCGGTGCCGACGAGATGCAGCGAGCCCGTCAGCCCGTTGAGCGTGATCGCGTAGGTGGCGTCGATGAAGGCGTTGCCGATGCCGGCCAGGTTGGCGATGGGCATGGCGGCGAGGTTCAGCAGCTGCGTGCCGGTCAGCGCGGCCGGCAGGCTCAGGATTCCGCAGCTCGGGCCGGTGCAGTTGAGCATGCCGCCGAGCGCGACCTGCATGGGCGCGCCGAACACGACCTGCGTGAGCGAGGGCGTGAGGCTTCCGCCGACGGCACCGATCTGCGTCAGCGACGGATTGCCCGTGATGGTGTTGCCGAAGGTGACGGCGTTGACGTTGGCAGCCAGGCCGAAGCTCTGGAGCAGCACCGGGCCCGGCGACGGCGTCGCGAGGCCGGCGCCGCTCACGATGAGCGTGCCGCTCGCGCTGTTGATGCTGCCGTCGGGCGGCACCTGCACGATGCCGCCGAGCATCGAGATGCTGCTACCGGTGAAATCGAACTGGATCGCGATCGGCATGGCGCGCGCGGGCCCGGCGAAAGCGGCGAGCAGACAGACGACGAGCGTCCCGGACAGCGACAGCATCCCCTTCATGAGTCCCTCAGGTGCGGTGGCCTTCCCAGCTCCACCGGGTCTCGAAACGACTTCCAGCGTCCCATAGACTCCCGCGCCACTGCAATCTTTTTTCCTGTCGGCCGGACCGGGCCCGGAGGCGAGCCCCGAAACAGGCGGGCGAGGACCGAATGCGAAGGCGCGCCGCGCTCCTGCTCTCGCTGCTGCTCACCGCCGCCGCCCCCCTCGTCCGTGCCTCCGACGACCCCGGGATCCTGTTCGAGCTCGACCGCACCCGCTTCGAGGTGCAGGTCCGCGATCTGCGCGATGCGCGCGAAGGGCCGGCGCTGCGGGTGGTGATCGGATCGCCCTCGCACCCGACGCCTGCCGGCAGCTTCGCGCTCCACCAGGTCGTGCGGAATCCGCGCTGGACTCCCGGTCAGATCGCGCGCGGCCGCGGCGCGCAGGAGAAGGCGGCCTCCAGCGACGGCCCCCTCGGCGTCGCCAAGATCTCCTTCGGGCCCGACGGCGTCGCCCTCCACGGCGGCGCCCGCGCGCTGCTCCTCGGCAAGCCGATTTCCCTCGGCTGCGTGCGCGCGCTCGACGCCGACATGCTCGTGCTGCTCGACTGGCTCGAGGCGGCGGGCGCCCTCGGCGCGCAGCGTCCCGGTGTCGAGGGCGAGATCACGCAGCCGTTCCAGCGGCGCGCTCGGATCGTCGTCTACTAGCTCTGCCGGGCCTTCGCGCTCGCTGATCGCTCGCGCTCGCGCTGTCCGGCCTTCGCTCGGCTGCGCCTCGCTGCGCGGCGGCCGACTGATGTCGGCCGCCTTGCGGACCGACGTGGACTGACGGGTACCCGCCGGGCTCCGGCGGCACCTCGTGCGCGCCCAGCGCGACCTTCCGCCGCGCGCGCCACAAATGGCCCTGGCTCGATACCTAGGGTCATGAGCACGAGAACACACAGGCGTTCATTCGGTCGGGCAGCAGTCGGTCTCGTCGCCGGCATCTTCCTTTTCAGCGCCTCTGCGGCGCTCGCAGGCACCATCGGGCTGACCTTCAACGGGCCGTCCGACACCGCGGGCAAGCACTGGGGCGTGTCTTCCAGCTCTGCGTCGGCTGCGCAGAACGCCGGCGTCGGCATTCTGCAAGCGCCGTTGTTCAATGCAGACGGCAACCTCAAGGTCACGAAGCAGAACCTGAACTCGATCAGCCTGAACGCCAACCAGCTCAACACCCCCTTCGAAGTGACGTCGGATTGGACCACCCAGGCGCAGCGCAACCTGAAGGGCTCCGAGGTCTACCTCGTCTTCACGAGCATCGATCCGCGCACGATCAAGGTGAACGGCAAGCAGCGCGACGTGAGCTACGACCCGACGCAGGTCGGTCTGAAGCTCGACTCGAGCCAGGGCTGGTCCCTGTTGCAGACGACCTCGCCGACGCTCGGCACGATCTACTACCCGGCGATCAAGCTCGGCCCGCTGAAGCAAGGCAAGAACAAGGGCATCGACGTGCCGTACTTCCTCCAGCAGCTCATCGCGTGCAACCCGAACTGCTCGGACGTCGACTCGACGCTCTCCAGCCAGGGCAGCAGCGGCAAGGGCGGCAAGGGCAAGAAGACCGTCGTACCGCTTCCGAAGCTGCGCATCGCCGTCGCGTTCGCGCCGATCCCCGAGCCCGGCACCGCGCTCCTCCTCGTCGCCGGCCTTATCGGCCTCGCTGCTCGAAAACGCACCCAGTAACCATGTCGCGATCCGGGATGTTCTTCACCGCGCTCTGCGCGGTCGTCGGGGTCTCGTCCGCAGCTCTCGCCGCGGACGAGGCCCTCGTTCTGCGTATGAGCGCCGAGCGCCAGGCCGCGCAGGGCCAGTGCGAGCAGGCGATCGAGACCGCGCGGCGCGCGCGCGCGCTGGCGCCGAACGACGCCGGAGCCGCAGCGGTCGAGGGCCGCTGTCTGCTCGATCTGAAGCGCTACTCCGAGGCGGCACCCGTGCTCGCCGACGCGAGGCGGCTCGCGCCGAACGACGCCGAGGTCGCCGTCCAGAACCTGATGGTCCAGTACCACCTCGGGAACCGCGCCGACGCAGAGCGCGCGCTCGCCGACGCCGAGCGGCTCGCGCCGAACGACGCCCGCACGCAGCTCTACAAGGGCCTGCTGCTCGCGGACCGCGCGCAGGACCGCCAGGCCGCCGAGGTGCTCGAGCGCGCGGCGAGCCTGGATCCGACCGCGGATCCCTACGCCTCCTACTACGCCGGCATGGCGTGGCAGCGCGCCCAGGAGCGCGACAAGGCGCGCGAGGCCCTCGAGCGCGCGCGCGCGGCGGGCGGCGAGTGGGGCGCGGAGGCGGAGCGCGCGCTCGTCCAGCTCGACGCCGGCGGCATCGCGGCGCGCTACTTCGTGCGCGCGCGCGCCGGCATCGAGTACGACAGCAACGTCGTGCTGAAGGGCGACGACGTCACCTTGCCGGACGACATCTCCGGCCAGGAGGACTGGCGCGGCGTCTGGACCGTGCGCGCGGGCGCGGAGGCCTTCCGCACGACCAACTGGTCGGGCGGTGTGATCGCCGGCTATCAGGGCACGAAGCAGTTCGACCTCTCGGACTTCGATCTCCAGTACCCGACGGCCTCTCTCTGGCTGGACCGGCGCGTCGACAACCGGAGCTTCCTGCGCCTCCAGCCCTATGGCGGCTTCGCCTGGCAGCAGGGCGATCAGTACCTCGCGCACGGGGGCGGCGAGCTCTCGTACTACCGCAGCTACGACGCGGCGGGCTTCGGCCGGCTGTGGGGGCGGGTCGGCTACCAGGACTACCGCTACCCGCTGCAAGGCCCGGTCGGGCGGGTGAGCCGGGACGGCTGGGAGTACCTCGGCGGCTACGAGCACACCGTGCCGTTCGACAGGTCGGGCACGACCGTCCGCGCCGGCGTCGTCGCCGGCGCCTACGACGCGAACGGCCGCGACTACGACTACGCCACCGGCGGCGGCTACGGCGGCGTGCGGCAGGAGCTGCCGCTCGAGTTCGCCGTCGATTTCTCGGGCGGCTTCGACTACGAGGCGTACCAGAACAGCTCGTTCTTCGACCCGACCGCCATCAGCAGTCCGAAGCGCCGCGACAAGATCTGGACGGCGCAGGCGGAGCTCGAACGCCCCCTCACCGAGTGGCTGATCCTCTCGGGCCGCTACCGCTACCGCGACAACGACTCGAACGTCGAGCCCTTCAACTATCACCGCCACATCGCGGGCGGTTACCTGACGGTCGTGTGGAGCGACTGATCGATCTCATCGAACGAGGAGCTGTGGTCATGCGCACGGGGAAGAAAAGCTGGACATGTGGACTCTTGCTCGGGGCGCTCGCGCTCCCGCTCTCGGCGTCGGCCGCCGACGGCGCGCTGGGTGAGGTGACGTCGGTCTCGGGGCAGGCGACCGCCGCGCGCGAGGGCGGCACGCCGCGCAACCTCGCCTGCGGCGATTCGGTGTACCCGGGCGAGACGGTCACGACGACACAGGGCTCGAGCGTCGGGATGCTGCTCGGAGCGGACCTGCTCGCGCAGGTCGGCGAGAACTCGGCCGTGCGCCTCGGCACGACGCCGGCCGGCACGGCCGACGCGACCCTGCAGAAGGGCAGCGTGCGCGTGATCGACGCGCGCGCGAGCGGCGCCGCGCCGGCGCGCCTGGCCGCGGGCACGGCCGCCGCGCGCATCGATGGCGGCGACAGCGAGGCCTACGTCCTCGCCGAGAAGGCAGGCGGCTACTCGATGTTCTGCGAGTGGGACTCGCCGCTCGCAGTCACGCGCGGCAGCGAGACCCGCACCGCGTCGCCGCGCCAGTGCGTGATCGCCAAGCCGGACGAGCCGCTCTACCTGGCCGACGCCCACCAGGATCGCCTGGCGGCGCTGGAGGACTCCTGCGCGCCCGCGAACTTCGCGGCGCTCGGGCCGCACTTCCCGGCGATCGCCGCGCGCGACGTCGCCGCGGGCCCGGCGCCCTTCTCGGTCTCGCCGGCCGAGCTGCCGGGTCTCGAGCGCCAGGCGTGCGAGGATCCCGGTGCCGCGTGCCCGACGATCCGGATCGACGAGGAGCCGCCCGGCGGCGGCGGCTTCCCCGGAGAAAACCCCTAGTTCTGATCTCCGCTCGGCTACGCCTCGCTGCGCGCGGCTGCGCCTCGAGGTGGGGCGGAGCCGTGTCGGATGGCCGGTGGCGCAGCCGCTTGCGGCGACCCGCTCGCCTGACGGCTCGCTTCGCCGTGCCCCCGGCGCACGTCTGACCGCCCCGCCACGCGGGCAGGGCAGGTCGGCACGAGCGCTCGTTAGACTGCCGCGCGCATGTCGCGCGCCGCGCTCGCGAGAATCGTCTGCGCGGCTTCGGTTGCGCTCTTCGCGGCGATGTTGCTGCCGCGCCTCTCGTCGCCGCTCCTGTGGCACGACGAGGGTGACACCGCGATGTTCGCGACGCGCATCCTCGAGGTCGGCTACCCGAAGGTCCACGGTTCGCGCAACGTGCTCTACGAGTTCGGCGCGCGCCTCTCGGTCGGCGTCGAGGAATCCGTCGACGCCTACATCGGGAAGACCTGGGGCGACTACTACTACGCGGTCCCCGGCGTGTGGTGGGCCGCGCAGACCGACGATCCCGCCGCGCGGACCTTCCGCGTGCGGCTGCCCTTCGCGCTGGCGGGCGCTGCCGGCGTCGGCGTCTGGCTGTGGGGGGTGCTGCCGGCGCTGCCGCGGGGTCGACGCGCGCTCTTCGCCGCGGCGTACTTCGCGTGCAGCGCGCTCTCGATCTCCCTGATCCTCCACCTGCGCGAGGCGCGTTACTACCCGCTGCTCGTCCTCGTCCTCGGCGCGGCGGTGGCGGTCCACCTGCGCGGCATCGCGCTGCGCGCGCTGGCCTGGCGCCGCTACGCGCTGGCCACGGCGCTGCTCCTCCCCATTCTCTTCCAGGTCTTCTACGTGGCGTGGTTCCCGCTGCTCGCGTGGTGCGCTGCGGACGCGGCGCTCGCCGCGTGGCGCCGGGGCGACGGCACGCGGACCTCGCGGGT
The DNA here is from genome assembly GCA_036274295.1 of Myxococcota bacterium. Taxonomy (GTDB): domain Bacteria; phylum Myxococcota_A; class UBA9160; order UBA9160; family SMWR01; genus DASUFZ01. The sequence goes on from DASUFZ010000329.1 coordinate 15,264, forward strand.
CGCGCGCGCGCTGACGCCGCTGGCGCTCGGCGCGCTGCTGACCGTCCCGGCGCTCGTCTTCTTCGAGACCTTCGGCGTGGCGACGCGTTTCGCGTCCGAGCAGGGCGCCGGGCCGGCGCGCTGGGGCGCGAACGCGCTCGGCGTGGTGGCGCACTTCCTGCGCCACGAGTGGCTCGCCGCGGCGATCGCCACGCGCGCGCTCGCAGCGTGGCTCGTGCGCCGCGCGCCCGCGCATGCGCGCGCATCGACCCGCCCGCAGCGCGCGCTGTCCGCGCGCCTGCTCGCCTTCGCCGCGTGCTATGCGGCCTTCGGCTGTCTGAATCCGCTCGTGTACGAGCGCTACTTCGTGGCGCTCTCGCCCGCCCTGGCGCTCGCCTTCCTGCTCGACGCCTTCGCGTGTGCGGACCTGCTGGCGACGGCGCCGCGCGCGTGGCGGCGCGCGGCGGCGGCGGGCCTCGCGTTCGTGGTCGCGGGCTCGCTGGCGGCGCGGCGCGATGCGCTCGCCGGCCACCTGCGCGAGCTGCGCGCGCCGGTGCAGGGCCCGCTCGACTTCGCGGTCGCGCATCTGCGCGAGCGCTACGCGGATCCCTCGACGCTGCTCGTCGCGACCAACTACGAGGCGCAGCCGCTCATGTTCTATCTCGGCAGCCGCGTGATCGTCGGCCTCGCGCAGGGCGACATCGGGCGCGAGCGCGGCCTCGAGCCGGACGTCGTCATCCCCAGGCGGCGCTGGCCGCGCAGCCTCGCCTCGCTGCGCGGCTTCGTGGCGCGCGGCCGCTGGGAGGAGGTGCGGCTGCCCGTGGAGGACACGCACTACAACGAGGTGCCGTCGCTCACCTCGTCCGCCGCGACGCCCGACCCGCACCGCTTCGAAACGCCGCACGCCGATCCGCAGGCCGCCGGCAGCCTGCGCGTGCTCCACCGGATCAAGCCGACTCCGCCTCGCCTCGCTCCGCCCGGCGGCCCAGCCACGCCGTCAGCGCGATGAAGCCGAGCATCAGCGCCGCGAGCGCGACCCAGATGCCGGGGCGGCCCTCGACCATGGCGTCGACGAACTCGCCGCCGGCGAAGCCCCAGAACGCGGCGGGCGGCGCGAAGCCGATCACCGAGCCGATCAGCAGCGCGCGCGGCGAGATGCTCGTCAGCCCGAGCGCCCAGTGGACCGGCGTCGCCAGGAAGAACGCAGCGCGCAGCGCCACGACGCTGCGCAGGCCGAGATGCCGGTCGAGCTTGCGCAGGCTGCGCGGCAGGTGCGCCTCGACGAAGCGGCGCCCGATGCCCCGCGCGAAGGCGTAGCCGACGCCGCCCGCGCCGATCGCGCCGAGCCAGATCAAGAGGGACGCCTCCCAGGGCGGCCACAGCACGGGAGCCGGCAGCACGAACAGGAAGCCCGGCGCGCCGAGCCCGTTGCCGATCGCGCACAGCAGCACGAAGAGGGCGGGGCCCCAGGCGCCGGCGCTGCGCACCAGCGTGTTCACGTGCTCGACGTCGAATTCGTCGAGCCAGCCGCGCCACCAGACGAAGCCGGAGAGCAGCAGGATCGCGAGCAGCACTGCGAGTCGGCGCACCATGTCGGTCGATCCCGGATCGGGCCCGCGGCAGGGTAGGGGGAAGGTTCCGGCTGCGCATTCCCGCGCTTCGTGTCAAGCTGGGGCCGCCCGCGTCCGCGGACGCCGGGCACAGGGAGGTGTGGCACATGGGCTACCACCACGTCGCGATCACCACGCGCGACATCAAGGCGTCACACGAGTTCTACACCGGGCCGATGGGCTTCGAGCTCGTCAAGGTGCAGGTCGGTCCCGCCGGCGAGCGCGGCTTCGCCAAGCACCTCTTCTACGACACGGGCGACGGCCAGATGTTCGCGATCTGGGACTTCCACGATCCGGACCTCGCGCCGGACTTCCCGACGGCGATCTCGACGGCCCTCGGCCTGCCGGTCTGGGCCAACCACATCGCCTTCTTCGCCAAGGACCTCGCCGACATCGCGAAGCGTCGCGAGCGCTGGCTCGCGCACGGCGTCGACGTCATGGAGATCGACCACGGCTGGTGCACGTCGATCTACGCGAAGGACCCGAGCGGGATCCTGGTGGAGTTCTGCACGAGCACGCGCGAGCTGAACCAGGCCGACCGCGAGGAGGCGCTGCGGCGCCTCGCCGATCCGAACCCGGAGCGCGACGAGGACCCGACGCCGAAGTACCACAGGGCAAGGCGGGGGTAGCTCGACGCACGGCCCCGGTAGGCGACGGGCTCCTCGGGTGCCGCCCTCGCTCCATGGCTCGCCCGCGTGCGGACGCGGAGACGACACGCGCTAGCGCGACGGGAGATCCACAGGCGCTTCGAGCGCGGGCTGCGCTCTACTTCCGCTCGGGCGGCCCCCCACCGTCGCCCGTCGAGCGCGCCTCGCTGGAGCGCGCCGAAGGCGCGCGGGTCGCCGCAAGCGGCGGCGAAGACCCGGACGGTTCCACTCGCCAACGCCGCCGCGCGCAGCGAGGCGCAGCCGAGCGGAGCCCATCAAGCCGGAAACAGCGCGTCGACTTTCGCGATCACGTCGTCGGGCAGCTTCAGGCCCGACGCCTTGGCATTCTCCTCGAGCTGCTGACGGCGCGTCGCGCCGACGATCGCGCTGGAGACGTTCGGCTGGCGCAGACACCAGGCCAGCGCGAGCTGCGCCATCGAGATGCCCTGCGCGTCGGCCAGCGGGCGCAGCTTCTCCACGCGCGCGATCTCCTCGGGCGCGAGGAAGTCGCTCATGAAGCGGTTGCGCTCGTGGTCGGCCGCGCGCGAGCCGGCCGGCACCTTCCCACCCGCGTACTTCCCCGTCAGCGCGCCCTGCGCGAGCGGGCTCCAGATCACCTGACCGAGTCCCTCGCGCTCGCAGGTCGGGATCACCTTCTTCTCGATGCCGCGGCGCAGGATCGAGTACTGCGGCTGGTTCGAGATCGGGCGGTAGGCGGTGCGCGCGTCGGCCACCTGACACGCCTCGGCGATCTGCTCGGCGCGCCACTCGGATGTCCCCCAGTAGAGGATCTTGCCCTGGCGGATCAGATCCTCGAAGGCGCAGACGGTCTCCTGGACCGGCGTCGACGCATCGAAGCGGTGGCACTGGAGGAGATCGATGTAGTCGGTGCCGAGCCGGCGGAGCGACGCCTCGACGCTCTCGAAGATGTGCTTGCGTGACAGGCCGCGGTCGTTCGGGCGGTCCGACATCGGGAAGAAGCACTTGGTGGCGATGACGACGTAGCGGCGCGGGAAGCCCTTCAGCGCCGCGCCGAGCGCCTCCTCGCCGGCGCCGTTCGCGTAGGCGTCGGCCGTGTCGAAGAAGTTAATGCCGAGGTCGTAGGCCGCGTGGACGATCTCGCGCGTGGCCTCGCGGTCCACGCTCGAGCCGAGCGTCAGCCAGGAGCCCAGCGAGATCTCGCTGACGAAGAGGCCGCTGCGTCCGAGGTTCCTGTACTTCATGGCGCCGATTCTACGCGCCGCGCGCGGGCCCCTACAATGCGCCCGTGCTCTCGCTCGCCTCCGCCACGCCCCCCGAGTGGGCCGCGCGCGTGCTGAACGATCTCGACGCGGTGCTGATGGACCACGCGCACCTCGAGAAGAAGGCCGCTGGAAACGCGGTGGGGCTGATCTTCCGCTACCCGCAGCACGCGTTCCTGGCGGCGCCGCTCTCGCGCCTCGCCCGAGAGGAGCTCGTGCACTTCGAGCAGGTGCTCGAGCGGCTGGCCGAACGCGGCCTGACGCTTCGCCCGCTGAAGGCGAGCCCCTACATGGGGAAGCTCCGCGCTGCGACGCGCACGGGCGAGCCGCAGCGCCTGCTCGACTCGCTGCTCTGCTCCGCGCTGATCGAGGCGCGCAGCTGCGAGCGCTTCAAGCTGCTCTCCGAGCACGCGGACGACGCATCGCTGCGCGATTTCTACAAGGGGCTGCTCGCGAGCGAGGCGCGCCACCACGGCGCGTTCCTCACCCTCGCGTCGCGGGTTGCGCCGGAGGCCGAGGTGCGCGCGCGTCTCGACGAGCTGGCGCAGCACGAGGCGCAGGTCCTCGCCGAGTGCCCCGCGATGCCGCGCCTCCACGCTTGACGCCACACATGAGCCACACGCTTGACGCCGCGCGCGCGTGCGCGGCACCTTGCGCGCCTCACCCGAGGAGAATCTCCCATGGACATCACGACCGAACGCATCCGCATTCCCGTCGGCAGCCAGCAGATGGGTGGCTATCTCGCGCGACCGAAGGACGGCGGCGCGCGCCCGGCCGTGCTCGTCTTCATGGAGATCTTCGGCATCAACGCGCACATCCGCGACGTCACCGAGCGCGTCGCGCGCGAGGGCTACGTCGCGCTCGCGCCGGACTACTTCCACCGCACGGGCCCGGGCGTCGAGTACGGCTACGACGACGCGGGCATGGCCGGCGGCATGAAGCTCCTGATGCAGCTGAAGGCCGACGAGATGATCGCGGACAGCAAGGCCGCGCTCGCGAACCTGCGCGCGCGCAAGGACGTCACGGGCAAGGTCGGCGCGATGGGCTTCTGCATCGGCGGCCACATGACGTACCTCACCGCGTGCGAGACCGACGTCGCCGCCGCGGCGAGCTTCTACGGCGGCGGCATCGCGGCGCCGCAGGGCCCCGGCGGCGCGCCGTCGACGGTGAGCCGCACTTCGAAGATCGAGGGCAAGCTCGTCTGCCTCTTCGGCGAGAAGGACGCGCTGATCCCGCAGGCGCAGGTCGAGACGATCCGCGCCGCGCTGGCGAAGGCGAGCCCGAAGCACGAGGTCGTCGTGTATCCCGGCGCGGACCACGGCTTCTTCTGCGATCAGCGCGCGACCTACCAGAAGGCCGCCGCCGACGACGCCTGGAAGCGCGTGAAGGCGCTGTTCAAGAGCGAGCTGGCCTAGGAGCCTGACCCAAGACGGGTGCGACGTCCGGACGCCGATGCATCGGCGCCGACTTCGTTGCGCTCCTTGCGCCATAGCTCGCGCTATGGCTCAGTCGCGCGCCTCGCCGCCGCCGCGCCTCGTCGCCCGAGCCTTCCCACCCCCGTCTTGCGTCAGGCTCCTAGAGAGGACGGCCAGCGCTTCCGTCTCGCACAGGAGGTCGGGCCGGCAGAGCGGTGCGGCGACCAGCGCGTGGGGGAATCCCTCGAAGCCGGCTTCGCGGAGCTTGTTGCGAAGGCGTCCGGCGTCCGCGGGGTGACGCAGGTACGTGATCGCGGAGACCACGTCAGCGAAGCCGGCCCCCTGACCTGCGAGCAGGTCCGAGACGTTCTGGAGCATGCGGGTCGCCTGGGCCTCGAAGTCCAACGGATGCGCCGTCCTGCCGGCCGCGTCGATGCTCGCGGTCCCGGAGACGTGGAGTGCGACCTTGTTCGTCTCCGCGAGCCGGATTCCGCGTTCGAAGTCGGCGCCGTACGAGGCGGCGTCGTTGAGCAAGGATGTGCTCATCACGGTGCGAGCGGCGGCGCGGACCGCGTACACACCGAGACAGAGATCGTGCCCGGCGGGCACCGGTCCGCCGCCGACGCCGGTGCTGGCCGGGGCCGGCTCGATCCCTCGCGACTCGAAGAACGCTCGCCGCGCACGGTTCAGGTCTGCGTAGTCGCGATCGATCTCGCGCAGATGGATCCAGGTGCGCACCACGTCGCGGAACTCCATCCCGGCCTGCTGGAGAAGCTCCTCGGCGACACCGAACATCGCCAAGGTCTGCTGGTAGGCATCTCCCGCTCCGTAGAGCCCCCCTGCGTAGAGCCGGACCTCGTCGCCGAGCTGCACGCGAAGGGCTCGGGAGACGGCGTCGACGCACAGCCGCGACCCCGTCGGGAGCGGAAGGACCGCCTGGAGCGAGACCTCCAGGGCCCGCTCGCTCAACGGGGGCTGCTCGATCTCGGTGATGGCGGGCCGGTGATGCGGCGCCGAGCACGCAGCAAGGATGCGATCGCGCGCCGCGCGGATCCGCTCGAGGTCCGCTTGCAGGCTGCGCACGAAGAGCGTCTCGCAGACGACCGCTTCGAAGCTCCCTCCTTCGGCCTCGAGGACGGCGAGGGCGGCGCGGTAGATCGCCTCCGCCTGCTCGCCCGCGTCGGCCGCGCCGGCGACGGGTTGGCAGAGCAGGAAGAGCTCGCGGGCCTCGGGACCGTCCACCCGACGGAGGACGATCCTGCAGCCTTGCGTCTCGATCGTCTCCGCCGGGCGCAGGTCCGAGCTCAGCTGCGATGCGCGGCTAGCACCCGTCGGTGGGCAGCTGACCGTCGGGCGTGGAGGAGAAGAACGTGAACGAGCTCGGCCGGTTCGCCTTGAAGCAGTTCCCGGTCCCCGTCTCGCCCGGGAAGATCTGCACGTAGAGGAGGTCCACGCCGGGGATGCCGAGCGGTGGCGGGTTCGCGCCGTTGTTCTGCAGGAAGTTCAGCACGACCTTGTTGTCGTTCGCCGAAGGATCCCGGATGGGCGGATCGTTGATGCAGTTCCGGCTCGGATCGCCCAGGGCGGTCGCCGTACACCAGCCGATGACGCCGATCCCGGCGGAGTCGTTGCCATGGATGACGTTTGCGGCCACGACGTTGTCGGAGACGCCCAGCAGCAGGACGCCATAGCCCGGAAACAGCCCGGCCTGGAAGCTCCCGGGAGGCGCGGGGTTCGGCAGGTTGTTGTTGTAGATGCGGTTGCCCGCGATCACCCAGTTGGCCATGACCGGCTTCGGCGGGTTCCCCGCCGCGTTCGGGTGGTACATGCCGACGCCCACCGTGTTGTCGTGGATGTCGTTGTGGGAGACCCAGACGTTGTTGGCGACCGTGATCTCGAGGCCCGTCGGGCTGCCGTAGAGCTCGTTGCCGACGACACGGACGTTCTCGGAGCCTGCCACCCACAGCGAGGTGTCGAGCGAGCCGTACGCGACGTTGTCCTGGACGAGCCCGTTGGTGGAGAGGGTCGGGTACAGGCCGTTCTCGAGGTTCGCGGCGGACTCGTTGCCGATGATGTGGAAGTCGTTCACGAAGCGGGTCTGGATCCCGTTCCTCGGGAAGCCCTCCACGACGAAGCCGCGGACGTAGAAGCCCTGGAGCGTGCTCGGGCACTCGAAGAGCTCGGGCCCGCAGCC
>DASUFZ010000330.1:0-20069 GCA_036274295.1 Myxococcota bacterium
GCAGGGCGGCTCGGGCGAGCCGTGTACCGGGAAGCCCGCCGGGCACGAGCCCGCGCCCGGGGACGCGATCGACGGATCGCAGGCGCCGCCGTTCGGGCGACCCTCGGAGCCGCCGCACGCATCCGGACCCACCGCCGCGGCACAGGTGCTGCCGGGGCAGTCGGCGTTCGTCGTGCAGTTGAGCTGCGCGCGCGAGCCGCCGACGCAGATCAGCGGCGCCGGCACGAGGCCGATCGCGCAGTTGACGCCCGGGGTGCACGTGCACTGGTCGTCGGCGAGCGGCGCGTCGTCACCCGCGTTCGGGGTGGCGGCGTCCACGTCGCAGTCGCCGCGGTAGACGCGGCGGTCGGTCGGGAACTTGGTGCTGTTGTCCCCGTCCGCCGTATAGGTCTTGGTTACGGCGAAGCCCTGCAGCGCGACCAGGAGCGTCACGGAGCCGGCCAGCCAGGTTCGAAGCTTCATGAGGAGCTCTCCATCTGGATCTTGGATCTACCACTTCGTCTTCGGCACGATGCCCGCTCTGGGCAGCCGCGCGGCGCCTCCTTGAGCAATCGCCGTGCCTTCTGGAAGCCTGAGAGAAACCAACGGGCGGACAGGGGGTTAGGCGTGGATCAGCTCATCTGTCCAGGTGGAGCAATTCGCACCACCGGTGCAAGATGCTCCAGCTGGATGCGCCACCGTGTGTGCAGTGACTGGTGCGAGACGCGCCGGTCGTAGGGTCAGAACTCCGGCAGCCAGTCAGAGATGTAGTTGATCCCGACCCGGATACCGTACATGCGCGGCGGCTGATACTGGCCGAGCGCCTGCCCGCCCGAGAACTGCGAGCCGACGATCACCGAGTTCAGCACGTCCTCGTCGGAGAGGTTCACGCCGAAGACCTCCGCGGTGAAGCGGTCGTCCTCGCTGCGCCACATGATCTTGGCGTCGTACTTGATGAAGGGCTCCTGCTTGTCGTCCGTGAGATAGAAGAGGCCCTGTCTCTTGGTCGTGTCGTCGTACGAGTTGAACACGCGGTAGTAGGTCAGGCCCTGGAACTGGGTGGCGAAGCGGGGCGTGAAGAAGCCCCAGCGCCCGAAATCGAATTCGTACTGGACGCCGAAGGAGCCGGCCCACTCGGGCGAACGCGTCAGGCGGTTGCCGGACACGTCGACGGGCAGGAGCGCCGTCGCGATGGATTCCGGCGGCTGCTGGAGGCTCGGACATCCGGGCTGCTGGCAGGCTCGGATGGTCGGATCGATCAGCTGCATGTTGTTGATGCGCGAGTCGAGCCAGTTGAAGAACCCGTTGACTTGGAGGCCCTCGATCGGCGTGAGGATGTACTCGATCTCGACGCCGCGGATCGTGGCGGATCCGTTCGAGTCGCACAGGTAGGCCGGGCCGTTGAACTGGCAGACCTGGAAGGGGTCGTACTCGGTCCAGAACGCCGTCGTGTTGAGGCGCAGGCGCCCGTCCCAGAGCTCGTTCTTCGAGGTGAGCTCGTACTCCATCGTGAACTCGGAGTCGTACGCCTTGTCGAGCGAATTGAGCCGCGGGTCGACGACCGTGGGGAAGCCGCCCGCCTTGAAGCCGCGTGTGACGCTGAAGCTCAGGGTGCTGGTGTCCGTCACCTGCCAGTCGATGGCGCCCATCGGCGTCAGGCCGTCGTAGTTCTCCGTGCTCTTCGCGCCACCCGGATCCGAGAGGATGCCGGGCCGCTGGCCGCGCGCGATCAGCGACCGCGTGTAGTGGCCGCAGTAATCCGGGACGTTCGTCGGCAGCGTGATCTCGATGACGGGATCGACGCTCCGGAAGAGCTCGTCGTTGCGCTTCTCGTCGTTCGTCCAGCGAATGCCGCCGTACGCGCGCAGGTTCTCCGTGATCCGGAATCCCGCCTCGCCGTAGCCGGCGATGCTCTTCGTCCCGATCTGGCCGCGGTAGGCGAAGTCCTGCACCGTCTGCGGCCCGTTGATGTCGAAGCAGACGTTGGTCGTGATCGACTCGTTCAGGTGGTAGAAGCCGGCTCGGAAGTCCCAGCGCCCGACGTCGGGCCGCTCGATGTAGGCCTCGATCGAGTACTGGTGCGCGTTGCGGGCGAGGTCGAGGACCTGCTCGGGCACGTTGGTGCCGTCGAAGTCGTAGATCCAGTCCTCGCTCGTCTGCTGCCAGGCGCCGACGACGCCGAGGCGCAGGTCCGAGAACGGCGTGTCCTGGAAGAGCGGGATGTCGTAGGTGCCGAGACCCGTGAGGCCGTTCTGGTGGTTGTCGCGGTCGGAGACGAACTCGAGGAACGCATCGCGCACGTCGTTCGGTACGCACACGTTGTCGGGGCTGAAGTCGTTGGGATTGCTGGGGCAGGGCGTCGGGAAGTAGCGCGATTCGATGAAGGGCTGGTTGTGCAGGGGCTGCGTCTGACCTGCGGGGATCCGCTGCCAGCCATTGGTGAACTGCGCGATCGCGCCCGAGACGTTCGAGGAGGGAGATCCGATCAGCTTGAGATCGGGGCCGCGTCCTTCCTGCTTGCCGTGGGTGGCGATGCCGCGCAGCTCGAGGGACTGGTCGAACAACAGCGAGCGCAGCTGGAGACGGCCCGTGTAGTCCTTGGCGTCGCCGGTGTTCTTGTTCGTGACGCCGTACATCTCGTTGTCCTGGAAGCCGGTGCGCCGCGCGAAGATCCCGCTCACGCGGCTCATCAGCTTGTCGCTCCAGATCGGCACGTTGATGACCGCGCGACTCTCCATCGTGTTGTAGTTGCCGTAGGTCGCGTCGCCCTTCGCCTCGAACTCCTCCGTGGGCTTGGCCGACCAGACCGCGATCTTGCCGCCGTTCAGGTTGCGCCCGCCGCGCGTGCCCTGCGGCCCGCGCAGCACGTCGACCCGCTCGACGTCGAAGAAGGCCGCGTTCGCCGCGGCGGGACGCGCCAGGTGCACACCGTCCACCTGGAAGCCGACGCCCGTCTCGCCGATCGACGTGAGGTTCTCGAGGCCGACGCCGCGCAAGGTGATGACCGCCTGCTGGCCCACCTGGCCGACGTGCAACGAGGGCGTGTTGAGCGCGAGCGTGTCGACGTCGGTGATGCCGAGCGTGTCGAGCTCCGCCTGATCGAAAGTGGTGATGGCCTCGGCCTCGGCCTGCGTGCTCGTCTCGAGCACCTCGCCGATGACCGTGATCTCCTCGACGCCCTCGGGCGGCGGCGGCGCGTTGGGCTGCTCTCCGATCTGGTCGGGCGGAACCGATTCCGCATTCGGCTCGTCACCGCTCGTCGGGTCGGGATCCGACGCGTCCTGCGCGTGCGCGGCAACTGCGAGTGCAGAGACGGTGACACATAACAGCGTAGAAAGGAACAGGGCGCGCAACGCGGCGAGCGCGCGCCGGACGGACGAATGCGCCGCCATGCTGGAATCGTGGCTCCCTCTTCCCCACCCGAACGCATTATGCCATCAGATTGACGCGAAGTGGGATCTAGTCTAAAAGCGCGGACCTACCCTCACGCGGGCGGCGCGCCCGGACGGAGTCCCGCATGAATGGCTCGAGCCCGCGGCGCCGGCGAGTCGCCTCCTGTGCTGCGGCGCTCGCGGTCGCGCTGCTCGCGCCGCCTGCGCCTGCCGAGGAGGAGAAGGAGCTCCCGAGCTGGATCCCTTCCGTCGGGCTCGGCGTCGGCATCCAGTCCCGCGATATCGACGGCAGCATCGACGCGATCCTCGCGACCGACGCGGTGAGCTCGTCGGTGCTGCCCTGTCAGGGGCAGCCTCCGACCAACCCGTTTCTCCCGCCGTTCACGGGCCGTTGCGACGTCAGCGCATCCGACAGCCGTGCGTCCGACGGCGCGGCGTTCGACATCAGCGGTCAGCTGCTGGGGCCGGCGCTCTCGTCGGTCCCGCTGAAGCCGCGTCCCTTCGTGCACGGCGGCTTCGCGTTCGAGTACGACAGCCGCACGATCGTCGAGCAGGGATTCAATCCGGGCAACTTCGACAAACTGTTCGGCGAGCCGCGCATCCACACGCGCCTCCGAGCCAACCCCGACTCGCTCTGGTATGCGGGCGGCGGCGTCGCGCTCCAGATGCCGATCGACTTTACACCTGTCTTCGTAAAGTTCGGCGCGCACTACATGGAAGAGCGGATGGATGCGATCGCCACCATCGACCGGGGCATCGGCTCGGCGGACGAGTTCATCAGCGCCGAGTCCACCGAAAGCCTGAAGATCGGCGGCGCAGGACCGTCCTTCGGCGTGGAGGCGGAAGTCTGGCGCTTCGGCCCGGTCGGCGTGCAGTTCGTGGCCGACGTGCTGATGACGTTTCCGCTGACGGGTTCGGATGCGCGATTCCAGCTGCAGGAGCCTGGCGCCGAGCCGCCGGCGTGCACGCCCAGCGACGATCCGAACGTCGTGAACTGCGTCGAGCCCTCGAACTTCGACTTCGACGCCGACAACATCCACTACCTCGGCGTCGCGACGTTCCGCTTCGCCTGGCTCGGGTACTGACGCCGCGCGGCGTCGTGCAGCGAGCGACGCGCTCGCGCGGCGGCGGACCTCGTGACCTTCTCGGCTCCCTCGCTCGCGCTGATGCTGCTCGCGCTCGCGGGCTTCGTCGCGCTCGACGTGTGGAGGCGGCGCGGCGCGCCGAGCGCGCGCGCTGCGGCGGCCGTGCTCGCGGCGCTCTGCGCGATCGCCTTCGTCGCGCACCTCGGGGCGCTGCGCCGCGGAGAGAACGGCGCGCTCGCGGTAGTCGTCCCGCCGCCGCACTACCACGAGCTCTTCCACTACTACCTCGGCACCAAGTACTTCGCGGAGCTCGGCTACGCGGGTCTCTACGACGCGGCGGTGCTCGCCGATCACGAGGACGACCCCGAGCACTTCACGCCGCAGCGCGCCATGCGCGACCTCGCCACCAACCGCATCGTGCAGCGCGGGCGCGCCGTCGCGCGCGCGGCGGAGATCCGCGCGCCGTTCACGCCCGAGCGCTGGGACGCCTTCCGGCGCGACGTCGCGGTGTTTCGCGAGGCGACGCTCGCAGACTGGCGCGCGCGCGGCCCGGTGATCGACCACGGCTACAACGGCACGCCGCTCGTGACGGCGATCCTCGGCGGTCTGGCGGCGCAGCCCTGGCTCGACACGCGCGACTACCTCGGGCTCGTGAGCCTGCTCGATCCCTACCTGCTGGCGCTCTTCGCCGCCGCGCTCGCCGGCCTGGAGGGCCCGTTCCTCGCGCTCTCCTTCCTCTTCTTCGCGTTCGCGAATCCGCTGAACGAGTACGGCTTCACGGGCGGCGGCTACCTGCGCACCGACTACCTGCTCGCGCTGGCCGCCGCGCTGGCCGCGCTGCGCCGCGACGCGCGCGCGTCCGCCGGCGCGCTGCTCGCCGTCGCGGCGGCGCTGCGCCTCTTCCCCATCGCCATCTACGGCTGCCTGCTGCTGCGCGATCTCGCCGGGCCGGGCTGGCGCGCGCGGCTGCGCGCGAACGCGCGCCTGCACGCGGGCTTCGCGGCGGGCGCGCTCGCCATCCTCGCGCTGGGCTCGCTCGTCCCGACGCCGGACGGCCGCAACGCCTGGCTCGCCTGCGCGCAGAACATGCGCAAGCACACGTCGGCGCCGTCGGCGAATCTGGTCTCGCTCACGGCGATCGTCGGCTACGCGCCGGCCAAGGACCGCCTCACGTTCGGGCACGCGACCGAGACGCTCGAGCCCGCGGCGCCGGGTGAGCCCGCCTTCGATTGGATCGCGGAGACGCAGCGCGTTCTGGCGGAACGCCGGTGGTATCATGCGACCGCCGCGCTCGCTCTCGTCGCCGCCGCGCTCCTCGCGGTGCGGCGAGTCGGCGCCGCAGAGGTCCTCTTCCCAGCACTGCTCATCGTGTTCGCGATCCTTCCGGTCAGCCACTACTACTGGGCCCTGCTGGCGCTCGTCCCGCTCGCGGTTCCCGACCGCTCGCGCATCCCCGCGCAGCTCGCGCTCACGTGCTGCGCCTTCGCGCTGGCCGTGTGGCCGGGCCTGCTCGACCGGCACATCGACCTGCGCTTCGCCTTGCTCTCGCTCGTGCTCGGCGCGTTCCTCCTCGCGGCGAGCGCGCAGCTCGCGCTGCGCCGGCCGCGCGGCGCCGCGGCCTTCGCGGCGGCCGTCGCGTGCCTCGCGCTCGTCGGCTGCGGCGAGAAGCCGCTCCCTGACGACACGCAGCACGCCGAGCTGCCGATCGACGGCAACACCTACGAGAGCGAGACCTTCGGCTTCTCCATCGACAAGCCCGCCGACTGGGTGTTCCTGCCCGGCTCTTCCATGCTGCGCGACGGCGACGGCCGCGCGAAGGATCGCTGGCAGATGTGGGAGAACCTGCGCAAGCCCGCGCTGACGCCGCTCCTCGCGATGGCGCCGCGCGAAGGCGCCGATCCCACCACCGACACGATCCTGCGCGTGCACGTCATCCCGATCGACCGCGCCGAGGGCCCGCGCGGACTCGACATGCTCACCACGATGAACCCCGTCGGCGTCGTCGCGACCTTCGCCTACAACCGCGAGCGCAACGGCGAGTTCAAGATCGTCGAGGAGGCGGCGCCGGTGGAGGTCGGCGGGCTCCAGGGCGGCGGGACGACGATCCGCTACGTGCTGCCGGGACCCGACGGCGAGAAGAAGCCCGTCCAGGAGCGGCTCTGGCACGTCCGGCGCGGGGAGGAGTTCTGGTACTTCAGCCAGATCGGCCCCGAGCCGCTCTCGCCCGAGGCCCTGGCGCGCTTCGCGGACATCCTCCGCACCGTGCACTTCGAGGACTAGCAACCGGTGGGCGGCGGGCGCGCCGCGCTGCTGCTCGCGCTGCTCTCGCTCTGCGCCTACGCCAACGCGCTCGACAATCCCTTCGTCTTCGACGACGGCGTCGCCATCGAGCGGAACCTCCACATCCGCAGCCTGCGCCCGCAGATCGCCCTGGTGCCGCCGCGCGACACGCCGGTCGCCGGGCGGCCCGTCGTGAACGCGAGCTTCGCCGTCGACTACGCGCTGCACGGCCTCGACCCGCGCGGCTTCCGCACGACCAACCTCGCGCTCCACACCGCCTGCGCCTGGCTGCTCTTCTGGCTGGTTCGCGACGTGCTGCGCGCGCGCGGCGCGGCGTCGCCGGACGGCGTCGCGCTCGCTGCGTCGGCCGTCTTCGCCGTGCACCCGCTCGCGTCCGAGACCATCGATTACGTCACGCAGCGCAGCGAGCTGCTGGTCTCGCTCTTCCTGTTGCTCGTGCTCGTCGGCGTCGCGCGCGCCGCGCGGGCGGAGTCGGCCCGGGGACGGCGCGCCGGCGGCGCGCTCGCGTTCGGCGCCTGCGCGCTCGGCATGGCGACGAAGGAGTCGATGGCCGTCGCGCCCGTGCTGGCGCTGCTCTTCGACGGCGCCTGCTGCGCGGGCTCGCTGCGCCGGGCATGGCAGAGCCGCCGCGCTCTCCATCTGGGGTTGGCGGGGAATTGGCTGGTGCTCGCGTGGCTCCACGCGTCCGCGCCGCGCGGTCTCTCGGTCGGCTTCGACGTCGGCGTGACGCCCTCCACCTACCTCGCGCACCAGATGCAGATGCTGACGACCTATCTCGCGCGCGCCCTCTGGCCGCACCCGCTCGTGCTCGACTATGGCTGGCCGCTCCCCCTCGCCTGGCGCGAGGTCGTGCCGCAGACGGCGTTCGTCGCGCTCTGGGTGCTGCTGGCGCTCGGACTCTGGTGGCGGCGTCCAGCGCTCGGGTTTCCGCTGCTGGCGGGGCTCGTCGTGCTGGCGCCGTCGTCCTCGTTCGTGCCGATCGCCACCGAGGTCGGCGCCGAGCGCCGTTTCTATCTGCCCCTCGCCGGGCTCGTCGCGCTGGCGGCGGCGGGGGTGGCCGCGCTCTGCGCGCGCGCGCGCAACCCGCGCCACGCGCGCCGTCTGGCAGCCGCGGCGACGGCGCTGCTCGTCGCGCTCCTCGTCGTCGTGACGCGGGCGCGCAATCGCGATTACGAGAGCGGCGAGCGCATCTGGCGCAGCGTCGTGGCGGCGCGGCCCGCGCAGCCGCGCGCGCTCCTCTCGCTGGCCAAGGCCGTGCGCGAGGAGGGCCGGCCCGACGAGGCCGAGGCGCTGGCGCGCGAGGCGCTGCGCCTCTGGCCGCACTACGCGCTGGCGGAGGTGCAGCTCGCCGGCCTGGCGGAGGCGCGTGGCGACCTCGACGGGGCCGAGCTCCACCTGCGGCGCGCGCTGGCGCTCGATCCGCAGGACGGCGAGATCCGCACGAACTTCGGCTCGCTGCTCGCGCGCAGGGGCCGGCCCGATCTCGCCGCGGCGGAATGGCAGGCGGCGCTCGCCGGGGATCCGGACCTCGCCTACGCCGCGAACAACCTCGCCTGGCAGCGCGCCACGCACCCCGATCCCCGCTGGCGCGACGGCGCCTCCGCGGTCGAGCTCGCGCTGCGCGCCGAGCGCGCGACGGCCGGCCTCGACGCGGGCGTGCTCGATACCCTGGCCGCGTCCCATGCGGAAATGGGGCGCTTCGACCTTGCGCTGGCGGCGGCAGAGCGCGCGCGTGCGCGCGCCGAGGCGGACGGCGATGCGCAGCTCGCGCGCGAGATCGCCGCACGTCAGGCCGAGTACCGCGCGGGCAGGGCGGTGCGCACGCTGGTGTCGGCGGCGGCCGGCAGCCCCGGGAGCGAGCGCGCAGCTCCGCCCAGTTCATCTCCGAATTAACAAGCGCCGGGGGTATACTGCGCCGGCGCCGCGCCCGGCATCCCTCGCTCCGTGGCCGGGCCGCGCGTCGAAGGTGCCATGCAGCAGAGCCATGCCACGCCCGCCGGCCGCTTGCAGGACGGCGCGACGCAGGGAGTCGTCGCGCGCGCGCAGGCCGCCGGCGCGGAGAAGCTGCGGCGCGCGATTCCGCGCGCGCGCGCAGCGCACCCGAACTTCGACCGCGTCCTCTTCCTGCGCCACATCGCGATCTTCTCGGGCGCAGTCTTCGCATGGTGGCAGCACCAGCAGCTCGGCTGGGCGGCCTTCGGCGTCGTGACCGCCAGCGCCGCGCTCAACTTCGCCTGTTCCTTCCTGCATCGCCGCCTGCATTGGGCGGGCATCGCCGAGGTCGCCTCGTCGGTCATCGGCGTCGGCTGCTGGATCACGCTCGCGGCGGTGACCGGCGGCGTGCCGTCGCCCTTCATCGCCGGCCTCTGGCTCGAGATCGTGCTGGCCGCGATGCTCTTCGCGCCTGCCGGCATCGTCTCGGTGACGCTCTGGTCTGTCGCGGCGCTCTGGGGCCTCCAGGCGCTGCGCGGCCTCGAGGGCGCGCGCAACACCCTGCTGCTCCAGACGGCCTTCCTGCTCGGCATGGGAAGCCTCTCGTTCGCGATCGCGCGCAGCGCCCTGCGCACGGAAGAGGGTCTGGTGCGCGAGCGCGACGATCTCGACGTGCGCATGCGCGCGCTCGCCGAGGAGCTCGAGCAGGAGCGCGAGGTCGGCCGCCTCGGCGGCGGCGTCGCGCGGCTCGCGCACGGGCTGAAGAACGCGGTGCACAGCCTGCGCGGCTTCGCCGCCCTGATCGAGCCGACGCTCGGCGATCGCGGCGACGCGCGCGCCGCGCTCGCCGGGTTGCGCGTGGCCATCGACGATCTCGAGGCGCTCGCGCGCATGACGCTCGACTCCGGGCGCGCGCAACCGCCGGCCGCGCCGCGCGCCGCGGTGGGCGTCGCGCTCGAGCGCGCGCTCGGCGAGATGCGCATGGCCCACGCGGAAGTCGAGTGGAACGTCGAGGGCGACGCCGACGCGCCGGTGGCGCTCTCGGACGCGGCGCTCCAGGAGGTGCTCGTCATCCTGATGCGCAACGCCGTCGAGGCGATGGACGGCTGCGGGCGAGCCCGCGTGACGGTGGCGCGCCAGGGCGAGAGCGTGTGCCTGTGCGTGCGCGACGAGGGCGCCGGCATCGAGCCCTCCGATCTCGAGCGCATCTTCGAGCCGGGCTACACCACGAAGCCGCAGGGCAGCGGATACGGCCTCTACCTCGCGCGCCAGCTCGTGCAGGACGCCGGCGGCCGCATCGCCGCGCGCCCGGCCTCGGGCGGAGGCGCGGAGGTCGAGATCGCGCTGCCGGTGGCGCCGCGGAGCGCGCGGGCGTGATGGGCTGCTCGGTCCTCGTCGTCGACGACCAGCCCTCCGCCGCCCACTTCCTGCGCCTGCTGCTCGAGCAGCAGGGGCACGCGGTCTCGACGGCGGGCAACGGCCTCGAGGCGCTGCCGCTGCTCGAGGAGCGCGACTTCGACCTCGTGCTGTCGGACCTCGACATGCCCGAGATGGACGGCCTCGAGCTGATGCACCGCATCCGCCAGCGCTGGCCCGAGCTGCCGGTGGTCGCCGTCACCGCGCTCTCGGACGTCTCGAAGGTGGTGGAGGTCGTGCAGCTCGGCGCGATCGACTACCTGCTGAAGCCCGCGCAGCCGGCCGCCGTGCTCTCGACCGTGCGCAAGGCGCTCGCGATGCGCCCGAAGCGCGACGTGCCGCGCACGATCCCCGAGATCGTCGGGCGCAGCCGCTCGATCCTCGAGATCCGCCACCTGGTGACGCTCGCCGCCGGCAGCGGCGTGCCCGTGCTGATCACGGGCGAGACCGGGACCGGCAAGGAGCTGGTGGCGCGCGCGATCCACCGCTACTCGCGGCTCGCGGAAGGGCCCTACGTCTCGCACAACTGCGCGGTGATGCCGCGCGATCTCTTCGAGAGCGCGTTCTTCGGCCACCGCCGCGGCTCCTTCACCGGCGCCGACCGCGATCACGCGGGCCTGCTCTGCGAGGCCGACGGCGGCGTGCTCTTCCTCGACGAGGTGCAGGCGCTGCTCTACGAGCATCAGGCCAAGCTGCTGCGCGTGCTCGACGACGGCGAGGTGACACCGGTCGGCGGAACGCGCCCGCGCCAGGTGAACGTGCGCTTCCTGGCCGCGACGAACCGCGATCCGCGCCGCATGATCGCGGAGGGCAGCCTGCGCGAGGATCTCTACTACCGCCTGCGCGGCTTCGAGATCGCGCTGCCGCCGCTGCGCGACCGCCGCGGCGACGTCGCCATCCTCGCCGCGCACTTCCTCGGCGACCGCGCGGAGGGCTTCACGCCGGAGGCGCTCGAGGCGCTCGAGCGCGCGCCGTGGCCCGGCAACGTGCGCCAGCTCCGCAACGCCGTGCTCGCCGCGGCTTCGGCCTCCGGCGGCGCGCGCATCGCGCCGCGCCACCTCGTGCTCGACCAGGCCCTGCCGGCGGCCCACGCGGGCGCGAATGCGGGAGCGCACGCGAGCGCCGGCGACAACGGCACCGCGCTGCGCGGCACGCTGCGCGACGTCGAGCGCCGCGCGATCGTGCAGGCGCTCGACGATGCCTCCGGCAATCGCAGTGCCGCGGCGCGCTCGCTCGGCATCGACCGCTCGACCTTGCGCCGCAAGCTCAAGGAGTACGACATCGAGGACGAGGACTGAGTGCACGCCGGCTCCGGACCCGAGCCGCTCGGGTCGTCCCGCCTCGCGGCGCACGCGCTGGCCGTTCTGCTGCTCGCATCCATGGCGCTCACGGCCGACTGCGGCGCGGCCTCCGACGGCCCCGCCTTCGACGAGCCGCTCCACCTCGGCGCGGGGCTCGCGCATCTCTCGACGGGCGACTTCCGGCTCGACGAGGGCACCGGCGTGCTGCCGCAGATGTGGGCGGCGCTGCCGCTCTGGCTTCGCGGCGGCTCGCTCGACGCCGATGCCTCTGCGTGGTCCGAGGCGGACGTCTGGGAGCTCGGGCGCTCGCTCCTCTACGGGGGCGACCGCGATCCCGGCGCCGTGCTGCGGCCCGCGCGCCGCATGGTGCTCGCGCTCGGCGTGGCGCTCGGCGCTTGTGTCTACCTGTGGTCGCTGCGCCTGTACGGTCCCGGCGGCGCGCTGATCTCGCTGGCGCTCGCCAGCGTCTGCCCGAACCTGCTCGCGCATGCGCGCCTCGTCAGCTCGGACGTCCCCACCGCGCTCGCATTCCTCGCGGCAGTCGGCGCGGCTGCGGCGGCACTCGCGCGTCCGTCTCTGCTGCGGGTGACGGGCGCCGGTGTCGCCGCGGGGCTGCTCTTCCTGTGCAAGGCGACGTCGCTGCTCTTCGTGCCGATGCTCGCGTTGCTGGCCGCGTGGCGCATCGCGGCGCCGCCCGCGCAGGGTCGCGGCGCGGGCGCCGTCCGCACGCTCGCCGCGGCCGGCGCGCTGCTCGCGCTCGGACTCGCGCTCGTGTGGGCCGCGCACGGGCTCGCCTTCCGCACGCCCGGCGCGGCCGCCGCTCCGCTCGACTGGACGCGCGTGGATGCGGCGCCCGGCGCCTTGCCTTCGCTGCTGCGCGTCGCGCGCGACGGCCACTGGCTGCCCGAGACCTGGCTCCACGGCATCGGCTACGCCTGGGCCACGACGCGCGATCGCGTCGCCTTCGCCGCGGGGCACGTCTCGAACGACGGCTGGTGGTGGTACTTCCCTTACACCGTCGCCGTGAAGATGCCGCTCGGCACCCTGACGCTGTTCGCTCTCGCGGCGGCTGCCGGCGTGCGCGCTCACCTGCGCGGCGCACGCAATGCCGGCAGCGCGCCGCTCTGGGTCCTGCTCGGCGTGTACGGCGCGGCGAGCATGGCGTCGAGCGTGAACATCGGCATCCGCCACCTGCTGCCGATGCTGGCGCCGGCGCTGATCCTCAGCGGCGCCGCCGTGCGCTGGTGCGACACGCGCGGGGGTCGCGCCGCCGTCGCGCTGTGTCTCGTCGCGGCGGCCGCGGAGTCCTTCGCCGTCTGGCCGCACCACCTCTCGTTCGTGAACGTCGCCTTCGGCGGACCCGCAGCCGGCTACCGGCGTCTGGTCGACAGCAACCTCGACTGGGGTCAGGACCTGCCGGCGCTGGCCGCGCACCTCGGCCTACTGCGCGCGCAGGGGAATGCCGAGCCCTGCTATCTCGCCTGGTTCGGCAGCGCGCTGCCCGAGCGTCATGGCGTCGCGTGCGCGCGCCTGCCGGGCTTCTTCGACGCGGCGCCGCCGCTCCGCGCCGGCGAGCTCGGGCCCGGTCTCTACTACCTGAGCGCCACCATGCTCCAGGGCGTGTACCTCGAGCCGGAGCTGCGCGGGCCGTGGGGCGCGCAGCAGGAGACGCGCCTCGCCTCGCTCGACGCGCTGCTCGCGTCGCCGCGCGGGGCCGCAGCCGATCCCTCCTCGCGCGCGCGGCTCGAGTGGCTGCGCCTGCGCATGCGCTTCGCGAAGCTCTGCGCCGCGCTGCGCGCGCGTCCGCCCGACGACCGCGTGGCGTGGTCGATCCTGGTCTACCGGGTCGGCGCGGAGGAGCTCTCCGCTGCGCTCGCGCCGGCCGGCGCGGCGACGGGCTCCTGAGGAGACACGATGCAGGGCTCGCCGCGAGATCGCGTCGCCGACGGCCTGGCCGTGGGCATCGCCCTGCTCGCCGGCGCGCTGCTGCTGCCGACACTCGCATCGGTTCGCTATGCCGAGAATCCCGACGAGGCCTACTACCTCGCCTACGCCCGACACTTCGCGGAGCATGGCTTCGCGGGCTTCCGCCAGCTCTACGCCGACTACCTCGCGGAGCCCGCGCGCTGGCTCTATCCGAATCCGCTGCGCGTCGGCTACATCGCGCTCGCGACGGCCTGGACGTCGCTCTTCGGCAGCAGCTTCGAGGCGCTCTCGCTGCTCTCGCTCGTCTGCCACGTCCTGCTGGTGGGAGCTTCCTATCTCTTCTCGAAGGGACTGTGGGGTGCCCCGCGGGCGCTCGCGGGGACGGCCCTCTGCGCCTTCTCGCCGCTGCTGCTCGGCATCGCGCGGCGCGCCTGGGTCGACGGCCCCTCGACGCTCGCCGGGCTGCTGGTGCTGTGGAGCTTCTGCGCGTGGCTGCGCGCGCCGCAGCGGCGCGGTGCGCTGGTGGTCTTCGGTGTCGCCTTCGGCGCAGGCCTCTTGATCAAGGAGACGACGCTCCTGCTCCTTCTGCCCTGCGCGGCGCTCTACGCCTACGAGCGCTTCGCCGCGCGCCGCGCGCTGCCGCTCCTGCCGCTGGCGGCGGCGCTCGCCGCGCCGCTGGCGCTCTGCCTGCTCGTCTGGCTGACGACGGCGGGGAGCTTCGCCGCGTGGGCCGGCGTCGCGCGCGTCATCTGGCTCTCGCCCGAGAGCAATGCCTATGCGCAGCAGTTCGGCGGCGGCCCCTGGTACCGCTACCCGGTGGATCTGCTCCTGCTCTCGCCCTGGGTGACGCTGCTCGGCGTCGCGGCCCTCGGACCCGCCGCGCTGCGCGCGCGCGAGCGCGCGCCGGGCGACGCCGCCGTCTGGCTCGCGCTCGTCTTCGCCGGGCTCCTCGCCGCGTACGCGCCCTTCACGAAGAACGTCCGCTACGTGGCGCTCGCCGAGATCCCCCTGTGCGCGCTGGCCGCGGGCCTGGTTGTGAGCCTGGCTCACGCCGACGCGCGCGGGCGCGGCCGCGCCGTCGCGGCGGGCGCCGTCGCGCTGCTGTGCGTCGCCGGCTGGCTCTCCTTCCGGACGCTCTTCGTCGACGCGTCGCTCTACGACCCGATGACGGCGTCGTTGCTCGTTCTGCGCGGGCTCGCGCCGCAGCCTTAGATCCCATTTCTGGCGCCGCTGCGGCTAGAATGGAAACGCCATGGCGCCGCCTCGCGGACTCCCGCTAGCGCTCGTCGCCGTCGCGGCGTGCGCCTTCGCCTGCGCCCATCGCAGCGCCTACGACTTCACGCCCGACGGCATGCGCCACGAGGTCGTGCGCCGGGTCGGGGACATCGATCCCGCCGACGTGATCGTGCCCTTCGAGGTCGGCGCGCCGGCGATCGAGCGCGCGCGCGAGCGGCTCGCCGGCGTCGCGGCCGGCGAGGACCGCGTGGACGCGCTCGTGTCCTCGCTCAGCGATCCGGCGGGCTTCGGCCTGCACTACGAGTGGGCGACCAGCGGCACGGCCGCCGAGACGCTCGAGCGCGGCGCCGGCAACTGCCTCGCGCTCTCCTCGACCCTGATCGGCATCGCGCGCGGCCTCGGCTTCAAGGCCTGGTATCTCGAGGTGATCGTGGCCGATCCGCAGTGGCGCACCGAGGGCGATCTCGCGGTGCAGGCGGATCACGTCGCGGCGGTGATCGACTCCGGCGAGAAGCGCCTCTACGTGGACTTCTCCGGCCGCCTGCTGGGTGCGCGCCGCGTGCGCGCCATCGACGATTTCGAGGCGCTGGCGCACTACTACAACAACCGCGGCTACGAGACGTTGCACCGCGCCGAGATGCTGAGAGCCGAGGTGCGCTGGGAGGAGATCTCGCGCGATTTCGAGCTGGCGACGCGCGTGCACCCCGCGCACGCGCGCGCGTGGAACAACCTCGGCGTCGCGCGCGCCCGCCAGGGCGACGACACCGGCGCGCGTTTCGCCTACGAGAAGGCCATCGAGATCGATCCGGACACGCAGTCCGCGCATCTGAATCTGGTGGCGCTCTTCCTGCGGGCCGGCGATCTCGACCGCGCCGCGCGACACCTCGATCTCGCGCGGCGCCTCGAGCCCCGCAATCCGCAGATCGAGCGCCTGACGGACTCGCTCACGCAGTCCGCAGCGAACAGGTGGGCGGCTAGCGAACGATGACGGCTGCCGACGGGCGCCCTCGCGCCCCGCGAGAGCGCCTGGCATGGGCCGTCGCGCTGCTCTGCGGGCTTGCCTTCTTCGGCCTCGAGCGCGCCGCGAGCCGCGACGAGTCCCTCACCTGGGACGAGACCGGCTACATCGCGGCGGGCTACGTCAACGTGGTCGACGACGACTACCGCCTGAACGCCGACCATCCGCCGCTGATGCAGAAGCTCTCCGCGCTGCCGCTCCTCTCCATGACCGTCCACGCGCCGCCCGTCGGCGATCCGCGCGTCCTGCGCTCCGAGAACCCGCGCGCCACCTACGGGCGCGAGTTCTTCTTCGAGAGCGGCAACGATCCGCTGCGCATGACCGAGCTCGCGCGCATCCCGGTCATCGCGATCGGCGCGGGCCTCGTGCTCTGCGTCTTCGCCTTCGCGAAGAGCCTGTACGGGACCGCGCCGGCGTTGGCGGCCGCCCTCCTGACCGTCGTGTGCCCGAACCTGCTCGCGCACGGGCGCCTCGCCACCGAGGATCTCGGCTGCGCCGCGGGCATGTTCGCCGCGGTCTTCACCCTGTGGCGCTGCGTCGAGCGTCCGGGTCCCGTGCGCGCGCTCGTGTGCGGCGTGGTCACGGGGCTCGCGCTGCTCACGAAGTACACCGCGCTGCTGCTGCTGCCGATCTTCGCCGCGCTCGCCTTCGTCGCCTGGCGGCGCTGCCACGAGCGCATCGCGCCCTCCGAGCTCGCCGGCACCCTCGCCGTCGTCGCCGGCGTCGCCTTCGCGGTCGTCGGCCTCGGCTACGGCTTCTCCTTCCGCCCCGATCTCTACTGGGAGGGGATCTTCCGCATCTACCCGGACGTGGCGCGCGACTACGCCTTCTACTTCTGGGGGCGCGTCTCCAAGGAGCCCTTCTGGTACCACGCGACGGCGTCGGTGCTGATCAAGACGCCGCTGCCGACGCTCGCGCTGATCGCGCTCGCCGGCTGGCGCGCGCGCCGCACGGTCCCGCTGGAGCGCGTCGCCTTCCTGCTGCTGCCGCCGGCCGTGATGCTCTCCGCCACCTTCTTCGACATCACCAACCCGGGCATCCGGCGCGCGCTGCCGGCGCTGCCCTTCCTGCTCTGCTTCGCCTCGCTCTCGTTCGCGACGCCGCGCACGCGCGCGCTGACGATCCTGGCCTGCCTGCTGCTGGCGGGCTCGCTGCTCGACGCGGTCCGCACCTGGCCACACCACCTGGCGTACCTGAACGACGCCGTCGGCGGCAGCCGGGCGGGGCCGCTCGTCACGGACGAGAGCAACGTCGACTGGGGCCAGGACCTGCCGCGCCTGGCGGCCTGGCAGCGCGAGCACCAGCGCCCCGGCGAAACCTTGCACCTCTTCTACTTCGGCAGCGCGGAGCCGGAGGCCTACGGCGTCCACGCCGTGCCCTTCGACGTCGCCGACGTCGAGAAGCCGCGTCCGGGGCTCTACGCGATCAGCGCGCACTACCTCGCCTGGTTTCGCAAGCTCGAGGCGCTGGAGGGCGCCGATTCCGACTGGCTCGACAAGTACACGCCGATCGACCGCGTCGGCGAGTCGATCTACATCTATCGCATCGGGTCGTGATAGCTTCGGCGCGCGGAGGGCGGCGTGACGCGACGAACGCGACGGATCGGCATGGCGGTGCTCGCGCTGGTGGTGCTCGCGTGCGCGAAGCCCTTCGTGCCGGTCACCGACCCGCTGCGCATCCGCGTCGGCACGATCGACGCCGGCCAGCTCCAGGCGAGCGTCAGCGACGTCCCCGACAACAACGCGGACCGCATCGAGCGCGTGACGCAGCTCTTCCAGCAGGCGGGCTGCGGCAGCGAGTACCTGGAAGTGACGCAGCACGGCGCCACGCCCTACCCGAACGTCATCTGCACCCTGCCGGGCCGCTCGAGCTACACGATCGTGGTCGGCGCCAACGTCGACAAGCCGCCCGACGGCAAGGGCATCATCGACAACTGGACGGGCGCGGCGATGCTGCCGCACCTGTATCGCTCGCTCGCCGCCGCTCCGCGCGAGCACTCGTTCCTGTTCATCGGCTTCGGACACGTCCTGAAGGACGAGCAGGGATCGCGCGGCTATCTGCGCCGGCTCGGCGCCGAGAAGCGCGACCGCATCCGCGCGATGGTGAGCCTGAAGGGACTCGGGCTCGGCCCGACGAGCGTCTGGAGCACGCAGGCCGACCGCAATCTGCGTCAGGATCTCTTCGCCGTCGCCAAGGCGCTGGGTCTCCAGCTCGACGCGGTGCGCTTCTTCAAGAACGTGAACACCGATTCCGAGGCGTTCCTGTTCTGGGGGATCCCGTCGATCACGGTCACGTCCTTCGACAAGTCGAACGCGCGGCTCCTCGAGCAGCCCGTGCGCGACCGCGACGTCTCCCGGATCGATCTCGCCGCCTACTACGACTCGACGCGCCTGCTGGCGCACTTTCTCGCCTATCTCGACGACACCCTGCGGCTGCGCGAGGAGCGCAAGGTCGCGGCGCCGCCGCCGGACGCGGGCTAGCGGAGCTTCGCCTCGAGCGCGGCGCGCAGCTCCGCCGCGAACGCCTGCGCGGACTCGATGCTGCGCACCGAGCCGCCGGCGCGCGCCGCGAGCTCGAGCTCGCGCTGCGCGCGCAGCACGCGCGTGAGCGCGTCGGCCGGCGCGCGGTGCGACTCGCGCTGTGCCAGCTCGAGCTCCACGCTCGCGAGCCAGAGTCGCGGCACGGGCCATTCGGGGCGCAGCGCCAGCGCGCGCTCGTAGCGCGCGCCGGCCTCGTCGAGACGGCCGGCCGCCGCGAGGATGCGCCCGTGCTGGAAGTACCAGCTCGCCTCCGCGAGGCCGCTCGCCTCGCCGCTCTCGATCGCGCCGCGCGCGAGCCGCTCGGCCTGCGCGAGGTCTTCGCCGCGCGCGGGCTCCGGCACGTCGGCCGCGCGGTCGGCGAGCACGATGGCCTCGTTCATGGGGTAGAGACCGCTGCCCGGACGCCGCGCGGCCGCCGCGCGCACGAGCTCGAGCGCGTCGTCGCGCAACGCGATCCGGCGCGCCGGATCCTTCTCGCGCGCAGCTTGCTGCGCGCGCACGAGGCCGAGATTCAGCGCGGCGAGGGGGGAATCGGGCGCCGCGGCGTATGCCCGCTGCCACAGGGTCTCGGAGTCGTGCCAGATCGCGGACTGGCGCCAGGCCAGGATCGAGAGGACGGCGATTGCGGCGACAGCCGAAAGCGTCGCTGCCACGCGCCACACCGGACCGCGTCGCGAGAGGACGAGGAGCGCGCCGCCGGCCAGCAAGGCGAAGGGGATGCCCGCCAGGTACGCGTAGCGGTCGGCGACGAGCTGCGGTCCCGACTGGAGCACGCCGAGCACGGGCGCGACGGTGATGGCGTAAGCGAGCCATGCGGCGCAGAGCGCGGGCAGGCGGCGCGCGAGCCCGAGTGCCAGCGCCGTCAGCGCGAGGGTCGCGAGCGCGCCGACGAGGAAGCGCGGCTCCGAGAGCCTGACGTCGTCCGGCACCGGATACAGCGGCGCGAGCCCCGCAGGCCAGAGCGTCTTTGCCGGGTAGAAGGCGAGGCCGTAGAGCGCCTGCACGGCGCGCTCGCCGGGCGTGTGCAGCGAGAGGACGTCGAGCCGGCCCTGCTGCGCCGTCTGCGCCCAGGCCGCGAGCCGCGCGAAGACGAGCGCCAGCACCGCGAAGGGCAGCTTCTCGACGGCGAGACCGAGCAGCGCGCGGCGCGGCGACGGCGCGGACGGAGGGCGCGCGCCGAGCGGCAGGCGCGCGAGCGGCCAGGCGTCGAGCACGCAGAGCAGCGCCGGCAGCACGATCCCCCACGCCTTGGCGCAGAGCGACAGCGCCAGCAGCACGAAGCTCGCGAGCAGCCACGCCGCGCGCCGCCGCGTGGCGCCGGCGTCGACACCGCGCGCGGCCGCGAGCGCGGAGACGACGAGCAGCGCGCACGCGAGCGCGACCCCCGCGATCCCGGGCCCGCGCAGCGCGAGGTGCGCGGGATCGGCGAGCGAGATCGAGGCGGCGAAGAGCGCAAGCGCCGCGAGCGCAGCGCCGGCGGCGAGCGCGAGCCGGCGCGGCTGGAGCGCGCGGACGGGGCCGCTCGGCGACGCGCGCAGATAGGCCGCGAGCGCCAGCAGGAAGAACGGCGCCGACAGCACGTCGCGTCGCTCGGTGACCCAGCAGACCGACTCGCAGCGCAGCGGATGCACCGCGTGGAGGAGAGCCGCGAGCGCCGCGGCCACGGCGAGCGCCCGAGGAGACGCGGCCGCCGCGGTGCCAGCCGCGCGGGCGTAGAGCGTCAGCGCCAGCACGAAGAGCGCGACGGCCCCCGCCGCGTGCAGCCACAGGTTCGTCGCATGGAAGCCCGACGCCTCCGGGAAATCCGGCGCGCTGAGCCCGTGGACGGCGTGGTCGAGCGCCAGCGACATCCAGGCGAGGGGCTGGTAGTGGCCGGCGTGGCTCGTCGTCCACATCCAGTGGAGCGACTCCGCGTCGAAGGAGCGGATCGCGAAGTTGTCGAC
>DASUFZ010000331.1:0-9454 GCA_036274295.1 Myxococcota bacterium
ACCCGGTCTACGGGCCCTGGCTCTCCTTGCGGGCCGTCCTGCTCAGCCGTCTCGACTGGCCGGCCGCCGGGCCGCTCCGCGGCTTCGACCCCTGCCGCGGCTGTCCGGCCCCCTGCGCCGCGACCTGTCACGGCGCCGCGGTCGCGGCCGGCGGCTTCGACGTCTCCCGTTGCGCCTCCGCGCGGGTCAGCGACCCGCGCTGCGCGTCGCGCTGCGACGCCCGGCATGCCTGCGTGCTGGGGCAGGCGCATGCCTATCGGCCCGAGGCGGAAGCCCACCATATGAGGCACGCAACGCCCCGGGTGCTGCTTGAAAGCCTGAGGGCTCGAACCTAAACTCCGCCGCCCTGCCAACCGACGAGTGGCCCGCCGCTCGCTCGGGGCCCTTCCGGCGCGGCGGACCCTTCCCCCATCTCAGGAGCGACAGGATCCGCCCGGCATCCGGGATGGGGTCGCCACACAGGGTTGGCACCCTGGCCGGCGACGGTCGCAGTCGCCTGCCATCCGCAACACGCGAGGCACTTCCATGTTGAATCTCCAGACGATCCGCAACATCGGCATCAGCGCCCACATCGACTCGGGCAAGACCACGCTCACCGAGCGGATCCTCTTCTACACGAAGCGCATCCACCGCATCCACGAGGTCAAGGGCAAGGACGAGGTGGGAGCGACCATGGACTTCATGGAGCTCGAGCGCGAGCGCGGCATCACGATCGCGTCCGCGGCGACGTTCTGTGAATGGAAGGGCCATCACGTCAACATCATCGACACGCCCGGCCACGTGGACTTCACCATCGAGGTGGAGCGCTCGCTGCGCGTGCTCGACGGCGCGATCCTCGTGCTCTGCGGCGTCGCGGGCGTGCAGTCCCAGTCGATGACCGTCGACCGCCAGATGCGGCGCTACAAGGTCCCGCGCCTCGCGTTCGTCAACAAGCTCGACCGCTCCGGCGCGAACCCGTTCCGCGTCACCGAGCAGCTGCGCGACAAGCTGCGCCACAACGCGGTGATGATGCAGATCCCGATCGGCGTCGAGAGCGCGCACGAAGGCGTGATCGACCTGATCACCATGAAGGCGATCTACTTCGACGGCGCGAACGGCGAGAACCAGCGCCACGAGGAGATTCCCGAGGCGCTGCGGCACGACGCCGAGCTCGCGCGCGAGACCATGCTCGACGCGGTGTCGCTCTACTCCGATGCCCTCACCGAGGCGATCCTCGAGGAGAAGGTGACGGAGGAGCTGATCCACGAGGCCGTGCGCAAGGGCACGCTCTCGCAGGCGCTGACGCCCGTCTTCATGGGCTCCGCCTACAAGAACAAGGGCGTGCAGCTGCTGCTCGACGCGGTGACGCGCTACCTGCCGAGCCCGCTCGACGTGGAGAACACCGCCGTCGACCTCAGCAACGACGAGGCGCCGATCACCCTGGCGGCCGACGCCAACAAGCCGCTCGTGACGCTCGCCTTCAAGCTCGAGGACGGCCGCTACGGCCAGCTCACCTACCTGCGCGTCTACCAGGGCCGCATCGCGCGCGGCTCCTCGATCATCAACGCGCGCACCAAGCGGCGCCACAAGGTCGGGCGCCTCGGGCGCATGCATGCCGATCAGATGGAAGAGATCGACGAGGCCTTCGCGGGAGACATCATCGCGATGTTCGGCATCGACTGCGCGTCGGGCGACACCTTCACCGACGAGTCGATCCAGGTCGCGATGAGCTCGATGCACGTGCCCGCGCCGGTCATCTCGCTCTCGATCAAGCCGGCCGACAACAAGGCCCAGGACAACATGGGCAAGGCGCTCGGGCGCTTCGTGCGCGAGGACCCGACGTTCCATTCGGCCGTCGATCCGGAGAGCGCCGAGACGATCATCTCGGGCATGGGCGAGCTGCACCTCGAGGTCTACGTCGAGCGCATGAAGCGCGAGTACGGCGTGATCGTCGAGACGGGCGCGCCCCAGGTCGCCTACCGCGAGACCATCTCGCAGCGCGCCGAGTTCCGCACGGTGCACAAGAAGCAGACGGGCGGCTCGGGCCAGTACGGCAAGGTCGAGGGCTACGTCGAGCCGTTCCCGGACGGCGACTTCGAGTTCGTCGACGAGGTGCGCGGCGGCAACATTCCGGCCGAGTTCATCCCGGCCGTCGAGAAGGGCGTCCGCACGGCCATCGCCAAGGGCACCCTGATCGGGTTCCCGATCACGGGGATCCGCTTCGTGCTGAACGACGGCCAGGCGCACAGCGTCGACTCGTCGGACATCGCGTTCCAGGTCGCCGGCCGCAAGGCGCTGCGCGAGGTGTACCCGAAGGCCAAGCCCGTCGTGCTCGAGCCGGTGATGAAGCTCGAGGTCGAGAGCCCGGCCGAGTTCCAGGGCGCGCTGCTCAAGACCGTCATGCAGCGCCGGGGCACGATCGTCGGCACCACCGAAGAGGGCGGCTTCTGCCGGGTCGAGGCCGAGGTCCCGCTCGCGGAGATGTTCGGCTACTCGACGGATCTGCGCTCCTCGACGCAGGGCAAGGCCGAGTTCACCATGGAGTTCTCGCGCTACGTTCGAGTCCCCGGCGAGGTGCAGAACGAGTTGATCAAGAAGTACGGCTCGCGCATCGCGAAGAGCGAAGAGGACTAGGAGGCTGACTTGCAGCGGAAGTTCCTGAACGCGCGAAGCCCGCTCCGACTCCTCGAAAAGAACCTGCACGGCGGCCTCGGCCGCGGAAACCTCGGGGTGGTCCTCGCCGGACACGGCGTCGGCAAGACGTCGTTCCTGGTGGGCGTGGCAGTCGACGAGCTCTTGCGGCGCGGCCGCGTGCTGCACGTCTCGGCGGCGCACAGCGTCGCGCACGTGCGCGCCCACTACGACACGGTCTTCGACGAGCTCGCCAGCTCCAAGCACCTCGAGAACGAGGGGCTGATCCGCGGCGAGATCGAGCGCAACCGCAGCGTGCGCGTCTACCCGCCGAACACGATCACGACCGCCAAGCTGCGCGACGCCGTGAAGCTCGAGCGCGAGTCGGGCGGCGCGCCGTCCCTGCTCGTGCTCGAAGGGCTCGATCTCGGCGGCGCCTTCGGCCGTCACGACGTCGAGGACCTGCGCGCGCTCGCGCAGGAGCTCGATGCCGAGGTCTGGCTCGAGTCGGCCTGCAAGGACGAGCGCTCCGTGCGCATCCCGCCGCAGGTCGCCGCGGTCGAGGACCTCGTCTCGGTGATCCTGGCGCTCGAGCCCGGCGACGACGCCGTGCGGCTGCGCGCGTTGAAGGATCACGACAACCGCGACCTGTCCGATCTGCACGTCGCGCTCGACCCGCGCACGCTCCTGCTGAAGCGCAGCTAGCGCGCCCGCTCGGGCGCCTCT
The DNA here is from genome assembly GCA_036274295.1 of Myxococcota bacterium. Classification (GTDB taxonomy): domain Bacteria; phylum Myxococcota_A; class UBA9160; order UBA9160; family SMWR01; genus DASUFZ01. The sequence continues at coordinate 3,337 of DASUFZ010000331.1, forward strand.
TTGCCTGTGGCGCTCCATTCACGGAGCGTTCGCTCGCCGTTCGCTTTCTGGCGCTTCGATGACGAACGACCGCGCAGTGTGTTAAGGAGAGATGGCAATCAGGCGAAGGGCTGAGCATGCGCATCTCGAGATCTCTCCTCGCTCTGCCCGTCCTTCTCGCGCTCGCTGCGCTGCCCGCTGCCTCCGCCGAAGAGGTCTCGCTGCGGCCCCGCTATCACGCGGGCGACGCCTACGTCCTCTCGCTCTCCGCGCTGAAGAACTCCGAGCTGGTGGCGCGCAGCGAGAAGGGCAAGCCCTTCCGCGAAGACGTCCACCTCCGCTACGAGGCGAACGTCGTCGTGCTCGAGACGGACGCCGAGGGCTACCCGGTGCGCGAGCGCCACGAGGACGTCGTGCTCTCCTACGTGCGCCCCGATTCGTCCGGCTCGCTCTTCGACAAGGCGTTCTTCGAAGTGCGCCGCCAGCCCGAGGGTGGCGTGCAGCTCTTCGTGAAGGGCGAGCGCGCGGACCGCAACGTCGAGCGCGTCGTCAGCGAGCTGCTCGAGGGCCAGTTCGAGTACGGCATCGGCGCGCTGCTCGATCCGGGCCGCCCGGTCGAGGTCGGCGAGACCTGGGAGCTCGATCCCGCCCGCAGCGCGCGCTTCCTCGAGGCGCGCGGCGTGGAAGGGGCGCGACTCGACGGCAGCGCCAGCGCCACGCTCGAGCCGCACGAGAACGGGCCGTTCGTGGTCCGCTACCACATCCCGATCGCGTCGTTCGAGCCGGCCGGGATGCCGTCGAACCGGCGCACGGCGCACGCCGCGGGCCAGCTGGAGGGCGAGGTGCAGCTCGACCCCACCGCGCTGTACGCGCCGCTCAGCCACTCGTCGCGGCTGGCGCTGCGCATGAACGGCAGCGTCTTCGGCGACAAGGTCGCCCGCTCGATCCCGTGGCGCTTCCGCAGCTCCGAGTCGCTCGACCAGCACACGGTGACGGTGCGCCGCGAGGTGGCGTCGGGCTACTGAGCGCTGCTAGCGGTCCTTGAACTCCGCCAGCCGCTCGCGGTACGCCGCGCGCAGCGCGTTGATCTCCGGGCGCGTGAAGCCGATCTCCTCGCCGATCGCGGCGATCTCGGCGCTCTCCACGGTCTCGATGGTGCCGTCGGCCGCGGCGATCTCGAAGAGGCACTCGAGCAGGCGCCCGCGCTGCGCCGCCGTCGATATGCTCTTGAACTCGCGCGTCACCACGTAGTTCTCGGTGCCGCCGAGGATGCGCGTCTGCGACTTCGCGATCTCGACCACGAGCGCGGCCTCGGCGTCGGAGAGGCCGGCCGTCTCGCGCACGATCCCCTCCATCGCCTGCGTCTCGCTCTCGGCGATGTCGAGGTCCGCGTTGGCGACGCGCGCCAGCACGTAGGCGAACGCGGCCAGATACTTCGCCTGCTCGGGCGCGAGGCGCTCGAGGCGCGACGCGATCCGGCGGACGGTCTCGGTCTCGCCGTCGTCGCGCGAACCGCCGCGGATGCCGAGGAAGCGAAGGAGAGACACGGCGCGCGAACCTAGTGTCCGCTTCCGGAAGCGCGGCTGCATTCGGCCGCCGCTACGGGCCGCTGGCTTCGTTCCGCTCCCTGCGCCGTAGCACGCACTATGGCTCGGTCGCGCGCCTTGCCAGCGGCCCGTATCGACGTCCTCGATGCAGTTAGAGCCATGCAAGACCCGTGATGGCTACACGCCGCGCTTCCGGAAGCGGACACTAGCGCCGCAGCCGCAGATACCGCTCGAACCAGCGCGCGACGCCCGGGGTGAGGCGGCTGCGCGTGTAGAGGCCGGCCGCGCGCTTGAGCCCCTCGGCCTGCGTCGGGTAGGGGAAGATCGTGTTGCCGATGGCGCCGAGCCCGAGGCCGCCGTTCATCGCCAGGGTGACGAGGCCGATCCACTCGCCGGCGTGCGTCGCGACGACCGTGGCGCCGACGATGCGGTCGGTGCCGCGGCGCACGTGCACGCGCACGAGGCCCTCTTCCTCGCCGTCGGTGGTCGCGCGGTTCACCTGCGAGAGCGGCACGTCGTAGGTGTCCGTCTCGATGCCGGCGCGCGCGGCGTCGGCCGCGGAGAGCCCCACGTGCGCGACCTCCGGATCGGTGTAGGTGCACCAGGGCATCACCAGGGACGAGAGCTTCTTGCGCCCGATGGGACCGAGCGAGAAGAGCGCGTTCTGCACCGCGATCTTCGCCGCGGCGTCGGCTGCGTGCGTGAACTTCGCCGCCATGCAGACGTCGCCCGCGGCGTAGATGCGCGGGTTGCTCGTGCGGAGCGCGTCGTCCACGCGGACGCCGCTCGGGTCGACCGCGACGCCCGCCTCCTCGAGGCCGAGGCCCTCGACGTTCGGCGCGCGCCCCACGGCGACCAGCACCTCGTCGACCGCGATCTCCTCCTCCGCGCCGCCGGCCCGCGCGAAGACGATGCGCTTGGCGCCGTCGCGCGCCGCGACGCGGCGGACGCCCGCGCCGTTCAGGACGCGGATGCCCTCCTCGGCGAAGCGCCGCTCGATCAGCGCCGCGACGTCGGCGTCCTCGCGCGGCAGCAGGTGCGGATCGGCGTGCACCACCACCACCTCGGAGCCGAGGCGGCGGAAGGCTTGCGCCATCTCGCAGCCGATCGGACCGCCGCCGATGATGCCGAGTCGCGCGGGCCGCGCCGTCAAATCGAAGAGCGTCTCGTTCGTGAGGTAGCCGGCCTCCGCGAGACCCGGAATCGGCGGCGCCGCGGCGCGCGCGCCCGTCGCGATGATCGCGCGCGCGAAGCGCAGGCGGCGGCCGTCGACTTCGACGGCGTCGCGGCCGACGAAGCGCGCGTCGCCGAGGTAGACGTCGACGCCGAGGCCGCGGAAGCGCAGCGCCGAGTCCTCGTGGCCGATGCGCGCGCGGATCGCGCGCATGCGGCGCATGGCGGCGGCGAAGTCGGGATCCGCGCCGGGCGCGAGCGCGAGCCCGATCTCCTTCTCCGCGCGGCGCGCTTCGGCGACGAGCCGGGCCGCACGGATCACGCTCTTCGAGGGCACGCAGCCGGTGACGAGGCAGTCGCCGCCCATGAACTGGCGCTCGACGAGCGCCACCTTGCCGCGCAGCCCCGCGCCGACGGCCGCCGAGACGAGCCCCGCAGTGCCGGCGCCGACGACGACCAGGTTGTAGCGGCCGGACGGCTGCGGGTTCTGCCACGCCGGCGGGTGTACGTGCTCGACGAGCGCGCGGTTGTACTCGTCCAGCGGCAAGGTCGCGTGCGATTCCATCAGGCTCCTCCGGCGGCCGGCTGCGGCGCTTCACGCGTCGCCTCGGCGAGCGCGCGCCGCGCGATGCGCGTCACGAGCACCGTCGCGACGACGGTGGCGGCGAGCCCGACGACGAGCAGCAAGGTGCCGCCGGCGCCGCGCGCCGGCGCGACGCCTCCGGCCAGCGCGGCGAGATCGCCCGCGACCTTGCCCGAGTAGACGTAGAGCAGGGTGCCCGGCAGCATGCCGACCGACGCGATCGCGTAGTCCGCGAAGCGCACGCGGGTGAGCCCGAGCGCGTAGTTCAGCAGGTTGAACGGGAAGGCCGGCGAGAGCCGCAGCAGCAACACGATCCGGCGTCCCTCCTCGCCGATCGCGCGGTCGATCGCGGCGAAACGCGGGTTGCCGGCGAGGCGGCGTTCGACCGCCCCGCGCGCCAGATAGCGCGAGACGAGAAAGGCGAGACAGCACCCGAGCGTCGCGGCCGCGAACACGTAGAGCGTCCCGGCTGCTACGCCGAAGATCGCGCCCGCCGCGAGCGTCATCAGCGAGGCCGGCACGAACGCCACCACCGCCAGCGCGTAGCCCGCGATGAAGACGGCGGGGCCCCAGAATCCCAGCTCCTTCACCCAGGCCGCGAATGCGGGGATGAGTCCACCGGCGATGCGGCCGAGCCACACGAGAGCGGCGAGCGCGACGAGCCCGAGCGCGATCTTCGCGACGGGCAAGCGGGCGCGCGCCGTCTGCGTCGCCGTCAAGCGAGCGCGCCGCCGCAGGAGGATCCGCTGCCCGCGGTGCAGCCGAAGCAGTGCGCGGCCGTGGCGATCGGCGCGTCCTCGAGCTCCGCCAGGTCGTCGATCTCGTAGATGCTGCGCGGTCCGGCGCCGAGCGGCAGCTCCAGCATCTGGTTGAAGTCGCAGTCGTAGAGCGCGCCGTCGTAGCCGACCGACACGAGATGGCGGCACATCAGCCCCGGGATCGTCTCGGGGTTGAAGTGGTTCACCAGCAGCGACATGTAGGCCTCGTGCTGGCCGTCGCGCAGCAGAGCGTGCGCGAAGCGCTTGATCGGCATGTTGGCGAGCGTCGCCAGGCGGTGGAACTCGATCCCGGAGCCCTGGCGCAGCTCCTCGCGATAGCGCGCCTCGAGCGTACGCTCGTCCGGCGGCAGCGACGGGCCCTGTGGGTTGTAGACGAGATCCAGCCCGAGCGGCGAACCCGGCAGGCCGTAGCCGAGCGCGTTCAGGTGTCGCAGCGCCTCGATGCTCCTCGCGAAGACGCCGCGGCCGCGCTGGCGGTCGACGTTCTCGGGGCCGTAGCACGGCAAGGACGCCACGATCTTCACGCCCTCTGCCGCCAGGAACTCCGCGGTGTCCTCCTGGCCCGGCTCGAAGAGCACGGTGAGGTTGCAGCGGTCGATCACGTCGCGTCCCAGCGCGCGCGCGCCGCGCACGAGGCCGCGGAACTCCGCGCAGAGCTCGGGCGCGCCGCCCGTCAGATCGAGGGTCCGGACCCCCGGGCTGCCGGCGAGCAGCGCGAGCACACGCTGCGCGCCGCGCGCGTCGAGGCTCTCGGTGCGCTTCGGCCCGGCCTCGACGTGGCAGTGGTGACACGCGAGATCGCAGCGGCGTCCGACGTTCAGCTGCAAGGTGCGGACGGGCGCGCGGCGCAGGCTGCCGGCGCCGCAACGCGCGAGTGCGTCCTCGAAATGAGCCTGCATGCCCCGATCTTACTGCTATGCTGCGCCGCGGCCGCTTCGAGCGGCCGGGCGCTCCGCCCCGCGACCCCCCAGCGGTCCCGCGGAAGCGGCGTCCAGACCCACCTCCCCCCACCCGCCGACGGCGCATCACTGCGCATACCGTCGGCCCCACGCAACCCGAGCGGCCGCGACGGCCCTCTCCAGGAGACTTCCATGAGCGACATTCGCTTCGACGGCCGCGTCGCCGTCATCACCGGCGCAGGCGGCGGCCTCGGCAAGACCTACGCGCTCGAGCTCGCGCGCCGCGGCGCCGCGATCGTCGTGAACGATCTCGGCGGCAAGGCCGACGGCACCGGCGCCGGCCACTCGATGGCCGACACCACGGTGAAGGAGATCACCGAGGCCGGCGGCAAGGCCGTCGCCAACTACGATTCCGTCGCCACGCCGGAAGGCGGCAAGGGCATCATCAAGGCCGCCGTCGACAACTTCGGCAAGGTCGACATCCTGATCAACAACGCGGGCATCCTGCGCGACAAGAGCTTCCTGAAGCTCGAGCCGCAGGACCTCGACGCCGTGCTCGACGTCCACCTGAAGGGCGGCTTCTACGTGACGCAGCCCGCCTTCGCGGTGATGAAGGAGCAGGGCTACGGGCGCATCGTGATGGCGTCGTCGGGCGCCGGCATCTTCGGGAACTTCGGCCAGACGAACTACGGCGCGGCCAAGATGGGCCTCGTCGGCCTGATGAACGTGCTCGCGGTCGAGGGCGCGAAGTACAACATCAAGGTGAACACGATCGCGCCGATCGCGAAGACGCGGCTCACCGAGCAGCTGCTCGGGCCGCTCGCCAACGCGCTCGACCCGAACTTCGTGACGCCGCTCGTCATCTACCTCTCGTCGGACCGCTGCGAGCTGACGCACGAGATCTTCGACGTCGGCGGCGGGCGCTACGCGCGCATCTTCGTCGGCATGGCGAAGGGCTGGACGGCGCCGAAGGGCGGCATCCCCAAGGCCGAGGACATCCTCGACCACATCGACGTGATCCGCGATCAGACGGGCTACAGCGTGCCCGACAGCATCGCCGACGAGACGCGCGCCGTGGCCGAAGCCATCAAGGCGCGGGCGTAAGGAGAACGACATGCCGATCGATCCCAACAAGGCCCGCGGTGCGAAGCTGCCCGA
>DASUFZ010000332.1:0-4689 GCA_036274295.1 Myxococcota bacterium
TCACGAACGTGAACGAGGCGCCGGTGCTGAACGACGCCGCGTTCGCGCTCGCCGAGAACAGCGCGGCGGGCACCGCCGTTGCCACTCTGACGGCGACCGACCCGGACGCCGGCTCCACGTTCACCTACTCGATCCTCGCCGGAAACACCGGCGGCGCCTTTGCGCTCGACCCGACGACGGGCCAGATCACGGTCGCCAACCCGGCCGCGCTCGACTTCGAGACGACGCCGAGCTTCACCCTCACCGTCCAGGTCACCGACGCGGGCGGCCTCACCGACACGGCGACGATCACCGTCGACCTCAACGACGCCAACGAGGTGCCGGACCTCGCGGATGCCGTATTCGCGCTCGCCGAGAACAGCGCCGCGGGCATCGTCGTCGGCAGCGTCGCCGCCACCGACCCGGACGCCGGCTCCACGTTCACCTACTCGATCCTCGCCGGGAACAGCGGCGGCGCGTTCGCGCTGGATCCGACCACCGGACAGCTCACCGTCGCGAACCCCACCGCGCTCGACTTCGAGACGACGCCGAGCTTCACGCTCACGGTCCAGGTCACCGACAGCGGCGGGCTCACCGACAACGCCACGATCACGGTGAACCTGACCAACGTGAACGAGGCGCCGGTGCTGAACGACGCGGCGTTCTCGGTCGCGGAGAACAGCGCGGCGGGCACCGCCGTTGCCACTCTGGCGGCAACCGATCCGGACGCCGGCGAGACCTTCACCTACTCGATCCTCGGCGGGAACACGAACGGCGCCTTTGCGCTCGACCCGACGACGGGCCAGCTCACCGTCGCGAACCCCGCCGCGCTCGACTTCGAGACCACGCCGACGTTCTCGCTCGCCGTCCAGGTGACGGACGCCGGCGGCCTCGCCGATACCGCGGCGATCGCGGTCGACCTCACGAACGCCAACGAAGCGCCCTCGCTCGCCGGCGCGAGCTTCGCGATCGACGAGAACAGCATCGCCGGCACCTGGGTCGGCAGCCTCGCCGCCACCGACCCCGACGCCGGCGAGACCTTCAGCTACGCGATCCTCTCCGGGAACAGCGGCGGCGCGTTCGCGCTCGACCCGACGACCGGCCAGATCACCGTCGCGAATCCGTCCGCGCTCGATTTCGAGACCACGCCGAGCTTCAGCCTCACCGTGCAGGTCACCGACGCGGGCGGGCTCAGCGGCACGCGCCTCGTGAGCATCGGCACGACCGACCTCGTCGAGTTCGTGCCGAGCCTGCCGCCGGGCCTCCAGCTCCCCGCCGAGCCGCCGTTGCCGCCGCCGGCCGACGACACCCGCCCCGTCCTGATCCCGCCGGCGCCCCTCGTGGACCTCCCCACGGTCCCCGAGATGTCCACGGCGCTCGACGCCCACGCGATCGACGCGCCCGTGCTCGAGCTGGGGCGCGGTCTCCCCGAGACGTGGCGGCACGCCGCCCTTGCAACGGCGATCGAGAGCGCGGAGCACCGGAGCTCGCGCGGCGAGGAGCGCCTCGACGCGGAACGGTTCGCGTCGCTCGACCAGCAGAAGCTCTTCGAGGCCCTCGACCGGCTCAACCGCGAGCTGACCGACGAGGCCCCGAGCGAGGAGACCCTTGCCCTGGCGATCGAGGCGATGGGGCTCGTGATGTCGGCAGGCATCCTGGCCGCGCTGATGCGCAGCGGGGCACTTGCTGCCGCCGCGCTGTCAGCTGCCCCGCTCTGGAGGCGCGTCGACCCGCTCGCGATCCTGGCGCTCTCCGAAGAGGAGCGCTGGCAGCGCGAGCAGGACATGCGGATCGCGCGGCTCGACGAGGAGAGCGCCCGGCTGTTCGACCTCGACGAAGACGACGAGAAGCCGCTCGCCAAGGTCGAGCAGGACGCGCGCGAGGCCTGAGCGCGGGCCGGACGGCGGCGCGGTCGATATCCTGCGCAGCCCATGGAGCTCGATCACGTCCTGATCCGCGGCGCGCGCGAGCACAACCTCCGCTCCGTCGACGTGAAGATCCCGAAGAAGAAGCTCGTCGTGCTGACGGGCGTATCGGGATCGGGCAAGTCGTCACTCGCGTTCGACACGCTCTACGCCGAGGGCCAGCGCCGCTACGTCGAATCGCTCTCGGCGTACGCGCGCCAGTTCCTCGGCCAGATGGAGAAGCCGCACTACGACACCATCCGCGGTCTCTCGCCGACGATCTCGATCGAGCAGAAGACGACGAGCAACAACCCGCGCTCGACCGTCGGCACCATCACCGAGATCGCCGACTACCTGCGCGTCCTCTACGCGCGGGTAGGCCAACAGCACTGCCACCAGTGCGGGCGCGCCGTGCGCAGCCAGACGGCGCAGCAGATCGCGCAGGAGCTGCTCTCGGGCGAGGCGGGCGCGCGCCTCACCCTGCTCGCGCCGCTGCTCGTGAACCGCAAGGGCGAGCACCGCGAGCTGCTCGCCGACGCGCGCAAGGCCGGCTTCGTGCGCCTGCGCGTCGACGGCGAGATCGTGCTCTCCGAAGACGTCACCGTCCTCGACAAGCGCAAGAAGCACACCGTCGAGATCGTGGTCGACCGCCTGGCGGTGAAGGCGGACGCCGCGTCGCGCCTCACCGAATCCGTCGAGAGCGCGCTGAAGCTCGGCGACGGCATGCTGATCGCGGCGGGCGAGAACGGGAAGGACCGCGTCTACTCCGAGAAGATGGCCTGCCCCGACTGCGGCCTCGGCTTCCCCGAGCTGACGCCGCAGAGCTTCAGCTTCAACAGCCCGCAGGGCATGTGCGTCGACTGCAACGGCCTCGGCACGCGCGTCGAGATCGATCCGCATCTCGTCGTGCCGGACGACTCCGTCTCGATCGACGCCGGCGCGATCCGGCCCTGGGGCCCGAAGGTCTCGGAGAAGACCGGCTGGGCGCACGGCTTCCGCGGCCAGATCATCGTGCAGCTCGGCATCGACCCCGACGTGCCGTGGCGCCGCCTGCCGAAGCGCGAGCGCGAGCTCTTGATGTGGGGCTCGGGCGAGCGCAAGTACACGGTCCGGTGGCAGGGCAAGACCGGCAAGGGCCAGTTCGACATGGTCTGGGAGGGCGTGATCCCGCGGCTCGACCGCCGCTTCAAGCAGACCACCTCCGAGAGCGCGAAGCGCTGGTACGCGCAGTGGATCGGCGACGCGACGTGCTCCTCGTGCAAGGGCACGCGCATGCGCGCGGAGAGCGCGGCGGTGCGCGTCGGCGAGAAGACGCTCGTCGAGATCTCGCGCCTCACCGTCGACGACGCGCGCGCGTTCTTCGGCGGGCTCGAGCTCGCGGGCTCCGCGAAGCAGATCGCGGCCGAGGTGCTGAAGGAGATCCGCGGGCGGCTCGAGTTCCTCGGCGCCGTCGGCCTCGGCTACCTCTCGCTCGACCGCGCAGGTCCGTCGCTCTCGGGCGGCGAATCGCAGCGCATCCGGCTCGCCAGCCAGGTCGGCTCGGAGCTCACGGGGGTGATCTACATCCTCGACGAGCCGTCGATCGGCCTGCACCAGCGCGACAATCGCAAGCTGCTCGCCACGCTCGAGCGCATGCGCGACATCGGCAACACGGTGGTCGTCGTCGAGCACGACGAGGACACGATCCGCGCGGCCGACCACGTGGTCGATTTCGGCCCCGGCGCGGGCGTGCAGGGCGGCCGCATCGTGCACGCGGGCACGCCCGAGAGCCTGGAACGCTGCGAGAAGTCGCTGACCGGCGCGTATCTCGCGGGACGCCAGAAGATCGAGGTGCCGGCGCAGCGCCGCCGCGCCACCGGCGCCATCAAGCTGCTCGGCGCGCAGGAGAACAACCTCGTCGACGTCGACGTCGAGTTCCCGCTCGGCGTGCTGACGGCGGTGACGGGCGTGTCGGGCGCGGGCAAGTCGACCCTCGTGAACGACATCCTCTTCCCCGCGCTCGCGCGCAAGCTCCAGCAGGACGGCCGCCGCGTCGGGCGCCACCGCGGGCTCGCCGGCCTCGAGCAGCTCGACAAGGTGATCCGCATCGACCAGCGGCCGATCGGCCGCACGCCGCGCAGCAACCCCGTCACCTACATCAAGGTCTTCGACGCGATCCGGGATTTCTTCGCGCAGCTCCCCGACGCGCGCATGCACGGCTACAAGCCTGGGCGCTTCTCCTTCAACGTGAAGGGCGGGCGCTGCGAGGCGTGTCAGGGCGACGGCGTGCGTCAGATCGAGATGCACTTCCTCGCCGATGTCTTCGTGAAGTGCGAGGAGTGCCAGGGCAAGCGCTTCAACGAGGCGACCCTGCGCGTCGCCTTCAAGGGCAAGTCGATCGCCGACGTGCTGGATCTGACCGTGCGCGAGGCGTGCGAGCTGTTCGGCGCGTTCCCGTCGGTGCGCGACCCGCTCTCGCTGCTCGTCGACGTCGGCCTCGATTACATCCACCTGGGCCAGCCGTCGCCGACGCTCTCGGGCGGCGAGGCGCAGCGCATCAAGCTCGCGCGCGAGCTCTCGAAGCGCGCGACCGGCCGCACGCTCTACCTGCTCGACGAGCCGACGACGGGCCTCCACTTCGACGACGTGCGCAAGCTCCTCGGCGTCCTCGCGCGCCTCGTCGACGCCGGCAACACCGTGATCGTGATCGAGCACAACCTCGACGTGATCAAGACGGCCGACTGGGTCATCGATCTCGGCCCCGAGGGCGGCCCCGGCGGCGGACACGTGATCGCGTCGGGCACGCCGGAGCAGGTCGCGAAGGTGA
>DASUFZ010000333.1:0-10827 GCA_036274295.1 Myxococcota bacterium
AGAAGGATCGCTACCTCGAGCAGTTCCGGCAGATCGCCCGCAGTCTGTCTGTCAAGAAGTGAGTGCGCATCCTGTGAGACACGGGTCTCCGGGGGAGGAGCCAGCCATGGGCGTCAACCACATCGCGATCGCAGTGAAGGACATCGAGGCCACGCACCGGTTCTACACGGAGGCGATGGGCTTCGAGCTGGTGAAGGTCCAGATCGTGCCGAAGGGCGAGAGCTTCTCGCGGCACGTCTTCTACACGACCGGCAGCGCGCGCGACCAGATGATCGCCTTCTGGGATCTCTCGCGCGTTTCGGATCCGGAGGCGCTTCGGACCGACATCTGCCGCGACCTCGGCCTCGCGCCGGGAACCAACCATCTCGCCTTCTCTGCGTCCGACGTCCCCGACCTGATGCGCCGCAAGGAGCGATGGCTCGCGCGCGGGCACGATGTCCTCGAGATCGACCACGGCTGGATCCACTCGATCTACACCGAGGATCCCGACGGCATCACGGTCGAGTTCGCCGTTCTGACGCAGGACTTCACGGAGCGCGACGCCGCGGAGGCGCTCGAGCTGCTCCGCGCCGAGCACCCCGCGCCGAGCGAACGGCCGCGCCGGATCGAGCTTCACAAAGCGAGCGCGCGCGCCGGCGCCGCCTGAAGGAGACCCCCATGCCCCGCCTGCGCCAGGTTCCCCGCTCCGAGGTCCACCCTAACGGACTCACCCTCTACAAGATGCTCTTCGGCGAGCGCGATCCGGTGGAGCAGCCGGGCACGGCGACCGGCTCGCCCGGCAACTGGTGGACGGTCTTCGCCGGCGTGCCCGACTGCTTCGATCACGCCGTGCAGGGCTTCGCCTTCTACCGCAGCCCGAAGCGCAAGCTCGATGCGAAGCTGCGCGAGCTCGGACAATTGCGCGCGGGATTCGCGCGCGGCAGCCAGTTCGTCTTCTCGCAGCACTGCAAGGCCGGCCGCAACGTCGGTCTCTCCGAGGAGCAGATCGCGGCGGTCCCGGGCTGGTCGGTCGCGACGTGCTTCTCGCCCGTCGAGCGCGCCGTGCTCGCCTACACCGATTGCCTCGTGCTCGACGGCGGCCGCACGCCGGACTCCGTCTTCGCGGCGCTGCGCACGCACCTCTCGGAGGTGGAGATCCTCGAGCTCACCTACATCACCTGCATGTACGACATGCACGCGGTGATGTGCCGCGCGCTGCGCCTCGAGTTCGACGACGTCGACGAGCGCGTCGTGGAAGTGCCGGGACCGTCGTCGCTCGACGTGATGGGGGCGGTCGACTCTACGCGCTAGCGGTGCCCGGTCCGAGCACCGCGTCGCGCAGCTCGTCGTGGGCCGCCTGCACGTCGCGGCTCAGCGCGGCCAGATCGGGCACGCTGTCGCGATCGGCGACGAAGCCCCAGCAGAGCTTCCCGCAGTAGCTCATCACGGCGGTGCCGAGGCCCTGTCGCTCGAACAGCGGCGGCAGCGGATACAGCGCTTCGATCCGTGCGCCGAGCACGTAGAAGGGCTGCTGGGGGCCCGGCACGTTGCTGACGATCTGGTTGTACGGCTGCACGCGGGCGGCCAGGCGGACACCGAGCGCGGTCAGCCAGGTCGATCCCGAGCGATCGACGAGCTGGGTGAAGAAATCGATGCCCTCTGCCGCGCGCGAGGTCTTGAGCCGCGACGTCTCGCGGCGCACGGCATCGAAGCGGGCCAGCGGATCGCCCTCGCGCACCGGCAGCGAGATGAAGAAGGCCGACACCCGGTTCGCCAGCAAGGGATCGCCGTCGGCGCCGCGCATGTTGACGGGGACCACCACGCGGTAGTCGAGGCTCTCGATGGCCTCGCGTCGGCGCGCCAGGAAGCGGCCGATGGCCCCGGCAACGATCGTCAGCACGACGTCGTTGACGGTGCCGCCGAGCTTGCGCCGCAGCCGCTTGACCTCCTCGAGGTCGAGCTCGAGCCACTCGACGCGCCGGTGCGGGCCGATCAGCTGGTTGAGGGTGCTCTCGGCGGGCAGGCGCAGTCCCGCGCGCAGCGCGTCCGCGATCGAGCCCACGCGCTCGCGGGCGTCGCGCAGCGCGCGTTGCGGATCGCGCGCGGCGTCCCACAGCGCGCCCCCGAGCGCGAGCGGCGCCTGCGCCCGGCTGGTCAGCTCGCCGAATGCGAGCCGGAACGCCGACGGGCGCGGCCGCGGAAACCAGGCCTCGGGCGGCTCGATCGAGGCGTCGCGATCGCCGCGCATCAGCAGGGTCAGCAGGCTGACACCCGCGGCGCCGTCCACCATGCAATGGTGGACCTTCATCAGCAGGGCGAAGCGGTCGCACTCGAGCCCCTCGATGATCCACAGCTCCCAGAGCGGGCGGTCGCGGTCGAGCGGCTGCGACAGGACGCGCGCCACCAGCCGCTTCAGCTCCTCCATGCCGCCCGGGTGGGGCAGCGCGGTGTGGCGGACGTGGTAGTCGAGATCGAAGTGGTCGTCGTCCACCCAGATGGGATGCCCGGAGAAAGGGGCCCGCACGAGCTTCTGCCGATAGCGAGGCAGCGCGCCAAGGCGCGATTCGACGTAGCGGATGAGGCGCGGGGCATCGAGTCCGCCGCCCGGCGTGCGCAGCGGACCGAGCTCGGCCAGCGCGAGCGCGGCCACGTGCATGTGGGTGGCACGCTGCTCGAACAGCACGAAGGAGCTGTCCTGCGCGGAGAGCCGCTCGGAGTGAGGAGCGAGTGCCGAGTCCATCGGATCCATCGGGATCGGGATCCTCGCCCGGATGCGGGCCGTGTCACCGAGCGGTGCAACTTCCGCGCCGGCCTCGACGGCGCGCCTGCGTGCGCCGGACCGGAGGAGCTGGGGCGCCGTGGATCAGCCCCGTCCCCATCTGTCCTAGCGCGGCACCTTCAGCGACTGCGGCAGCCCGTACAGCTCCACCATGTTCCCCGCCTCGATCCAGTAGCGCTCCGCCGCGGGCACGTCGGACATCATCTCGCCCGCGATCTTGCGGCTGTAGGGCCAGTCGCAGCCGTGGTGCGGGTAATCGGTCGACCACGCCATGTTGCGGATGCCGATCGCGTGCCGGTTCGCGATGCCGTGGCGGTCCTGGATGAACGTGCAGGTGAAGTGTTCGCGGAAGTAGTGGCTGGGCAGGTGCTTGATGCCGATCTTCGTGTGCGCGCGGTTGCGCCAGTAGAAGTTGTCGACCTGCTCGAGCGCGATCGGGATCCAGCCGACCTCCGTCTCGACGCCGATGATCTGGAGCTTCGGCACGCGGTCGAAGAGCCCGCCGGTGATCAGCTCGAACATGATCGGCGGGAACGCCAGCATGCCCGAGAGCGCCATGTTCGCGATGGCCGCCGGTCCCTCGATCACCGGCTTCACGTTGCGCTTGCGCTGGATGTTGATGTGGATGCTGACGGGCATCTGCATGTCCGCCGCGGCCGCGAAGAAATCGTCGTCCTCGCTGGTGACGTCGTCGTTGCCCGACGGCCACGCGGTGATGATCGTGCCGCGCGCCCCCATCTCCCTGCAGCGCTGCATCTCGGCGATCGCCTCGTCGGCGCCGAGGTTCGGCATCTGCGCGAGGAAGAAGAGCCGCTCGGGGTCGGCCGCGCAGAACTCCTGCGCCATGTAATCGTTGTAGGCGCGGATGCCGGCGCGATGGAAGTCGCGGTCGGCGTTGCTCATGAAGTAGTACATGGTGCGCTGCGACGGGTAGATGAACTCCGCGTCCACGCCGTCGAAGTCCATGTCCTCGAGCCGCGCCTTGCCGTCCCAGCAGCCCTTGCGGACGCTGTCGTAGGTGTAGCCCTTCCACTTGATGTCCTCGAAGCGCATGCCCGGGGTCGCGACGAGCCCGATGTACATGAGCGGACCGCCCGGCACGAACTGCCAGGCGTCGCCGCCCTCCTCGTCCTTCACCAGCTTCGGCGCGCGATCGTGATACTTCTTGGGCAGCCAGCGGTCCCAGATGTGGGGCGGCTCGACGACGTGGCAGTCGGCATCGATGAGGCGGTACTCACGCATCGCGTTCCTCGCTCGTGGATGAAAAGCTGACGAGGCGTCAGCATACACCCAACATCGTGCCTGGGGATCACAGGGTCGAATGATTCGGGCCTCTCATCGCCGCAGCGGCATCGCGCTCTCGCGCGTTCTCCTCGCCGTCGTCGCGTCGTTGCTGCTGATCCTGCTGGCGGCCTTCGTATTCGTCCCGCGCGCGCTCGACCGCAGGCTGAACCGCGTCGTCGGCGCGGCCGCGCCGGAGCCTTCGTCGCACGCGCGCACGCTCTTCGCGTCGCTGCGCGTGGCCGACCTGCATGCGGATCCCCTGCTCTGGGATCGCGATCTCGGCGAGCGACACCCGTACGGGCACGTCGACCTGCCGCGTCTGCTCGAGGGCAACGTCGCGCTCCAGGTCTTCGGCATCGTGACGCAGGCGCCGCTCGGCCAGAACTTCGAGAGCAACGACGCCGACGCGCCGGATCTGATTACCCTGGTCGCCGCGCTGGAGCGCTGGCCGCGCGCGACCTGGACGAGCAAGCTCGAGCGCGTGCTCCACCAGGCGCGCCGTCTCGACGAGCTCGCGGCGCGCTCGGAGGGCCGGCTCACGGTGATCCACAGCGCCGCCGATCTCCACGCCTTCTTCGCGAAGCGCGCCGAGAATCCGCAGACGGTCGCGGGAGTTCTCGGCATCGAAGGCGCGCACGCGCTCGAGGGCAAGCTCGAGAATCTCGAGCGCGTCTTCGACGCCGGCGTGCGCATGCTCGGCCTCGCGCACTTCGTCGACAACGAGGTGGCGGGATCGTCGGCGGGCGCCGGGAAGCACGGGCTGACACCGCTCGGCCGCGAGGTCGTGCGCCGCATGGAGGAGCTCGGCATCGCCGTCGACCTCGCGCACGCGTCGCCCGCGACCATCGACGACGTGCTCGCGATCGCGCGCGAGCCCGTGGTCGTCTCGCACGGCGGGCTCCAGTCGGTCTGCCCTGGCCCGCGGACACTCTCGGACGCGCACGTACGCGCGATCGCCGCGACGGGCGGCGTCATCGGCATCGGCTTCTTCCAGGAGACGAGCTGCGGCACCTCGCCCGCCGACGTCGCGCGCTCGATCCGCGCCGCGCGCGACCTGGCGGGCGTCGAGCACGTCGCGCTCGGCTCGGACTTCGACGGCGCCGTCTCGACCGCCTTCGACACCACCGGCCTCGCCGCCGTCGTCGACGCGCTCCAGACCGAGGGCCTCCGCGACGACGAGATCCGGCTCGTGATGGGCGAGAACGCGCTGCGGGTGCTGGGGCAGACGTTGCCCTGAATGCCTGCGTCTGGTGTATGGTGCGCCGATGCCGACACCTTCCCGCCTTTCCAGCACCCTCCTCGCGCTCCTGACGCCGCTCGGCGTCGTCACCGGCTGTATCACGAATCAGGATCTGAGGGTCGACGACAACGACCAGTTCACGCATAGCGGCCGGGCCACCTACGAGATCTATCCCGGCAACGCTCGCCGTCGCGCCGGCAACCTGTTCGAGCTGGTGACCGGATCCGCGGCTACGGCCCCGAACGGCGCGGTGACCATGAAGAGCGCGGGCGTCAAAGGGACGATCTCGATCGACGCCGAGATCGCCGCCGTCGAGGGCAAGGACCACCAGAACGTGCCGCTGGGCCAGCAGGTGAAGCTCGACAACGAGGTGATCGAGGGCCCCGCGCGCGTGAAGACGAACGCGGAGAATCTCCGCGGGAGCCTCGCCGCCCGCGGCGGGCTCCGCCTCTTCGACGTGCTCAGCCTCGAGGCCATCACGGGAATCGGCGTGGACAGCACCCGGATGCGGATGCGGGGCGTGGATGTGGGCATCACCGCGTCCGACGAGGATCTGATCGCGGGCTTCCTCCTCGGAGGCCGCGCCACCATCCGGCCCATCGCCCTCTTCGATATCTACGCCCAGTACACCTGGAACATCAACTTCGGCGACGACTGGAAGTACATCGACGATACGACGGTCGGGGTGGAGCTGAACCTCATCCGCTACGTCGCGCTCTTCGGCGGCTATCGCTGGTGGCGGTACGAGGAGAGCTTCAACAACGAGTCGGACTGGGAGATCAAGCTCCGCGGCCCGACGGCAGGGGTGGCCCTGAAGTTCTGAGCGGCGCCAACGAGCCACCGGCGCCACGGGCTGCTTGACGCCCCGCGCGAATCGTCGTTTCCTGACGCGCCATGCAGAGGTTCGCGCGCTTCGCGAAGCGGTACCGCGGCCGGCTCCTCCACCTGATCGTCGAGGAGCACGTCGGCTGGCTGCTGCGCGGGATCCCCGGCCCCGTCGGCATGGGGCTGCGCTCCGCCTTCTACCGGCTGCTCTTCGGGCAGCTCGCCGGCTTCGCGTACATCTATCCCGGCGTGTACTTCACGCACAGCTACGGGATCCGCGCCGGTCAGGACTTCGCCGTCAACACGGGCGCGCTGCTCGACGGCCGCGGCGGCATCACGTTCGGCGACGGCGTCCTCGTCGGGCCCTACGCGGTGATCGCATCGTCCGAGCACGCGCACGCGCAGCTCGAGACGCCGATGGCCGAGGTCGACCACGCGCTCGCGCCCGTCGCCATCGGCAGCGACGTCTGGATCGGCGCGCACGCCGTCGTCACGGGCGGCGTTCGCATCGGCGACCACGCGGTGGTGGCGGCCGGCGCGGTCGTCACCGGCGACGTCGCCGCCTACCAGGTCGTCGCCGGCGTGCCGGCTCGCGCGATCGGCGACCGCCGCCAGCTCGCGTCACAACGGGGCGTCGCGTGAGCGGCGAGGCGCTGCCGCGCGACGCGCGCATCGTCGTCGCCGGGCACCAGGGCATGGTGGGCTCGGCGATCGTGCGCCGCCTCCAGCACGAGGGCTACGCGAACCTGCTGCTGGCGTCGCGCGCGGAGGTGGACCTGCGCGACCAGACGGCCGTGAACCGCTGGTTCGAGCGTCACCGGCCGGAGTACGTCTTCCTCGTCGCGGGCACGGTCGGCGGCATCCTGCCGAACTCCTTGCTGCCGGCCGACTTCCTCTACGACAACCTGATGATCCACGCGACGGTCGTGCATGCGGCCTACGAGAGCGGCGTGCGCAAGCTCCTCTACCTCGGCAGCTCGTGCATCTACCCGCGCGAGAGCCCGCAGCCGATGAAGGAGGAGGCGCTGCTCAGCGGCGCGCTCGAGCCGACCAACGAGCCCTACGCGATCGCGAAGATCGCCGGCATCAAGCTCTGCTCGGCCTACAAGCGCCAGTTCGGCTGCGACTTCATCTCGGCCGTGCCGACGAATCTCTACGGCCCGCACGACGACTTCGATCTCGACACCGCCCACGTGCTGCCCGCGCTGATCCGCAAGTTCCACGAGGCGAAGCTGCGCGGCGACGCCAAGGTCGTCGTGTGGGGCAGCGGCAGCCCGCGCCGCGAGTTCCTGCACGTGGACGATCTCGCCGACGCCTGCGTCTTCCTGATGCGCGCCTACTCCGGCGAAGGGCACGTGAACGTCGGGACGGGCGAGGACATCAGCATCCGCGAGCTCGCGCTGCTCGCGCGGCGCGTTGTCCACCCCGACGCCGAGCTCGTCTTCGACGCCTCGAAGCCCGACGGCATGCCGCGCAAGCTCCTCGACGTCTCGCGCCTGCACGCGCTCGGCTGGCGCCACCGCACGCCCATCGAGGAGGGGCTCGCGCGTACCTACGCCTGGTTCGCGGAGCACTACGAGGAGGCGATCGCGTCGCGCAAGAGCCTGCACCGGCTGCGCGGCGCGGAGCTCCGCCGTCGCGCGGGCAGCTAGCGGCGTGCACGAGCTCGACGACCCCGCGCGCGTCGACGCGCTGCGCCGGCTGATCCGCAGCAAGCCGGCCCTCGAGCGCTGGTACCGCGAGTGTTATGCGAAGTGCGCAGCGTGCGTGGGGCGCTGTCCGGCGCGCGGCGACGTGCTCGAGCTCGGCTCGGGCGCGGGCTTCCCTGCCCGCCGCGGCACGGCGCAGCGCTGGCGCGTCTTCTTCGTCTCGATCTTCCTGGCGTTCACCTTGCTCGTGTTCCTCTACCGCGTCTACCTCGAGCGCAGCTGGCTGCCCTTCCACTACTTCCTGCCGGCGACCGGCATCCTCGCCGTCTTCTTCGGCGCCGCGACGGCACGCATGCTGCGCGGGCTCACGCGCTCGTGGCCCGTCGCCGTGGCGGCCGGCGCGCTCTGGCTGCTCCTGATCCACGGGCTCGCCATCTACACCGTCGTCGACTCGCGCCTGCGCGACATCGCGGTCTACCAGGAGCTGCGCCCGACCTTCGAATGGATCGCGCGCCTCGCGCCGCAGCAGCGCATCGGTGTGCATGCGGAGGTCTTCGCGACGCCGGAATTTGCGTCGAAGGTGGCGAGCCTCCACACGATCGTGCTGCCGCTGCCGACGGAGAAGGCCGACGGCTCGAGCGTGCGACAGGAATTCGAGTCGCTCTTCGTGCCGATCCCCGCCGATCAGGCCGCGGGCTTCACCGGCGGCTTCTTCGCCCCCGCGCTCGGCACGGAGGTCTTCGCGGTCGAGGTGCGCGAAGCCCCGCCGGCCGCGGCGTCGCCCTAGCCGAGCGCGCCGCTCGCGCGCAGCTTCGCGATCGCCGCGTCGTCCAGGCCGAGCTCGCGCAGCACCGCCTCGCTGGAGGCGCCGAGCGGCTCGGCCGGCGCGGTCGCGCCCTGCGCGCGCGAGAAGCGGATCGGCAGCGCGGGGCCGAGATACGGCGTCGGCTCGTCGAGATCCGGGTGACGCAGCGGCACGAGCGCGCCGCGCGCGGCGACGTGCGGATCGCGCCGCGCCGCGTAGGGCGAGCGCACGGCTCCGGCCGGGACCCCGAGCGCGAGCAGCTGCTCGACGGCGCTCTCCGTCGGCTGCGTGCGACACCATGCCGCGACGCTCGCATTCACCTCTTCGCGCGCGGCGAGCCGCGCGCGGTAGTCCGGCCAGCGCGTCGCCAGCTCGGGCCGGCCCATCACATCGCAGAGCGCGCGCCACTGCGAATCGTGCGGCACCAGCAGCGCCACCCAGCCGTCGGCGCTGCGGAAGACGTCGATCGGCGCGCCGCGCGGGTCGCCGTTGCCGACGCGCTCCGGCAGCCCCTGCTCCTCGAAGACGTCGATCGGCTCGTCCCACAGCAGCGCGAGCAGGCTGTCGAGCATCGCGACGTCGATGTGCTGCCCGCGGCCGTCGCGATCGCGCTGGCGCAGCGCGGCCAGGATGCCGAGCGCGGCGTAGATGGCGGGCACCTGGTCGCCGACCGTCGCGCCGACCTTCGTCGGCGGGCCGTCCGGGAAGCCCGTCTTCGCCATCAGCCCCGAGACCGCCTGCACCACCAGGTCCATGCTCGGGCGGTCGCGATACGGGCCATCGGCGCCGTAGCCGCTGATGCTGCAGTACACGAGGCGCGGGCACTCCGCCGCGAGCGAGGCGTAGTCGAGACCGAGGCGCCCCATCGCGCCCGGCGCTGCGTTCTCGACCAGCACGTCGCTCCGCGCGGCGAGCTTGCGGAAGACCGCGCGCGCCTCCTCGCGCTTCAGGTCGAGCACGATGCTGCGCTTGCCGCGGCCGCGCCGCAGCGGCGAGATCGCGATGTCGCGCTCGCGCCGCGCGCCGCGATGGACGCCGTCCGGACCGACGTACGGCAACGTGCGCCAGGTGACGTCGCCGCCGGGCGGCTCGACGCGGATCACCTCGGCGCCGAGGGCGGCCAGCAGCCAGCAGCACACCGGCCCCGCGACGACGTGACTCGCGTCGAGCACGCGGATGCCTGTGAGCGGCAGCATGGAGACCCCGTCCGTGGTGCGGGCGCATGATAGGCTGTGCCGCCATGAGCTGGGACGACGAAGCGCGCGAGATCGAGAGGCTGCGCGCGCTGGCCGCCATGCAGGGCGGCGCGGAAGCGGTGGCGAAGCAGCACGCGCGCGGGCGCCAGAGCGTGCGCGAGCGCATCGACGCGCTGGTCGACAAGGGCAGCTTCCGCGAGCAGGGCGGCCTCGCCGGCGAGGCCACGCGCGATGAAGGCGGCCGGCTGACCGGCTTCACGCCCTCGAACGCGGTGATCGGCAGCGCGCGCATCGATGGCCGTCCCGTCGTGGTGTGCGGCGACGATTTCACCGTGCGCGGCGGCGCCTACTCGCCGGCCGGCATGAAGAAGGCCGAGTACGCAGACCGGCTCGCGCTCTCGCGTCGCGTGCCGAACGTGCGGCTGCTCGAGGCCGGCGGCGCGTCCGTCTCGGGCATCAGCGGCGTGCGCGGCCGCTCGGGCTACGACTTCGTCGGCGGCGCCACCTCCAACAGCGCGCTCGTCGAGGTGCGCGCGCACGTGCCGATGGTGGCGGCGGCACTCGGCCCCGTGGCGGGCTTCGCGGCCGCGCGCCTGTGCGCGGCGCACTTCTCCCTGATGACGCGCAACGCGCAGGTGCTGATCGGCGGGCCTGCGCTCGTCGCGCGCGCGAAGGGCGAGGAAGTGAGCAAGGAGGAGCTCGGCGGCGTCGAGATCCACGCCAGAAGTGGTGTCGTCGACAACATCGCCGAGGACGAGGCCGACGCGTGGCGGCAGATCCGCCGCTTCCTCTCCTACCTCCCGTCGAACGTGTGGGAGGCGGCGCCGGCCCTGCCCTGCGACGACCCGCGCGAGCGCCGCGACGCCATGCTCGTCGAGCTGGTGCCGCGCGACGGGCGCAAGCCCTACAAGATGCGCCGTCTCGTCGAAGCGGTGGTCGACCGCGAGAGCTTCTTCGAGCTGACACCCGGCTTCGGGCGCACGCAGATCACCGGGCTCGCGCGCGTGAACGGCCAGCCGGTCGGCGTGTTCGCGAACGATCCCTACGTCTACGGCGGCAGCATGACGGCC
>DASUFZ010000334.1:0-3423 GCA_036274295.1 Myxococcota bacterium
CCCCTCGTTGTCGCCGTACACGCGGGAGAGCGTGGCCGAGAGCGGCTGCGCGTCGGCGTGGCCGACGAGGTGCAGCCGGACGTTGTGCAGATCGCGCAGCTCCTCGAGCTTGCGGCGCAGCATCTCGATGTAGCTCGGCGGGATGCTCGCGACGCCCGACTCGAAGCGGATCGGCGGCACGACGTTCTTCAGCTTCATCGTCTTCGCATGCTGCGTGACGACCTGCTGCTTCTCGAGCCGGTCGCCGGCGCGGCGCTCGAGCGCGGCCGGATCCTGCGACCAGCGCCGGAAGGGCTCGTCGCTCCAGAGCTGGCGCTCGACCGAGCGGCCGGGTGAGGCGCCCGTCGCGGGCGGGCCGGCGTCGACCGAGGGCAGCAAGGACTCGAGCTTCTCGAGCGTGCTGCGATGGTCGGGCGCGCCCTCGATGGAGCGGTCCGGCGGGCCGCCGCGGCGCCAGTACACCACCGTCTCGATCGTGAGCTCGTAGCGCTCCGGCGTCTCGGGGCCTTCCCACGCCTCGCGCACGAGCTGCTCGATCACCTTCATGCGGCGCGAGACGAGGCCCGGATCCTCGACGTCGGCGAGATAGGACAGGCGCAGGATCGCCGGCTCCCTGGCGAGCTCCGTCACGAGCAGGCCGATCCGCGACCTCCACTGCTCGCGCATGTCGGTCGTGCCCGGCTCGAAGACGGCGTCGGCCACGTCGAGCCCGACCACGCGGTGGATGGACGCGCCGAAGTGGAAGACGAGCGCCTTGCCGCGCGTGGCGCGCTGCACCTGCGTCTGCCGCGTGGTCATGCGGTAGCCGCTCGGCAAGGTGCGGTCGTCGAGCTTGAGGATGAAGTTGCTGCCGCGGTCCTCGCGCGGGACGATCGCGCAGGTGATGTGGAAGCGACCGTAGCGGTCCGTCGTCGCGACGAGGCCCCGCGCCGACGCCACGCGCACGCCCTGGATGCCGGGCTCGCCGGCCTCCTGCATGCCGTTGTCGTTCTCGTCGTCGAAGACCTTGCCGAGCACGTCCGTGCAGTCGAAGGTCGGGTCGGGCACGACGCGCACCGTCGCGGACGCCTCGGGCGAGAGCGGCTGCTGCGTGATGCTGCTGAAGGCCTGCGCGCGGTTCTTGAACTCGCCCTCGGTGACACCCGCGCCGACCGCGAGCAGCAGGCGCAGGCGCAGCACGCCGGCGGTGCCGGTGCCGACGTCCTGCCAGACGAGCTCGCGGCCGTTCTGCGTCGGCTCGATCTTCTCGACCGTCGCGCCGTTGTCGATCTGCGCGGAGCCGTCGACGTACGTGAAGCCGCCCGGCATGCGGTCGACGATGCTGAGGTCCGGGATGAGGACGCCCGCCTCCGTCGTCAGGGTGATCTCGTAGGGCACGAGCTGGCCGCGGCTCACGTTGACCGACGGCGTCGTCTTGGTGATGCCGACCAGGCTCTCGAGCAGCGGGTCGATCGGGATGTGGTTGTTGAACATCTGGCTCGAGCCCGGGAGCTGCGAGCTGTCGAGCAGCAGGTGCACGTGGTAGTTGGTGCCGGCCGTGCGCGGCGGCACCGAGGCGGGCGGCAGCAGCTCCGAGGCCGTCGCCTCGCAGGCCTGCGCCGTCGCCGGCACCGCGTCGTTCGCGCTGCCTGGACACGCCGGCACGTCGAGCGGCGGCGTCGTCGGACCGGAGGTCGGCGGGATCACCGTCGAGTAGCCCGGCGTGAAGGCAGGCCCCGGCGGCAGGATGGCGATCAGGTAAGCGCCGCCGTTCGGGCAGGCGAGGTCGGAGAAGTTGAGGTCGAACTTGTAGAAGCCGTCGGCGCGCGTGACCTGACCCTGCTGCACCGGATCGTCGAAGCACGTGGACGGCAGCGCCGTCTGGCTGCTCGCGCTGAGCATGGTGAGGGTCGCGCCGGGGACGGGCACGCGCTGGACCGACGCATACACGACGCCGTTCGGGTCGATCGGCAGATCGAGGTTCGAGAGCACGGCGCCCGACGGCACGGCGATGTCGCTGATCAGCTGGAGGCCGTTCGTGAAGGCGGAGCTCGCGCGGCCGAGCTTCGCGCTCGACGCGCCGGCGTCGGGCGCGCGGAAGCGCAGCTCGTAAGCGAGGCCGCTGGGGACGTTCGGCGCCACCGCGGCGATCTGGTAGGTGCCGTCGGCGGCGGTGGTCGTCGTCTGCACCAGCGCGCCGTTGCCGAGGAGCTCGACGATCCAGCCCGCGAGCAGCTGCTCGCCGGGATCGAGGACGTCGTCGAAGTCGGCGTCGTGCCACACGGTGCCGCGCAGCAGGCCGACGCCCGGCATGCCGCCCACGGTCAACGAGACGCTGGCGCTCGCCGTCTCGGGCGGGTCGTCCCAGGTGACGGTGCCGGTATTCGTGACGACGGTGCCGATGACGGCGCCCGCGTCGAGCTGCGCGCGGAAGCGCAGCACCGCCGATCCGCTCGGCGCAAGCGGGCCGTAGGTACCGGCGTAGTCGGCGGTGAGGAGCGCGCCGGCGGCCGTCACGCCGGCGGCCGCGCCGTTCAACGTCGCCGTGCCCGCGACGTAGCTGAGCAGGCCGGGCGTGTCCGCGTTCAGGTCGTCGGTGATGACGACGGCCTGCGCGGGCACGGTCGCGACGTTGAGAACCGTGACGGTGTACTCGAGCACCGAGCCGGCGAGCGCCGCGCCGCCGCCGACCACCGTGACGGTCTTGCTGATCGTGAGCTGCTGCACGTCGCCGACCACGACCACCGTCGGCTCCGGTCCCGTCGCGGGATTGCCGTCGCCGTCGGTCCGCACGTCCGGCAGCTCGACCGTGTCGATGGTCGCCTGGTTGCTGATGAGCGTGCCGGCCGGCGTGCCGGCGTTCACCTGGAGATCGAACTCGATCACCGCGCTCTGGCCCGGGGCGATGGATCCGATGGCGATACCCGCGACGAGCGGGAATACGCCTCCGTCCGGCGCGAGCGCCAGGCCGTTCAGCCGGATCGAGTCGGCGACGTAGGTCGTGTTCGCGGGCAGCGCGTCCTGGAGCACCGCGCCCGTCGCCGCGACCGCGCCGCTGTTCGTGACGGTGATCGTGTAGTGCAGCACGTCGAGCGGATCGACGATGCCCGGGTTGCCGTTGTCGGTGCCGATCACCACCTGCTTCGGCGCGAACAGCTGCGGCGTGTCGCCGACGATGTCGGTCGTCGGGTCGTCCGGAGCCGCGGTGTCCGGATCGTCGGACGGCTGGTCGACGACGCCGCCGGAGACGGCGCTGACGAAGCCCTGATTCGAGAGGATCGTCCCGTTGGCGACCCCTGCGTTCACGATGACGTCGAAGACGATCGTCGCGACGTTCGTCGTCGTCGCGGAGGCGTCCGCGCGCAGCGCGCCCGGCGTCGGATCCTCGGGCGCATGGATGAGGATGCCGGCCGCGAGCGGCGAGGTGCCGGACGGTCCGTCGGG
>DASUFZ010000335.1:0-4647 GCA_036274295.1 Myxococcota bacterium
CAGGGCATCGCGCTGGCCGTGATGCCGCTTCTCCTCGTCGGCCACAGCGGCTGGAACGCGGCGCTCCTCGCGGTCGCGACGGTCGTGCTGAAGGGCGGCGTGATCCCGCGCATGCTCCTGCGGGCGCTGCGCGAGGCGCAGATCAAGCGCGAGATCGAGCCGCTGATCGGATTCGTGCCGACCATGCTGCTCGGCGCAGCCGGCACCCTGCTCTCGATCGCGTTCGCATCGGGACTTCCGCTGGAGCCGCAGCACCGCGATCTGCTGATCGTACCGGCCTCCTTCTCGACGGTGGTGACCGGCTTCCTGCTGCTGACGACCCGCATCAAGGCGATCACCCAGGCGATCGGCTACCTGGTGCTCGAGAACGGCATCTTCATCTTCGGGATGCTGCTCGTCGACGCCATGCCGTTCCTCGTCGAGATCGGCGTCCTGCTGGATCTCTTCGTGGGCATCTTCGTCGTGAGCATCATCATCCACCACATCAACCGCGAGTTCGCCTCCCTCGACACGCGCCGCCTCGCTGCGCTGAAGGAGTGACGCGGTGCTGCTGCTCGCGCTGATCGCCTTGCCCCTGGTTGCCGCGGGCGTGGCCTGGCTGCTCCCCTCCGATCGTCAGCGCCCCTGGGTGCTGCCGATCGCCGCGGCGCCGCACCTGGCGCTCTCGCTGCTGGTGGTCGGGGATGCGAGTGCGAGCTCGTTCGGAGGCTGGCTCGCTCTCGATCCGCCCGGCCGGCTCGTGCTGCTGCTGCTGTCCGTCCTGTTCGGGATCTGTTCGGTCTACGCGGTGGGGTACCTGCGCTATCGCCGCGAGCTCTCGAACCGGATCTTCGTCCCCTGCCTCCTCATCTTCCTGGCGATGACGACCCTGGTCGCGTGCTCGCAGCATCTCGGGCTCATGTGGGTGGCGGTCGAAGCGGCCACGCTCACGACCGCACCGCTCATCTACTTCAACCGGACCCCGCGCTCGATCGAGGCGACCTGGAAGTACCTGCTGGTCGGATCGGTCGGCATCGCGCTGGCGCTGCTCGGCTCGTTCTTCCTCGCCTACGCGTCTCTCGGTGAGGACTCGTCTCTCCTGTTCAGCGATCTGCTGGCGCGTGCGAGCCGGATGAACCGCTCCTGGCTCCAGGTGGCCTTCGTGCTGCTGCTGGTCGGCTACGGGACCAAGATGGGGCTCGCGCCCATGCACACCTGGAAGCCCGACGCCTACGGAGAGGCGCCGGGTGTCGTGGGAGCGCTGCTGGCCGGCGGCCTCACGAACTGCGCATTCCTCGCACTCGTGCGCGTCTTCCACATCTGCGCCGCAGCGGGCGAAAGCGCGTATGCGCGCGGGCTGCTGGTCTTCCTCGGCATCCTGTCGATCGGCGTTGCTGCCGTCTTCATGGTGGGCCAGCGGGATTTCAAGCGGATGCTGGCCTACTCGAGCGTCGAGCACATGGGAATCCTGGTTCTCGGGGTGGGGCTCGGAGGCGCCGGTGTCTTCGCGGCGCTGCTTCACATGCTGAACAACGGCCTCACGAAAGGGGTGCTCTTCCTGTCGGCCGCGAACATCCATCGCGCCTTCGACAGCAAGTCGATCGACGAGGTGCGCGGCGCGATGCGTCGGGTGCCGCTCTCCGGAACGCTCTTCCTGTTCGGGTTCTTCGCCATCACGGGCTCTCCGCCCTTCGGACCCTTCGTGAGCGAGTTCCTGATCGTCAGTCGGGCGTTCGCCGCGGAGCGATTCCTGATCGGCGGGGGCGTCCTCCTGCTCCTGCTCGTGGTCTTCATCGGCATGGGCCGGACGGTTCTCGCGATGGTCCAGGGGCCGCCGTCTGCGGAGGGGGAGCGCAGCAGCTATCGCGACGGCCTGCTGACGGGTGCCCCCGTGCTGCTCTCGCTGGCGGTGGTCCTGCTCATGGGCCTCCAGATTCCTGCGCCGCTCTTGTCGCTGCTGCACGAGGCAGCCCGGTTCCTGGAGACGGGCCCGTGAGCGCGAACGGCTCGGCGGAATTCGCCACGATCGGGAACGGCCGAGCGATCGCGCGCGCCAAGGTGCCGCTCGTCCCGCCGGCCGAGCTCCTTCGCGGAGTCTCGGCTGCGGTGGCTGCTGGAGCGCGGGTCGCAGCCTTCTTCGGCATGCTGGATCCGGATCCCGACGACGTCGGCCTCGTGGTCGTGCTCGCCGACGATCGCAACGCGCGCCTGCACCTCGGCCGGACCCGCGTAAGCGGACGCGCGTTCGATTCACTCACGCCCGCCTGCCCGCAGGTGCATCTCTTCGAGCGGGAGATCGCGGAGCAGTACGGCCTGCGGCCCGAGGGCCACCCGTGGCTCAAGCCGGTCCGCTTCCAGCGCGCGTATCGGCGCGGCTACGAGATCTTCTCCGGGCAGGGCGGCGAGGGACCTGCCATCGGCGTCACCGATTTCTACCGCGTCGAGGGCGACGAGGTGCACGAGGTCGCCGTCGGTCCCGTCCACGCCGGGGTCATCGAACCGGGCCATTTCCGCTTCCAGTGTCACGGGGAGAACGTCTTCCATCTCGAGATCTCGCTCGGCTATCAGCACCGGGGAGTCGAGCAGGCGCTGCGGGGCGGTCCCGACAGACGCTCGCTCCATTACGCGGAGACGCT
This sequence comes from Myxococcota bacterium, assembly GCA_036274295.1. Lineage (GTDB taxonomy): Bacteria > Myxococcota_A > UBA9160 > UBA9160 > SMWR01 > DASUFZ01. Next base: position 2,616 of record DASUFZ010000335.1, read on the forward strand.
GGCGGGAGATACCACCGTCGGACACACGAGCGCGTATTGCCAGGTCGTGGAGGCCCTGGCGAGGTGCCAGAAGACTCCGCGCGCCCAGGCGCTGCGGGGCATCGCGCTCGAGCTCGAACGCCTGGCGAATCACGTGGGAGATCTCGGCGCGCTGGCGAACGACGTCGCGTTCCTGCCGACCGCGGCGTATTGCGGGCGGCTGCGCGGCGACTTCCTCAACATGACGGCGAGCCTGTGCGGCAGCCGTTTCGGCCGCGGGATGATCCGCCCCGGCGGCGTGGGCTTCGACGTCGACGCGGCGCTCGTGCGCGATCTGCTCGCGCGCCTGGACGCCGCAGAACGCGACACGGTGAACGCCGTCGAGCTGCTCTGGAGCAGCTCGTCCGTGATGGCGCGCTTCGAGGAGACGGGCGTCCTCGCGCGCGACGTGGCGGAGAGCCTCGGGCTGGTGGGTCTCGCCGCGCGCGCCTGCGGTCTCCCGCGCGACGTCCGACACGATCACCCGTCGGGGATCTTCCGCTTCGCGCACATCCCCGTCTCCACCTGGAACGGCGGAGACGTCTTCGCGCGCGCGTACGTCCGCTGGCTCGAGGTGCAACGCTCGATCGATTTCGTGCGCGAGCAGCTCCGCAGCCTGCCGCCCGGCGAGGCGCGGAGTCGCGTGGAAGCCCTCGCGCCCGACCACGTCGCCGTCGCGCTCGCGGAGGGCTGGCGGGGCGAGCTCTGCCACGTCGCCCTCACCGACGCGGCGGGGAGATTCGAGCGATACAAGGTGGTCGACCCGTCCTTCCACAACTGGATGGGGCTCGCCTACGCGCTCCGGGGTCAGCAGATCTCCGATTTCCCGCTCTGCAACAAGAGCTTCAACCTGTCCTACTGCGGCCACGATCTGTGATGTCCGAGCCGCAGCCGAAGAGGACCCTCGCATGATCGACGTGATCCGGGCACGCCTCCGCCAGGGGCATCGCACCATGCGCTATCCGGATGCGCCGCCTCCGCCGCTGCCCGAGCGCTTTCGGGGCCGCCCTCGGATCGACGCCTCCAGGTGTCCGGTCGGCTGCAGCGACTGCGCGGACGCGTGCCCGACCGGCGCGATCGACCTGCGCGAGGGGCCTCGCATCGATCTCGGCCGCTGTCTCTTCTGCACCGATTGCGCGAGCGCGTGCCCGGAAGGCGCGCTCGACTACGGAGGCGATTACCGGCTGGCCGTGCGCGAACGCGGGGAGCTGGTGATCGGCGAGGATGAGGAGCTGCGGCTCGCCGATGCGCTGCAGGGTCGACTGCGCAAGCTCTTCGGCCGCTCGCTCAAGCTGCGTCAGGTCAGCGCGGGCGGCTGCAACGCCTGCGAGCTCGACGTGAACGTGCTGAACACGGTGGGCTGGGACCTCTCGCGCTTCGGCATCCAGTTCGTGGCGTCGCCTCGCCACGCGGACGGTCTGCTCGTCACCGGTGCGCTCTCGCAGAACATGCGGCTCGCGCTGCAGAAGACCTACGATGCCGTTCCGGCGCCGAAGATCGTGATCGCAGTCGGTGCCTGCGCGATCTCGGGGGGCCCTTACATCGACCACCCCGAGGTCGCGAACGGAGTCGAAGGCAGCCTTCCGGTCGATCTCTACATCGCCGGGTGCCCGCCGCACCCGCTGACCATCCTCGACGGGTTGCTGCGGCTCGTCGGCCGGCTGGAGAGAGCGAAGGCAGGCTCCTAGCTCGCCATGCGCGAGAGCATCGCCGAGTAGCGGACGTCGTCCTCGAGCAGGCGCAGGCCGAAGCCGCGCCGCGCGTGGCGGTAGGGCGAATCCTCGGTCGTCCACCACACCAGGCCGGTGAGCTCGATCGGGATCTCGTCGCGCGTGGAGAAGCGCAGCGACACGGGCTCGCCCTGCGCCGGCACCGCGCGCGTCTCGACGAACATACCGCCGTGGCTCGCGTTGCGGACCGTGCCCTCCACGACCCGGCCGCCAGTGCAGATCTCCACGGGAATTGCCGTGCGGATGCGTGTCTGTCTCATGCCGCGGGTTTCGGCGGGCGTGGA
>DASUFZ010000336.1:0-21530 GCA_036274295.1 Myxococcota bacterium
GCTACGGCGCAGGGAGCGCAACGAAGCCAGCGACCCGTAGCGGCGGCCGAATGCAGGCGAACTCCGGACTCGGGGCACTAGGCCTCCGGCAGCGGCGAGCCTCGCTGGGCCTCGCGCTCGAGCTCGTTGATCGCGGCGTCGAGGCGGGCTGCGAGCGCGTCCACGTAGCGGTGGAAGGCGCGGTGCGAGATGGCGAAGGACACCGCCTCCTTGAAGGCGGCCGGCCGCCGCAGCAGGGTCGCGCCGAGCAGCGAGAGCGTGAACCAGGCCGTGCGCGGGCCGGCGCGCCAGACCGTCTCGCGCAGGATGCGCGCGAGCCGCGTCATGTCGCCGCGGCGGATGTTCCGCCCGCGGTTCACCTGCGGGCCGCGAGCCGTCAGGAAGGCGAGCGTGCGCGCGCGATAGTTGCGGAAGTCGTAGAGCTGCCCGAGCAGCCAGCGATAGCCGCGGTAGAGCTCGAGACGGCTCATGCGCACGGGCAGCAGGTTCGAGAACACGAACTGGTCGCCGGTCGACGCCTCCAGCAGGCGCCCCTCGCGCTCTGCGCGTTCGTAGAGCGGCGTGCGCGGCATCGCCTGGAGCATGCCCGTCATCGAGACGGGGATCTGCGCGTCCTGGATGAAGCGCAGCTGCTCCTCGAAGATCGAGGCGTCGTCGTGGTCGAAGCCGACGATCATGCCGGCCTGTACCTGGATGCCGTACGCCTGCACGCGGCGCACGCTCTCGACGAGATCGCCGCGCGCGTTCTGCATCTTCTTCGTCTCGCGCAGCGAGTCGACGCGCGGCGACTCGATGCCGATGAACACGGTGGTCATGTTGGCGGCGCGCAGCAGCTCGAGCAGCTCCTCGTCGCGCGCGACGTTCAGCGAGACCTCGGTGTTGAAATCGATCGGGTAGTCGTGCGCGGCGCCCCACGCCGCCATCTCGCGCAGCAGCTCCTTCGCGAGCTTCACGTTGCCGATGAAGTTGTCGTCGACCAGGAAGACCTGCTTGGCGCCGAGGCGGTGGCACTCGCGGATCTCCGCCATCACCTGCTCGACGCTCTTGGCGCGCGGCCGGCGGCCGTAGATGACGATGATGTCGCAGAACTCGCAGGTGAAAGGACAGCCGCGCGCGAACTGGATCGTCAGCGCGTGGTAGCGGTCGACCGGCAGCAGGTCGAAGCGCGGCATCGGCGAGCTGCGCAGATCGGGCAGCTCTGCCGCCACGTACTCCGACTTCCAGCTCCCGGCCTGGAAATCGCGCAGGAAGGCCGGCCAGGTCTCCTCCGCCTCGCCGACGAAGAGGACGTCGCAGAGCCCGCGCAGCTCCTCCGGACACAGCGAGGCGTAGGGACCGCCGACCACGACGAAGCGCCCGCGCCGGCGCAGCTCGGCCAGGATCTCCAGCAGGCGCGGCTTGTGGATGATGTAGCCGGTGACGCCGACGATGTCGGCGTCGACGTCGAAGTCGATCTCCTCGACGTTCTCGTCGGAGAGCACGATCTCGTGCTCGCGCGGCGTGAGGCCCGCGAGGGTCGGCATCGACAGGTTGGGGAAGATGCAGCGCTTGCCGAGCGTGGGGAGGATCTCGTCGTAGGTCCAGAAGGACGGCGGGTTGCGCGGGGTGACGAGATGGATCCGCACGGTTTCCGAGTCTAACCCTGCCCCGCAGCGACGCGAGCCAGCGAGGCCAGAACACCGCGCCCCTCGCTCTCCCAGGCGAGCGAGGGCGCCTGCAAGGATCCGGGCGCGCACACGAGCGACGCGCCGCCCGCTGCGAGCGCGCGCGCGACCTCTGGCTGCTCGGCGGCGAAGCCGGCGAGCGCGACCCCGGCCAGGTGACGCCGCAGCGGCGCGAGCGCGGCGTCGAGCGCCGCCAGATCGCGGACGGGGTGCACGCGCACGAAGCGATGGAGCGGAGCCGGACGCGCGCGCGCGTCTGCCTCGCGCACCACGCACCACCGACCGGCGGGATCTGCGTGGACGGCCACGCCGCCGCCGGCCGCCGCGCGCAGCTCGGCCTCCGCGCGCTCGCTCGCGAAACGCGCCGCCGCTGCGGGCTCGACCATGCCCCGCGGCCAGCGCTTCGCCGCATCCCGCAACGCCGCGGCGAGCGCCCCGGCGACTCGATCCGCTGTCTCGGCGTCCGCGCCGACGGCGTAGAGCGCGATCGGCGAGAGGCAGCCGAGCTGATCCCACAGCGCGACGTCCTCGGCGAGCCCGGCCGCCGCGTCGCGCAATGCCTCCCCGCGCTGCGCGTCCGCTCCGAGCACGGCGAGCGAGAGCCGATGGCCGTGCGCGAGGAAGCGGCGCGCGCGGCTTCGCGAAGACAGCTCCGCGACCGTCGCATCGTCGCCGTACACCACGACGCACTCGGCCGCGAGCAGCGCGTCGAGCGCTCCGGCGTCGGCGCGCGAGAGCGGCGCCAGGCCGACGCACGCGCCGAGCCCCGGATCGATCTCGGCGAGCGAGCGCGCCACCAGCTCCGCCGTGACGGGATCGCGCGACGCGGGCTTCGCCAGCACCGGCGTGCCGAGCGCCAGCGGCGCGACGAGCGCCTTCAGGGTCGGCATCGGGATGGAGCCCGCGAGCACGACGGCGCAGGTCTCGAAGCCCGAATGCGCAGCGCCGAGCTCGCGCGCGGCGAGCCGCCGCAGCGCGTCGCCGTTCCAGTCGGTGAGCGCGCGAGAGAGACCGCGCCGGACGGTCTCCGGCGCGAAGCCCGTAGCCGCCGGCAGCTTCGCCTCGAGCTCGCGCCGCCACGCCGACGCCGGATCGCTCCAGACGTCCAGCGCGCGCGCGAGCAGCGCCAGGACTTCCTGCGGCGCTCTCGCCCGCATGCGCGCGCCGGCCTCGCGCAGCGCGTCGAGACGCGCGCGCACCCCGTCGGGCGTCACGCCGCGCCCCCGAGCAATTCGTCGAGCGCGATCGAGCAGCCGCGCTCCTCTGCGCCCGGCTCGCGGCCGATCACCTCGAAGCCGTCGCCGCGCGCGACGCCGAGGTCCGCGGTCTGCACCGCGAAGACGCTGCCGGTGTTGGCGAGGTCCTGCACGACGATCGCGCCGGTGCGTCCGGGAGGCAGCGGATTGCCGCCGAGGGGATCCACGATCAGCACGCGCGTCCACGGCGGCGCGAGCTTGCGCCGCAGCGCGCCGGGCTCGAGCAGCACGGAGTCGTAGAACTGGCTGCCGAGCTCCGTCATGCCGTACTGGTTCACGATGCGCGCGGCCGGAATGCCGAGGCGCGCCTCGATCTCCGCGTAGAGCTCGCGCTGTGGGCGCACGCGCGCCCTGCCCTTGAAGCCGCCCGTTTCGAGCGCGCGCGAGCCGGCTGGCAGCGCGAAGGCGCGGCCGCGCGCGGCGAGCGCGTCGAGCAGGTGCACGAAGGCGAAGGCGGTGCCGCAGAGCGCGACCGGCACGGCGGCGGCGCTGGCCTCTTCGAGGAAGCGCAGCAGCGACAGGGCGTCGAGCTCGCCGCCGCGCACGAAGTATGCGCTGGAGGCGTCGCCGAGCTCGCGCAGCACCACCTCGAACATGTGCGAGAGCGAGGAGTCGGGCAGCTCGCGCGCGGACGGCGCGAGCACCGCGATGCGCGCGCGCGCGCCGTCGCGGAGATCCGGGAGCACGTGGCGGCGGAACGAAGGCAGGAGCGACGCCTCGTAGAGCGCGAGCGTGTCGAGATAGAGGACGCCGCGCGCGCCAGCGGTCGTCCCGCTGGTGCGAAAGCGATGGACCGAGCGCGCGAGCGGGAACGACGTCAGCACGAGCTCCTTGAAGCCGCCCGTCGGCACGGGCGGGATCTCCACGCTGCTCTCGAGGCTGCGCGGCGTGCGGCCGCGGCCCTCGCAGAAGCGCCGATACGGGGCGCAGTGCTCGAACTGGTGCGCGAAGACGCGCAGCGCGAGCGCTTCGAAGCGCGCATCGTCGCGACGCCAGGCCGGCTCGCGCATCCAGCGCAGCACGTCGGCGTCGAGCGACGCCCGTGCCGGATCGCCGCCGCTGCCCGTCACAGCGAGTCCGCCACGCGCGCGAGCGCATCCTCGAGCAGCGGCTCCGCGATCGAGAGCGGCGGCGAGAGGCTCAGCACGCGGCCGTCGTCGCCCGACGGCAGCGCGATCACGCCGCGCGCGAGCGCGCCTGCGCAGGCGCGTGACGCGCGCTCGGGCGTGTCGCACTCGATCGCGAGCAGCAGGCCCAGCCCGCGCACGTCGGCGACGCCCGCCCGTCCCGCGAGCCGCGCGCGCAGGCCCGCGAGCGCGCGCGCGCCGAGTTCGGCAGCGCGCGGCACCAGCTTCTCCTGCTCGAGCACGGCGATGCTCGCGAGCGCCGCCGCGCAGGCCGGCGGATGTCCGAGGAAGGTCTGCGTGTGGATCGCCTCGCCGCCGGAGGGCGGCCAGGCGTCCATCCACTGCGCGCGCCCGACGCAGGCGGAGATCGGCATGCCCGACGCCAGCCCCTTCGCGACGCAGAGGAGATCCGGCACCACGCCCTCGTGCTCGCACGCGAACCAGCGCCCCGTGCGACCGAATCCCGTGTAGATCTCGTCGGCGATCAGCAGCCAGCCCTCGGAGTCGCACAGGCGGCGCAGCGCCGTGAGGAATCCTCGCGGCGGGATCCGATCGCCGCCGCGGCCCTGCACCGGCTCGACCAGCAGCGCGCCGATCGGGACGCCGCTCGCGCGCGCCGCGCGCTTCGCAGCTTCTGCGTCGCCGTAGCGCGCGAACACGGTCGCGCCGGGGAGCCGTGCGCGGAACGGATCGCGGAAGTGCGGCCGCCAGGTCGCGTCGAGCGCGCCGAGACCGAGGCCGTGGTACGCGCCCTCGAAGGCGACGACGCCGGGGCGCCCGGTCGCGACGAGCACGGTCTTCAGCGCGGCCTCGACGGCGTCCGAGCCGGACGATCCTAGGATCGCGCGCGCCGGCCCCCCGCCCGGGAAGCGCGCAACGAGCGCCTCGAGCAGCGCCACCTTCACCGCCGCCGGGTGGACGTCGCCCATGGCGTGCAGCAGCCGCTCGGACTGCTCGGTGACCGCGTCGACGACGCGCGGATGCCCGTGGCCGACCGCCGCGACGCCGAGACCCGCGCTGAGGTCGACGAAGCGGTTGCCGTCGACGTCCCAGACGTTGGCCCCGCGCGCGCGCTCCCAGAAGATCGGCGGCGCCGGCAGCACGCAGGTGACGTTGCGGCTCTCGACCTGCGCGAGACGGCGCGCGAGCTCGCGCGAGCGCGGCCCGGGTACCTCGCCGCGCAGCAGCGGCAGCTCCTGGCCGGTGTCCGACACGGCCGCAGTGTACCGGTAAGCTCGCGCGGTGAGCGCCGAGAGCCCGTCCGCCACCTGGGAGCGCGCCTACGTCGGGCTCGGCTCCAACGTCGGCGAGCGCGCGAACCATCTCGTCGCCGCGCTGGCCGCCCTGCGCGCGACACCCGGCGTGCGCGAGGTCGAGGTCTCTTCGCTCTACGAGACGCGCCACGTCGGGCCGGATGTCCAGGCCCCGCATCTCAATGCGGTCGCGCGCCTGGAGACGCGCCTCCCGGCGCAGGCGCTGCTCGCGCGGCTGCTCGCGATCGAGTGCGAGTCGGGCCGCAGCCGCGCGCGCGAACACGGCGCGCCGCGCACCCTCGACCTCGACCTGCTCCTCTTCGGTTCGCGGCGCATCGACGCGCCCGACCTCGTCGTGCCGCATCCGCGCCTGCACCTGCGCGCCTTCGTCCTCGAGCCCCTCGCGGAGCTCGCGCCCCGGCTCGTCCATCCCGTCCTCGGCGAGTCGATCGAGGCGCTGGCGTCGCGCGTACGCGATCCCGCAGCGGTGCGCCGCTGCGACCCATCGGAGGAGCCCGCATGGCCATCGTCGCAGTCAGCATCTCGCCGGTCGGCGAGGGAGTGAGCGTCTCGCGTTTCGTGGCGGCCGCATTGCGGGTCGCCCGCGCCGAGACGCGCGTGAAGGTCCGCCTCGACGCGATGTTCACCACGCTCGAGGGCGATCTCGACGTCGTCATGGCCGTCATCCGGCGCATGCAGGAGGCGGTCTTCGAAGCCGGCGCGGTGCGGGTCGGAACCGTGATCAAGATCGACGACCGCCGGGACCGCGCCGCCTCCATGGACGACAAGGTCAGGGGAGTCGAGGATCAGCTTCGCTGAAGCCCCGGCCTTTTCATCGACTTCCTGGATCGGGAATTCGTGTACATGCCCGCAAAGTCCGATAGGGTGTTTCGACGCGCGGAGCGCCACCCATGTCGAATCTGGCCAAAAAAGAGATTGATTCCAGGGTCCTACGATTCATCGAGTCCGGAGATGGGGAGCGCCTGGGAGCCCAGGAGATCCTTACTTGGGCCATCAAGAACTTCCATCCGAGCATCGCCCTCTCCTGCTCGTTCGGCGCGCCCGAGGGTCTGATCCTTCTCGACATGATGCACCGCATCGAGCCCGCCTCGCGGGTCGTGGTGCTCGACACGGGCCGTCTGCCGCAGGCGACCTACGACCTCATCGACCGCGTGCGCGACCGCTACGACAAGCAGGTCGAAGTGCTGCTGCCGCGCGCCGAGGACGTCGAGGCGATGGTGCGCGCGCGCGGCATGAATCTCTTCTACGAGTCGATCGAGAACCGCCAGCTCTGCTGCCGCATCCGCAAGGTCGAGCCGCTGAAGCGCTACCTCGCCGGCATGGACGCCTGGGTCTCGGGGCTCCGCCGCGATCAGAACGTGACCCGCGAGAGCACGCCGAAGGTCGAGCTCGACTTCATCCACGGCGGCATCGTCAAGGTGAACCCGATCGCGGACTGGACGCACGACCAGGTGATGGCGTACGTCCAGGCGCACAACGTGCCCGTGAACCGCCTGCACGCACAGGGCTACCCGTCGGTCGGCTGCGAGCCGTGCTCGCGCGCCGTCCGCCCCGGCGACGATCCGAGATCGGGCCGCTGGTGGTGGGAGCGGCCCGAGACCCGCGAGTGCGGGATCCACGTGCCCGAGGAGGAACAGGGATCCGGGATCTGATCACACGCCGTCGCTTCCTCGTCGCCGCGGCCGGGTTCGCGCTCGCGCCCGCCGCGCTCACGTTCCCCGCGCGCCGGCTCTTCGCCGCCGCGCCGGACGGCCTCTCCCCGGATCTCACCTCCGCGCTCGAGAAGAGCTCCTTCGTCTACGTGTCCCCGTTGCGCTCGGACGGCAAGGAGAGCAGCTGCCACGGAGAGGTGTGGTTCGCCTGGATCGACGGCGCCGTCGTGCTGACGAGCGCCAGCACGTCGTGGAAGGCGCGCGCCGCGAAGAAGGGTCTCGGCGCCCGCATCTGGGTCGGCGACTACGGCCGCGTGAAGACCCTCGGCTTCGGCAACGAGGGCTTCCGCAAGGGCCCGAGCTTCGACGCGCGCGCGACGATCGTGAAGGACGCAGGCCTCGTCGATCGCCTGCTCGCCGCCTACGACGAGAAGTACCCGAAGGAGATCGGCAGCTGGCGCGACAAGATGCGCGCCGGCAACGCCGACGGCAGCCGCGTGCTGCTGCGCTACGTGCCCGCGCCTGCGACGCGCACGTAGGTCGCGAGCTTCCCGACCCGCTCGATCTCCACCTCGACGACATCGCCGTCGCGCAGGGCTCGTTGCGGAGCGCAGAAGAGCCCGCCCGTCAGCAGGACGTCGCCCGGCTCGAGCGTCACGCGGGCCGAGGCCGCCGCGATCAGCCGCGCGACCTCGAAGCGCATCTCCTTGGTGCGCGCGACGTGGACGCGCCGGCCCGAGAGGAGCAGGCGCATGCCGAGATCGTGCGGATCGGGGATGTCGTCGCGGGTGGCGAGCACGGGCCCGAGCAGGGTCGAGCCGTCGCGCGAGCGCGCGAGCGTGTCGGCCGGATCGGCGGCGCCGATCTCGAAGTCGAGCGCCGCGCAGTAGCCGAGCACGCAGTCGAACGCCTCTGCGTCGGAGACGTTGCGCGCCGTGCGGCCGATCACGACGGCGAGCCCGCCCTCGAAGCGGACGCGCGGCGCCGGATGCGGCAGACACAGCTCGTCCTCGGGGCCTGCGAGCGCCGAGGAAGCCTCGAGGAAGAAGGAGGGACCGTTCGACGGCTCCTGCGCGCCGGCCGCTCCATAGCTCGAGAGCACGCCGACGATCTTGCCGGGGCGCGGGACCGGCGCGGCCAGGCGCACGTCGCGCCGCGGTGTCACGACGCCCGCCGCGACCAGATCGGGCGCGTCGTAGCGCGCGACCGCTTGCTCGACCCAGCCCACGACGTCGCGCGCCGCGAGCTCGGCGTCGGGCAGGCGCCGCGCGAACGCCAGCGCGTCGGACGGCAGCAGCGAGTTCGCCTCGGCCTCGGGAGCGCCGGCGTCCTGCGCCGCGAGCTTCACGGCGAGCGCGCGGTTCAGGTCGACGACGGAGCCCGCGGACGGCCCGCCCGTCAGCAGCGCGCCGAGCCGCCGCGCGCCCTGCGTCACGCCTTCGAGCGCCTCGAAGCCGAGGCCCGCCGCGCCGATCGACGCGCGCGGATGAGGTGCGCTCGCGGCGCGCTCGAAGCTCACGAGCTGCACGCCGACCGCCTCTCGAGCCGCCGACCGGCAGGCTCACTGCAACGCCCGCGCAGCGCTGCTGCGCCGACCCGGCAAGTGGAGGCGCCGGCTTCCACCGAGCGCCGCGTGCGGCCCCGACTCGCCATCAAGTGGTCTCCCGGACCTGTCGATGACGTCAGAGGAAACGGCCGCAGAGTATCACGGAGGCTCCATGTTGAAGCTGTCGACGCTCGCCGGTGGACTCTCGCTCCTCGCCATGCTGCTGCTCTCCTCGCCCGGCGTGCGGGTGGAGCCTGTGGCCCCCACCGCGCAGGCCCCCGCGTCGCTCGCCTCCGCGCCTCGCTAGGCCTCTAGCCTTGCCAGCTCCCGCGCCGCGCGCCTAGCCTTGGCCCGCGTGCCGCCGGGAGTCCGATGACTCCGTCCTCCACTCTGCTGGTGCGCCGGGCCGTCGGCGTTCTGTTCGTCGGCTGGGCGGTGCTGGCGATCTTCTTCTCGCTGGACGCCATGCGCCGCCCGGCGCGCGACCTCTGCCATCCCTTCACGGACGCGCGAGTCGGCGGAGTCGCCGTGGTGATGGCGCTCGCGCCGAGCATCCAGCAGAGCGGCATCGAGTCCGGCGACCGCATCGTCGAGTTGAACGGCAAGCCGTACACGGAGGTGATCCGCCGCGGGCTCGGCTGGCTGCGCGCCGGCGTGCCGAACCACTATGTCTTCGAGCAGCGTGACGGCTCGCTGCTCTCGCTCGACCTGCTGCCCGAGCCGGCCGCCTGGACGGCGCAGCCGACCACCCTGCTCGTCCAGGGCCTGCTGATCGTCGGCGCGCTGATCTACATCGTGATCGGGGCCGGCGTGTGGTGGCTCAAATCCGAGCGCACCGACGCCTTCGCCCTGCTGCTCTTCTGCTCCGCGATGTCGGCGCAGCTCTCGCTCACGATCGGCACGGACTTCCTGACGTGGGGCTGGCCGCGCCTCGCGTTCAACGCGCCGCTCGTCGGCGCGACGACCTTCCACCTCTTCACCAGCTACCCGATCGAGCCGGACTGGGTGGTGCGCCACCGCCGCATCCAGTGGGTGCCGTACGGGCTGGCCTTCTGCCTCGGCCTGATCTCGATCTTCGACATCCAGCTCGGCATCCCGGCCGGCTCCGGCATCACCCTCAGCTTCTGGTTCACGTGCCTGCTCTTCCTCTGCTCGCTCGGCATCCTGGCGGCCGAGCGGCGCCGCCACGAGGGCGCCGTGCGCGACCGCGCGGATCTCGTCTTCCTGGCCGCGACGGTCTCCTTCGTCCCGATCCTCCTGATCTTCGCGGCCGAGTGGATCCTGCGGACGCCCTTCCCGTACTACATCGCGCTGATCTGGGCGTTCATCTTCCCGGTCGCGGTCGGCTACGGGATCGTGCGCCGGCAGCTCTTCGAGATCCGCAACGTCGCGAAGTCGTCGGCTGCGTACGGCGCCGCGAGCCTCGCGATCACGGGCGTCTTCGCCTTGCTCATCACCTTCGCCGACGCGCTCGTCTCGCGCCTCGACATCTCCTTCCGCTGGTTCCAGGTCACCTTCCTCTTCTTCGCGATCCTCGCCTTCAACCCGCTGCGCATCCGCCTGCAGGCGCTCGTCGACCGCTTCTTCGACCGCGATCGCGAGACCTATCGCGTGGCGGTGCGCGAGATCTCCGAGGCGATGGTCTCGATGCTCTCGCTCTCGGAGATCGCCGACCGCATCCTCGTCGCGCTGACCGACACCATGGGCGTCGAGCGCGCCATGGTCATGATGGTCGACGACGAGGGGAAGGTGCTGCGCGCGATGGCGTCGCGCGGCGAGTGGGAAGACGACGCGCTCGCCGTCGAGATTCCCTCCGACCACCCGATCTGGAAGCACCTGTGGATGCGGCGCGAGGACCTCTCGCGCTCGGACTTCGACGACGAGCCCGACGAGGAGAGCCGCGAGATCTGCCGCGACGTCTACGACACGCTCGAGGTCGAGCTGCTCGTGCCGATCCTCTACGGCGTCGACCTGCTCGGCGTGATCGCCGTCGGGCGCAAGATCTCCGGCGAGCGCCTCGTCGCGGACGATCGCATGCTGCTGCGCACGCTCGCCAACCAGAGCTCGATCGCGATCGAGAACGCCAAGGCCTTCGACGAGATCGCCAAGCTGAACGAGACCCTGGAGGCGCGCGTCGAGGAGCGCACCGAGGAGCTGCGCGACACGCAGACGCAGCTCGTGCAGGCGGAGAAGATGAAGTCGCTCGGCCAGCTGGTGGCCGGCGTCGCCCACGAGCTCAACAACCCGATCGGCTTCGTGCACGCGAATCTCCAGCTGCTCGACGAGTACATCGCCAAGCTGCTGGCGCCGGGGCGCTCGGAGCAGGAGACGGCCAAGGCGCGCGACGCGATCGCCAAGCTGCTGGTGCGCAGCCGCGAGGGCACCGAGCGCGTCAAGAAGATCGTGCAGGACCTGCGCACGTTCTCGCGCATGGACCAGGCCGAGCTCCAGGACGCGAACCTCAACGAGGAGATCGAGCGCACCCTGGCGCTGATGGAGCCGCGCTTCAAGACCGCCATCACCGTCGAGCGCGATTTCGGCACCCTGCCGCGCGTGCGCTGCTACCCGGGCCAGCTGAACCAGGTCTTCCTGAACCTGCTGATGAACGCGTGCGACGCGATCGGCAAGAAGGGGAAGATCCGCATCCGCACGCGCCGCAGCTCCGACGGCGTGCGCCTCGAGTTCCACGACGACGGCCCCGGCATTCCCGAGGAGATCCAGCGCCAGGTCTTCAACCCGTTCTTCACGACGAAACCGGTCGGCGTCGGCACGGGGCTCGGCCTCTCGATCTCGCACGGCATCATCGAGCGCCACGGCGGCCGCATCAGCGTGGAGTCGTCGCCGGGCCACGGCACGACGTTCCTGATCGAGCTGCCGCTCGTCGCGTCGGGCCCGGAGGCCTGACCGCTACGTGCCCGGGCGCTCGCCGCCCTGCACGCGCTGCATCTCGATGATCGTGACGCTGTGCACGTTCATCTCGCCCGTCGCCGCGCGCGGCTCCGCGCCCGTGTAGCTCGCGTGCTGCGACGACGCGAGCTGGTGGCGCGTCCACATGCCGAGCGCGAGATCGAAGCGAGCCTCGCCCTCGGCGCGCTCCTCCGACGCGATGCCGCTGCGCGCGTTGGCGGCGTCCACGCGCGATGTCTCCACCACGCCGAACTGCGCGACGCCGTCGGCGACCGCCTTCAGCCGGTAGCTGCGCGTGCGCCGCACCCGCATCGTCACGCTCGGCGCCACCTCCTCGTCGCGCTCCTCGACGACGTCGAACGAGCCGCCCGTCGCGAGCGAGCGCTCGGGCAGCTCAGGGAACCAGAAGACGGCGGAGCGCCAGGTCGAGGCGACCTGCTCCAGCATGCGCTGGTACTCGAGCGGATCCGGCTCCACGCCGGGCACGGGAGGCGGCGTCGCGTCGCCGACGTCGAAGTGCGGCTCGAGCAGGCGGCCGCGCGCGTCGGCCGAGGCGCGGAAGACGATCGGCGAGAAGTCGAGCGGCGAGACGCCGGCGGCGGTCTCCTGGGAGACGAGCTGCGCCTCGATGCGCACGAACCCCTTCTGCGCGCCCTCGCGTACGCGGTAGGCGAAGCGCGCGACGCCGCGATCGCGCTCCACGCCATCGCCGAGCTGCGTCTCGCGCGTGACCTCGTAGACCGCGCGCCAGCTCTGCCCGGGCGCGAAGCCGTAGCGGAGCCGCAGCCCCGCGCTCTCGCCCGAGGGCTGCGCCTGCGCCATCAGGCCGAGCGCGCAGAGCGCGAGCGCCGCCGCGCGCGCGCGCCGAGGAGCCCCGCGGCTCAAGGGGCCGGCGCCTCTTCCTCGTCCACCTCGATCGTCAGCTTGCGGTCGAGGCCCACCGCGAGCACCTCCTTGCAGGGCTCGGCCGGCTCGAGGCGCAGCTTGCCTTCGCCGTCCGGTGTCGGCTCGAGCACGACGAGGTGCGGCGCTTCGCCGGGCCGCTTGATGAAGAGCTTGTGCGGCTCGTCGCTGCGGAGCTCGAGATCGGCGGGGCTCACCTCGAGCAGGCGGCCGTCGACGTAGACGGTCACCTTCTCGGTGACGCACTGGTCGAGCGGGATGCGCTGCTTCGGCGCGCACGCGGCCAGCACCAGCGCCAGGGCGGCGCATACAGCGAGCGCACGCGCGCTGCGGAGACGTCGAGGCGTGCTCACGGCGGCCGAGACTAGCGTTAGACTCGGCGCATGCGAATCCGCCTGCTCGCGTACCTCACCGCGTTGCTGCAAGCGGCCGCGCTCGCGGCGCAGGCGGCCGACGCCCCGCAGAAGGGCGGCTTCACCCTCACGAAGCTCACGGTCGATACCTCGAAGATCGTCGAAGGCGGCCCCGGCAAGGACGGCATCCACAGCGTCGACGAGCCGAAGTTCGTCGAGCTGCCCGAGGCGCCGTGGCTCGAGCTCGAGACCGAGGTGCTCGGGCTCCAGGTCGGAGACGAGGCGCGCGCCTACCCCGTGCGCATGCTCGAGTACCACCAGATCGTGAACGACGTCATCGGCGACAAGCCGGTGGCCGTCACCTACGACCCGCTGGCGGGAACGCCCGTCGCCTTCTCGCGCAAGGTCGACGGCCGCACCCTCACGTTCGGCGTCTCGGGGCTGCTCTACAACGACAACTTCCTGATGTTCGATCGCGAGACCGATTCGCTGTGGTCGCAGTTCCTCGGCAAGGCCATTGCGGGCCCGCTGTCGGGCCAGCGCCTCGAACGCCTGCCGCTGCGCCAGGAGACGGCCGGCGCCTGGGTGAAGCGCACAGGCCACACGCAGGTGCTCTCGCATCCGGATCCCGAGCACGTCCAGTACGGCATGTCGCCCTACAGCACCTACTGGATCCAGGACAAGATCCTCTTCCCCGTCACCGCGAAGGACGAGCGCTACCACGCGAAGGAGCTCGTGCTCGGCGTCGTCGTGGACGGCAAGGCGCGCGCGTATCTCGGTTCGATCCTCACGCGCGACGGCGCCGTGGACGAGCGCATCGGCGGCAAGCGCGTGCAGGTCCGCTACTCGACGGAGACGGGCACCTTCGACTGGGACGTCGACGCGGGCGTCGAGGTGACCGAGGCCTACTGGCTCGCCTGGAAGGCCTTCCATCCCGACACCGAGATCTGGCACGACGACGCCAAGGCGACGCCCGCCAAGGCGCCGGGCAAGGAGCCGAAGAAGTGACGGGCGCCGGCGACGGCATGACGCCCGTGGAGCGCGCTGTCGCGCGCGACGAGCTCCATCAGCTGGTCTGCCGCTACGCCCTGGCGATCGACTCGCGCGACCTCGACCTGCTGGTCTCGCTCTTCGTGCCGGACGTGCGCGTCGGGCGCAGCGCCTCGGGCCGCGCGGCGCTGCGCGGCTTCTTCGCCGACTCGCTCGGCGCGATCGGCGTCTCGATCCTCTTCGTCGGCAACCATCTGGTCGATTTCGAGAGCGCGCAGCGCGCGAAGGGAATCGTGTACTGCCGGGGCCAGATCCAGGACGGCGACAAGTGGATCGAGCAGGCGATCCAGTACCGCGACAGCTACGAGCGTCGCGACGGCGCCTGGCTGTTCGCGCGCCGCGATCACCTGCTCTGGTACGGCGTCGAGGCGGCCGAGCGCCCGCTCGCGCAGGAGCCGGCGAACTGGCCGGCGCGCCACGCCGGACGCGGCACCTTGCCCGAGGCCTGGCCCTCGTGGGGCGCCTTCTGGAAGGAGCGCGGCCGCGGCTGACGCGGGCGCGAACGGCGCGGCGGAACGCGCGAGCGTGCTCGTCGTCGGCGGGGGCATCGTCGGCACGAGCGTCGCGTACGCGCTCGCAGCCCGCGGCATCCGCGACGTCGCGGTGCTCGACCTCGATCTGGCCGGCATCTACGCGGCCTCGGAGCTGAACGCCGGCGGCGCGCGCGCGACCTGGTGGCAGCCGGTCAACATCGAGACGTGTCGCGCCACCATCGCCTTCTTCCGCGAGCACGCCGCGGAGTTCGGCTTCCGCGCCAGCGGCTACCTGTGGCTCTACGACGACCGCGATCTCTACGCGCGCGCGCTCGAGCGCCGCACGCTCCAGAACGCGCACGGGCTCGGCGTCGAGGCGCTCGACGTGGGCGAGCTCTCGCGCCGAGTGCCGCTGCTCGACCGCGCCCTCGAAGAGCTCGTCGGCGCGACCTGGTCGCCCTTCGACGGGCTCGTCAACCCGAACGCCGTCCGCCAGTGGTACCGCGCGCGCGCGGAGGAAGGCGGCGTGCGCTTCCTGAACCGTCACTACGCGGCGGGCGTCGCCACGCAGCGCGTCGCCGGCGCGGGAGGCAGCCTGCGCCGGGTGGAAGCGGTGGAGGTCGTGGAGGTCGCGAGGCGCGGCGTGCTCGAGGACGCGGAGACCTTGCGCGAGATCCTGGTCACGCATCGGGTGCCGGCTGCGCAGGCGGTCGCCGAGACGCGCATCGAGTGCGACGTGCTGGTCAACTGCCTCGGCGCCTGGTCGCCGGTCCTGGCCGCGAAGATCGGCATCGCCGACCCGAGCGAGCCGGTGCGGCGCCAGATCAGCCTCGTCGACGTGCACCGCGAGGACCTCGCGGAGGGCGTCCGCCTCGAGGAACTCGGCATGATCGTCGACGCGAGCGGCCTCTACTTCCATCCGGAAGGGCCGCACGTGCTCGCCGGCTACTCCACGCCGGACGAGTCGCCGGGCTACGACTTCGACTACGACGGCGATGCGTTCTTCGAGCGCGAGATCTGGCCGCGGCTCGCGCACCGCGCCAGCAGCTTCGAGCGCTGCGGCCACGTGCGCGGCTGGGCGGGACTCTACGCGGTGACGCCCGACCGCAGCGGCATCGCCGGCGCCGTCGACGGCTTCGCGAATCTCTTCGAGGCGCACTCCTTCACCGGGCGCGGCGTGATGCAGTCCTACGCCGTCGGCCAGGCGATGGGCGAGCTGATCGCGACGGGCCGCTACGGCGCGCTCGATCTCTCGCCGCTCACGCGCAACCGCTTCGCCGACCCCGCGCGGTGGGTCACCGAGGAATTGCACATCTAGCGCGGCTCGCTGCAGAACCTCTGGAGCGCGCGCAGGCTCTCGTCGACGAGCTCGGAGGCGAAGCGGCGCACGTCGAAGCGGTCGAGCCCGCCGCCGAACGTCGGCACCGAGTTCGGAGCCGCGAGCCGCAGCGCCAGCCGCGTCTCCTCGCCGCCGGCCTCCTCGCCGAGCGAGAAGGTCTCCTCGAAGCGCAGGCTGCCGAAGGAGCGCGCGAGGCGCAGGCGCTGGAGCGGAACGACCTCGAGCGCCGTGTCCTGGAGCTCGAGCGGCACCGAGCCGACCCGGTAGCGCCAGCGCACGGGCTGGCCGTCGCTCTGGTAGTCGGCTGCGACGCCGCGCAGCTCGAGCGCACGCGTGTCCCAGCGCGCCACCTCCGCCGGATCGACGAGCGCGCGCCAGACGCGGCTGCGAGGCGCGTGGACCAACGCCGACATCGAGACCGTGATCACGCGGCGCGCCCACCCCCCCGGCTCGGGCTCGCGGCATGATGCTAGGCCCGGCCAGCGGCCGCAAGCGCGCGGCGGGTCAGGCCTCGCTAGGCGCGCCTTCGCCGCTCGCCCTGCGCTCGGCGCTCCGCACCCGCGCCGAGAGCACGCGCAGGATCTCGAAGGAGATGTCCGGCATCTGGAGGATCAGCTCCTTCAGGCTGGTGCCGGCGAGCGCGAGAAGCCGCGTCGGCTCGCGCGCGACGATGGTGGCACTGCGCGGCTGGTCGTCGAGGACCGCCATCTCGCCGAAGTAGTCCACCGCCGCGATCTCGCCGAGCTTCTCGCGCGCACCGCCCTCGCGGCCCTGGAACACCTCGACCACGCCCTCGAGCAGCAGGAAGAGCTCGCCGCCGGCGTCGCCCTCGTGGACGATCACCTCGCCGAGCCGGAAGTCGCGCTCCTCGGCGAGCCGCGCCACCGCGTCGAGCTGGTCGAGGGTGAGGCTCTCGAAGAGCGGCACCTTCTTCAACGCGAGCAGGCGTTCCATCGTCTCGACTCCGACCGCATTGTGACCGAGCGACGGATCGAGCGCCGCGGCGGCTGCGCGAATCCACAGGCTCTCGGCGCCGCGCGCCTCGCGCAGCAGCGACGCGGCGTCCGTCGGCACCGGCACCAGCGAGCGCGCCGCGCGCCGGTGCTCCTCGTCGAGCTCGCCCTCGAAGCGCAGCACGAGCAGGCGCGCGGCCTCGCGGTCGCCGAGATTCGAGAGCACTTCGAGGGCGTCGGCGCGCGCGCGCGGCGCCCCGAAGCGGAGCGCGCGGTAGACGTTGCGGATCGCGCGCGGGTTGCCGTCGAGGCCGAGGATGCGGAAGGCGAGGCGCCGGTGGCGCGCCGCCTCGTCGGCGAAGGCGAGGCGCAGGAAGCGCGTGGGGATGTCGGCCTCCTGGGGGAGATCCGGCAGCGCCAGCTCGCAGGCCCACATCAGCCGCGCGCGGTGGAGCAGCTCGCGGCGCAGCAGCTCGCGACGCGACGGCGCGTCGACGCGCGCCACCACCTCGAGCGCCGCGCGCACGGCGCGCTCGCGGCCGTCGCGCAGATACGCCTGCGCCGCGGTGACGCCCGCTTCGCCGTGCGCGGCGAGCGCGCGGATCGCCTCGCCGCGCGGCGCGAGCGCCGGATCGGCGAGCCCGCGCGCGACCCGCGCGAGATCGGGAGTGCGCGCGTGCGAGAGGAGCCGCAGCCCCGCCGCGCGCAGGCGCGGCTCCGGCGCCCCGAGCGCGTCGGCCAGCGCGCCGCGCGGCAGCGCCGCGCCGGGATCCACCTCGGCGAGCCGCTCGAGCGCGACGCTGCGGAGCGGCGCGCCGGCGTCGCTCGCGCGCGCGGCGACGTCCGCCGCCAGGCTCGCGGGCGCCAGCGCGGCCGCGGCAGCCGCCGCGTCCTCGTCGGGCGAGCGCAGCATGTCGCGCAGCCACGCGACGCCGGAGGCGCCGGCGAGCGACGCGGCGCGCGCGCGCACGCGCACGTCGGGATCCGCGCGGCGCGCCTCCAGCTCGGCTCGCAGCGCGTCCAACGCAGCGGGGTGACGGGCCAGCGCATCGAGCGCCGCGCGGCGCACGCCGGGGTCCGCGTCGGAACAGGCGGCGCGCAACGTCTCGACGTCGCTGCCGGCCTCCGGCGTACGCGCCAAGGCAGACACGCACGCCGCGCGCACCTGCGCGTTCGGGTGACGCAAGCCCTCGCGCACGAGACCCTGCGCGCCGTGCTCCGCGAGCTGCGGCAGCATGCGCAGCAGAGAAGGCGAAGGGCGCCGCGCGTCCTCGCGCAGCAGGGTGCGCGCGAACTCCGCGAGCCGCTCCGTCTCGAAGCGTCCGATGCCCTCGACCTCGGAGAGATCGAGGCGTCCGGCGCGGATCGCGGACTCGAGCTCGCGCACGTACTCGCGCCGCACGATCCAGCCGGCTCCGAGGTAGAGCAGCGACGCCGCCCCGCCGACCACGGCGAGCGCCTTCACCGGCGGCTCGTCGAGTGCCAGCAGCAGCGCGCCGGCGGCCGCCATGCCCGCGTACACCACGACGCCTTCGAGGAACGCGCGCAGGCGCCCGCGCAGCCGCTGTGGCAGCGCATTGCAGACGAGCGAGCGGATCGGCTGGGCGACGGCGTTGTCGATCAGCTCGCGCGACACGCGCGCGGAAACGCCCGCGGCGAGCCCCGGCTGGACGAAGAGCGCGCCGAAGCTCGCCAGCATCAGCAGCGGATGGGCGAGCTGCGCCGACGGCACGCCGAGGTGCCGGATCAGCCACGGCGTCACCCACAGCTCGAGCGCGATCTCGATCAGATTCGTGATGGCGAGATAGGCCGCGAAGAAGGTGGCCAGGGTCTCCGGCTGCGGGAACGCCGCCGCGAAGATCTCCGAGTAGAGGTACTGCGCCAGGAAGAGCGAGAGCACCATGCCGAGCGCGGAGAGCGCGAGCGCGCGCCCGAGCGGCGTGCGGCGCAGGTAGCTGGCCGCCGCGCGCATGCCCTCCACCGAGGTCTCGTCGGCCTCCTCGAACTCGACGGGCCCCCAGCTGCGCAGGAGACGCCGCGTGACGAGCAGCAGCAACGCCGCGCAGGCGAGCAGCAAGGCCCAGCCGGCGATCAGGCTGGCGGGCCCGAGCGTTCCGACCGCGGCGAGCGCCGCAACACCGCCGAGCAGACCGCCCACGCTCGAGCCCACCGTGAAGACCGGGAACAGGCGCTTGCTCGTCAGCGTGTCGAAGAAGTCGCCCGAGAAGGTCCAGAAGTGGTTCACGAACACGGCCTGCGTCAGGTAGAAGACGCAGAAGAGGCCGATCAGCACGAGCGGCTGCCCGGCGAGCGCTCCCGGCACGGCGACGCCCAGCAGCACGCCGGCGGCGATCAACATGCCGATGAACAGGCGGTCGTTGCGCAGCACACCGACCCGCGATGCGTAGAGCAGCGAGCCGGCGACCGTCACGAGCGCGGCCGCGACGAACGCCTCCGGCAGCCGCGCGGGGCCGAGCCGGGAGAGCAGCAGCGCCTCGCTGCCCGCCAGGCCCAGCGTCTGGGCGGCAGAGAGCAGTGTCATGAGGCCGGTGAAGAACACCGCGCGCGAGCGCTCGGCCCTGCGAACCGCCGGCAGGAATCGCCAGAAGAGCTCGGAAACGCGGCGCATCGCCCGGCGACAGCATAGGGGCTCAAACCGCCGAGCGTGCCAGCCGATCAGAACGAGACGCACTTCACCGCGCGGGGTGCCGTTACGGCGGGACGGGAATGCGGCGCTCCGGCTTCACCTTGATCGAGCTGATGGTGGTCGTCGTGATCATCGGGGTGCTCTCCACCGTCGCGATCCCCGCCTTCATGCGCTTCCAGCTGCGCGCCAAGTCCGTCGAGGCCGGCGTCAACCTCCAGGCGATCTCGAAGGCGGAGGAGAGCTACTTCGCGGAGTACGGCACCTACGTCAGCGCCCCCGCGCCGGTGCCCGCGACGCTCCCCGGCTCGATGAAGGCCGCCTTCGGCGGCAGCCCCGGCTTCGCGGCTCTGGGCTGGGCGCCCGAGGGCGCGGTGCACTTCCAGTACGCCGTGTACGCGGATTCGCCCGGCGGCTCGGGCTCGCTCGTCCGCTACACCGCGGAGGCCTCGGCCGATCTCGACGCGGATCTCCAGCCGAGCTTCTTCGGCTACGTGAAGCCGGTCGAGGGAGACGCCTCCGGCATCTCCGGCATGCTGCCCGGCACCACCTGCACCGGCGCCGGCGTCGTCAGCGGCGGCAGCACGTCGACCCTCTCGACGGCCGGCCCCTGCGACACGTCGTCGGGCCAGTCGATCTTCTAGGAACTAGCCCGCGACGAAGCTCCGCTGCTGGAGCGAGCCGAGCGCGAAGTCGCGGTAGCCGCCGCGGAAGAAGTCGCGGCAGCGCGACGAGTGCGCCAGCGCGCGCTCGCTCCCGGTGCGGCGGACCTCCTGGCGGAACGAGCCGTCCTCGAAGAGGCGGTACACGGCGTAGCCGCCCGGGTAGTCCTTCGTGCAGTTCACCTCGATGAACGGCACGCGCCCGGCTGCGGGGTAGCGGCGGACGCGGTTTCGATGCGTGTGGCCGATCAGCACGGCCTTCAGCTGCGGGTGCGCACCGAGGAGTGAGAACAGCGGAACGGAGTGGTCGGGGCGGATGCCGATCGTGTTCGGGTAGCTGTCGGCGTGCTCGGGCGGCACCGGCTGGTGGTGCATCAGCAGCAAGGTCGGCGTGCGGGTCTCGCGCGACTGGTCGAGCGCGCGCGCCAGCCAGATCAGGCGCTCGCCCTCGAAGACACCGTGGTGCTCGCCCGGCAGCGCGGTCTCGAGCAGCAGCAGCCGCCAGCCGCCGAGATCCACGGCGCGCGGCGCGGGCGGCTGGCCGAGCAGCGTGTAGCCGTCGACGTCGTAGCCGTCGAGGCGCCCGTAGTAGTCGTGATTGCCGAGGAAGGCGTGGTGCGGCGCCGAGAGCTTCGCGAAGGCCTCGCGCGCGGCGGCGAACTGCTCCGGCCGTCCGACGTCGGCGATGTCGCCCTTGATGAAGGTCGCGTCGACGCCCGCCGCGTTGATCTCGGCGATGGCGTCCTCGTTCATGAAGCGCCAGTACGGGACCTCGGTGTCCTCCGCGCGCACCGACGGGAAGCCCGGCGCCTCGGGGCCGTAGTCGCCGTTCGCGAGCAGGGTGCCGCCGAAGCGCGGCTCGCCGAAATGCAGATCGTTGAGGGTGGCGAAGCTCGCGGTCTCGTCGGCCGCAGGCGCGGGCAGGGTGATCGCGCGGCCCGGGAAGTAGCGGTCGCGCGCCGCAGGCTCCGCGCCGTCGACCTCGATCGAGATCTCGTATTCCGTCGCGGGCGCCAGGCCCTCGACGCGCACCAGCCGCGTGCCGCTGCCGTGCGATTCCGCGCGCAGCGCGCCGCCGACCCGCACCCGCGCGGGCGCGTCGACCGGCCCGGAGCCGTCCTCGACGGAGAAGGAGAGCGTGAGCGACGTCTCGGTGACGCCGAAGAGCTCGGGGTCGCGGATGCGCAGGGACACGGCGCCAGCCTACCTCGGATGCGAGCCTGCTGCGCGGCGTGATACACGAAGGCCGTGGCTGTCGAGTCGCCGCTCCTCTCCGTGATCGTGCCGACGCGCGACCGGCCCGCGCTGCTGGCCGAGGCGCTCGCCTCCCTCCAGGCCCAGAGCGTCGCCGACTTCGAGTGCATCGTGGTCGACGACGCCGGCACGCAGCCGGCCGCGCTGCCCGACGACGCGCGCTTCCGCCTGGTGCGGCGCGCTCTGGCGGGCGGCGCGGCGCTCGCGCGCAACACGGGCATCGAACACGCGCGCGGGCGCTATGTCGCGTTCCTCGACGACGACGACGCGTACGTGCCGGAACGCCTCACGCTCGGGCTCGAGGCGCTGCGGCGCGCGCCCGTCGGCGTGTGCCTGTGGGCGCAGCTCGACGCGCCGCACGAAGCGGTCGCGCCGCTCGCGCTCGAGGGCGACGTCTCGGCGAGCCTGTTCGAGCACCCGGTGCAGCCGCGGCTCGGAACCTGCATGGTCGAGCGCGCGGTGCTGCCGCTCTT
>DASUFZ010000337.1:0-10426 GCA_036274295.1 Myxococcota bacterium
TCAACGCGCTTCGCCAGAAATTCTGAACGCAGTATCTGCTTTCGCGCGTGACCCACTCCCGCCGTTCTCGAGAACGAGCCGCATCTCCTCGCCGCGGCGCCGCGTTCGCGCTGGGATCACGTGATGAACCGTCGCCTTCTCGTGGCCGCCTCTGCAGGGAACCGGAGTCTTCTTGATCAACTCCACCGCCGGATGTAGCTGCGAGGTGGCGCCAGAATCCTGATTGGCGTCCATGGGAACGGCCACGCTCGACCGTTCGTGGTTGCTACATCGGTGCTACATCGGCAGCGCTACACGCGCCATCCGTAGCCGATGGATGCCGCAAATACGGTGCAGTCAAAGTGGATTAGATGGCGCGCCGGGAGGGACTCGAACCCCCGACCCTCAGGTTCGAAGCCTGATGCTCTATCCAGCTGAGCTACCGGCGCGCGAGGTGCCGCAACGTAGCGCGGGCGCTCGCGCGGAGGCGACCGCGCGGGTCGGTGATGCGCGTCACTTGCGCGTCGCCTGCGCCCCCTCGCCCCGGCCGCGCAAGATCGGCTACAAGGTGCGGGGCATGCCGGCACGCGCCCGCCATCTCCGCACGCTTGCGCTCGCAGCACTCGCGGCGCTGCTCGTCGCCGTGCCGGTCGCCGCGGGTCCGCCGCTCTCGTACACGCTCGAGTCGCTCGTCGCCGCGGCCCCCGGCCTGAACGCCCAGGTGCTCGGCCTCGCGCTGCGCGCGTCGTCGTGCGCGCGCCAGCGCGGCGAGCTGCCGGACAGCGATCTCCTCACGGTGATCGACTACTCGCGTCCGTCCACGGAGCCGCGCCTCTACGTCCTCGACGTCACGCACGGCACGCTCCTGCACCGCGAGCTCGTCGCGCACGGCAAGCAGAGCGGCGCCAACTTCACCCGCTTCTTCTCGAACGAGCCGGGCAGCCGGGCCTCGAGCCTCGGTCTCTTCGTCACGCGCGACACCTACGTGGGTCGCCACGGGCGATCCCTGCGGCTCGCCGGGCTCGAGCCCGGCGTGAACGACCACGCGCTCGAGCGCGCGATCGTCGTGCACGGCGCCAGCTACGTGGGCTCGCGCTTCATCGAGAAGCACGGCCGGCTCGGGCGCAGCTGGGGCTGCCCGGCGCTCGCGCCGGAGGTCGCCCAGCGCGTGATCGACGTCATCCGGGACGGCACCCCCGTCTTCGCCTACTACCCCGACCGCGAGTGGCTGGCGCGCTCGCCCTTCCTGGGGAGCTGCGCGGACCCGCGCGAAAGCTAGGGGTTCGCCCGGCCGATGCCTGTGGAAGCGAACCAGGCGTCACCCAGGAGCGTCCGATCGGCACATCAGGGTGGGGGAAGCGGCCCTCTCTGTTACGCTGGCCAACCGTCGGCTACGCGAGAGGCTGCGAACCCCGGTTTCGGAGCGTGGTGCGATGACGGAGCAGTGCGTTGGGTGAAATCGCCGATGCTCTCCGGAGAGCGCGCGAGGCGCAGCTCCAGGACGGGCGGCGGGAGACCCGCGCGCCCGCGCCCTTCACGGCTCCCACGTCCGTCGCCGACCCGGGTGTACGCCCAGCGCCGACGGCCGACGCCCGCCGCTCGCCCGCCCCGCTCCCCGCGGCGCGCATGATCGAGAGCCTGGACGGCGCCGACCCCGTGCTCGTCCTCTCCGACGACGCCGCCCTCGACGCCTGCCGGCGCGTGGCGCTGCGCATCCGCACGGCGCTCTCGCGTCCCGCCAGGCGCAGCCTCGCCGTCGTCTCCGCCGTGCGCGGAGAGGGCAAGACCACCGTCGCCTGCGATCTCGCCATCGCCATGGCCTCGCTCCACAAGGAGGGCGAGGTGGCGCTGGTCGACCTCGACCTGCGCAACCCGAGCGTCGCGCGCCGCCTCGGCATCGACGTGGAGGTCGGCATCGAGCAGTACCTCTCGGGCGACGCCGGGCTCGACGACCTGCGCATCGCCATCCAGCGGCCGCAGCTCGAGCTCTATCCCATCGCCGCGCCGGTGCGCGAGGCGCACGAGCTGCTGGTGTCGCCGCGCTTCATCCAGCTGATCCGCGAGCTCGAGGCGCGCCACGCGCTGGTGCTGATCGACACGCCCGCCTGCCTGGTGGCGTCCGACACGGCCATCATCGTCGAGCACGTCGCGTCCTGCATCCTGCTCGCGCGCTTCGGCGTCACGCGCATGCGCAACTTCCGCCAGCTCGTGGCCTCGCTGCCGCGCGCGAAGGTGCTCGGCCAGGTCATGAACGGCATGCGCGTGCCGCGCCACCGCTACTACGACTACTACGGCGCCGACGCCGCCGAGGAAGCCGCCAGCGCCGAGCGGGAGGCCTCGTGAGCTGGCAGGACGCGCCGGATCAGGACGATTTCGAGTCGAGCGAGTCGAAGGATGGCGGGGTCCCGCCCTTCCTCCTCGACCCGATGGGCATCCTCGCGCGCCGCCGGCTCTGGATGATCCTCGCGCTGATCGTCGGCCTCGGCGCGACGGGCGCCACGGTCTACTCGTGGCCGCAGCGCTACGAGGCGCAGGCGCGCGTCGTCATCAACAGCCAGCAGATCCCCCGCGAGTTCGTCCGCTCGACGATCGCGGAGAGCTCCATGGCGTATCTCAACGCCGCGGTCGGCCGCGTGCTCTCGCACGCCAACCTCGATCGCATCATCGAGGAGCACAAGCTCTACGGTCCGCTGCGCGACCGCGTCGCGCGCGAGTCGCTCGTCGATCGCATGCGCAACGAAATCACCGTCGAGCCCGAGAAGAGCATCTCGCGCGAGGGCGGGCAGACGTCGATCATCTATCGCCTCGCGTTCGAGAGCGACAACGCGCAGGACGCGGCCGACGTCGCCAACGCGCTGGCGTCCTTGCTGCTCGACGCGACGCTCGAGCAGCGCACCGAGCAGGCGCGCAACGTGACCCGCTTCCTCAAGCAGGCGCTCGAGCGCGACGAGCGCGAGCTGCGCACCCTCAGCCAGCAGCTCATGGACTTCCGCCGCGAGCACCGCGGCGAGCTCCCCTCGGAGCTCGACCCGAGCATGCGCAAGCTCGAGATGCTGCACGACCGGCGCACCACCCTGGCGACCGAGATCGCCCGGGTGGAGAGCAACCTCGACAACGGCGTCGGCGAGAGCGGCGCGCCCAGCGAGAACGAGGCGCTGCTGCGGGAGCTGCGGCGCAAGCTGGCCAGCGAGGTCGCGGCCAATACCGACGAGCATCCGAACGTGATCGCGCTGCGCAAGCGCGTGGCGGACCAGGAAGCGATCGTGCGGGACGAGCGCGCGGGCGGGAGATCGGCCTCCCCGACGGTTCGCGCGAGCCGCACCGAGCTCGCGCTGATGCGCCAGCGGATCGGCGAGATCGACGCCGAGATGGACGAGCTGGTACAGCGGGTCGACAAGATCCCCGCCGCCGCCGAGGAGCTCAAGGCGCTCGAGCAGAAGGAGACGGTGCTGCGCGAGAACTACCAGGCCTCGCTGCGCAAGGTCGAGGACGCCGAGCTCGCGGAGACCCTGGAGACGGCCCAGCACGGCGCGCAGATCGAGATCCTCGAGCGCGCGCGCCCGCCGGCCGCGCCGAAGCAATCGCGCTGGCTGCTGCTCGCCGCCGGCCTCGCGCTCTCGATGGGACTCTCTCTCGGCGTCGCACTGCTGCTCGAGCTCGTCGACCCCGTCGTGCTGGACGCGCGCCAGCTCGAGGAGGTGATCGACCGCCCGGTGCTCGGCAGCCTGCCGCGCGTGAAGGCGACGACCTAGCAAGGAGGCCGACCTCGAGGTCGGCTGGTCCTAGTTCGCCAGGCGGCGCCGCAGCATCGGCCCGAGGCGCGAGGTCAAGCCGAGCGGCATGCGCTGCCACAGCGCCGACAGGCGCGAGAGCAGCGGATCCGCGCTCGCCTGCGAGATCGGCAGCGGCTGCCCCGACGGCGTGAGGCGCTGCCACGTGAGCGGGGCCTCCTCGGCGCCCCACGAGAGCTTGAAGCGGTGCGTGCCGCCGCCGACGGGCGAGCGCCCGAAATCGAAGTGCGTCGCGCGCAGCGAGACCGCCCAGCGCAGCGCCTGCCAGTAGATCAGGTTGTTCGGGCAGCGCGCGCGCTCGGCGCGCAGGGTCGACGCCCACGTCACCGTGACGCGATCCGCGTAGTGGATCGCGACCAGCCCGCCGACGGCGCGCGCGCCGTCGGCCGCGACGAAGCAGCGCAGCCGCGGCCCGAACGCGCGCGCCATCTCGTGGAAGAAGGAGCGCGCGTGCGCCGGCGATCCGAGGTCGCGCATGTTCTCTGCGAAGCAGCGGTAGAAGCCGTCCAGCAGCTCCGGCGGATCCCAGCTCGCGAGGGTCAGGCCCTCCTTTTCCGCCTTGCGCGTCTGGTTGCGGACCTTCGCGCCGAGGCCCTTCCAGAGCGCGTCCTCGTCCGCTGGCAGCGCGAGCACGAGGTTGACCCGCGCGGCAGGCGGGCTCGCCGGCGAAGCAGGCAGGGAGGGCAGCGGCGCGCCCTGGCGCAGCTCGAGCGCCGCGGCGCCGCGCTCGCGCGCGAGCGAGAGCGCGCCCTCCAGCAGCTGCGCCTCGGCTGCCGGCGAGCTGCACAGGATGCCCGCGACGTCGTGGAACGGGATCGAGATGAGCTCGCGGCGTCCGCGCAAGGTTCGAAAGTCGAAGAGCGGCAGCACGCCTTGGAGCGATCCGTCGTCCGCGCGACAGGCGAGATAGCGAGGCGCGAGTCCGTAGGTAAAACGCAGCACATCGGCCCACGCGGCGGCGTGTCCCAGATGACCTCCAGTCACGGATGTGACGAAGGCATCCCACTCCGCGCCCGGCGCCGCGACATGCTCCAACTGCATGGCGGCGCGAGCTTAACGGCGTTTCCCGGCGTCGCGACGGAGCTCGAAGCGCGCATTCTGCAAGCGGCAAAGAGCGACCCGATCTGGGCAACGTCCCGGCGCAAAGTGTGCCATCTCGCTCCCACCCAGAAGGGTGACGGAAACGTGACGGCAACCGACTTGCATTTGTCCTCGAAAATCCCGCCCAAACAGAGTTTTCGTGTAGGATGAATTCACTCACGACCGGGATGTGAGCAGAAAGCTGTGGGCATCTGCTTTTGAGCGTCACCTCTCCTCCCAGTGCGGACACTCGGAGGGGTAGAAGAGGTCGAGAGTGCGTCGGTTGGGACGTTCGCCGCGCTGTTGTCGAAGCGGCTGGAAGCTGACTCTCGCGGGAGCTGTGTTGCTGTGAACTACTACCTTCGGCATCCCTACGGGCGCGTCGTCGCCGCGGCCATCGCCCTCGATTTCCTGGCCTTCGTCGCCGCGGCCATCCTCACCTGGATCTTCGCGCGTCCGCCGGCGACGGGGCCGGTGTTCGCGCTCGTCTCGGGCGTCGGCGCGCTGCTCTGCTGCGGCGCCCTCGCCAGCGGCGAGGGCTACGCGCCGAGCACGTTGTCGAGCTGGCGCCAGAACGTGCGCGTGGTGTTGCGCACGATGGGCGTGGCCTTCGCCGTCGCGCTCTTCCTCTTCGCGGCCGTCCGCACGACGCCCGCGCAGACCGAGACACTCGCGAGCGTCGCGCTGCTCTACTTCCCGCTGCTCCTCGCGGGCCGCTTCGTGTTCCGCTCGGTGACGTCCGTGCGCCGCGCGCCCGACCGCATCCTGATCGTCGGCTGCGGCGACCTCGGCGTCGCCATCGCCGACCACATCGCCTCGACGCCGCATCCGGGCATCGAGCTGCTCGGCTTCCTGTCCGACGACTTCCTGCCGCAGGGCGTCGCCGGCTACCCGGTGCTCGGCGCCGTCCACCAGCTCGAGAAGATGCTCGACATGGACGACGTCAACACCGTGGTCGTGGCGTCGTTCCCCTTCGACGATTCGATCCCGTCCGACGATCTGCTGCGCGCGAAGATGCGCGGCGTGCGCGTGGAGTCGGGCCTCTGCTTCTACGAGCGCCTGACGGGCCGCCTCTACCTGCGCGAGGTGAACCCGAACCACCTGATCTTCTCCGAGGGCTTCCGCACCAGCCGCGCCGCCGAGGTCGCGCGCCGCGCGCTCGACGTGGTGATGGCGCTGGTCTCGCTGGCCCTCGTCGCACCGGTGCTCGCGGCGTGCGCGATCGCGATCCGCATCGACTCGAGCGGCCCCGTCTTCTACCGCCAGGTCCGCATCGGCAAGGACGGCCGCCCGTTCCGCGTGATGAAGCTCCGCACCATGAAGGTCGACGCCGAGAAGGGCTCGGGCGCGCGCTTCGCCTCGCAGCGCGATCCGCGTGTCACGCGCGTGGGCCGCTTCCTGCGCATGACCCGCCTCGACGAGGTGCCGCAGTACTGGAACGTGCTGACGGGCGACATGAGCATCGTCGGCCCGCGCCCCGAGCGGCCCGAGTTCATGGACACCCTGGCGTCGCGCTACCCGCTCTTCCGCCTGCGCCTCGCGCAGAAGCCCGGCCTCACCGGCTGGGCGCAGGTCCGCTACGGCTACGCGAGCGACATCGAGGAGTTCGAGACCAAGCTCGGGCTCGACCTCTACTACCTGAAGCACCGCTCCCTGCTCTTCGACGTCCTGATCATCCTGCAGACCGTGAAGACGGTGCTCCTGTTCCGAGGCATGTGATGTCGCTCCACGCGCTCAGCGTGGACCTCGAGGAGCACTTCCAGGTCGCGAACTTCGACGGCCTGATCGAGCGCGACCGCTGGGACGACGAGCCGTCGCGCGTGACCGACAACGCGCACCGCCTGCTCGACGCCTTCGAGGAGAGCGGCAGCCGCGCGACCTTCTTCGTGCTCGGCTGGGTGGCCGAGCGGCGCCCTGCCCTGGTGCGCGAGATCGCCGCGCGCGGGCACGAGATCGCCTGCCACGGCTATGCGCACGAGCTCGTCTACGAGATCGGCCCCGCGCGCTTCCGCGACGACCTGCGCCGCGCGAAGCGCGCCATCGAGGACGCCGCGGGCGTGGCGCCCGAGGGCTACCGCGCGCCGAGCTTCTCGGTCACCGAGCGCTCGCTGTGGGCGCTCGACATCCTCGCCGAGGAGGGCTTCCGCTTCGACTCCTCGATCTTCCCGGTGCGCCACTACCGCTACGGCATCCCCGATTTCGAGCAGCGACCGCTCGAGCTGCGCCTGCGCAACGGCCTGTCCATCCGCGAGTTCCCGCTGACCACCCTGGACGTCGGTCCGCTGCGCCTGCCGCTCGCGGGCGGCGCGTACCTGCGCTTCATGCCGCCGGCGCTCTTCCGCTGGGGCCTGCGCAAGCTGGCCGGCGAGCGGCAGCCCTCGGTGCTGTACCTCCATCCCTGGGAGATCGACCACGAGCAGCCGCGCCTCTCGAGCAGCTGGCGCGTGCGCGTGAACCACTATCACAACCTGCATCGCACCCTCGACCGCGTACGCGCGCTGCTGCAGCGCTACGCCTTC
Organism: Myxococcota bacterium; assembly: GCA_036274295.1. Taxonomy (GTDB): domain Bacteria; phylum Myxococcota_A; class UBA9160; order UBA9160; family SMWR01; genus DASUFZ01. The sequence goes on from DASUFZ010000337.1 coordinate 7,370, forward strand.
CAGCCGGTCAGCCGCGTACTCGATCACCTGGCCGACGTCGGACGGCTGCCCGCGCGCGAGATCGCGAGCCAGCGCGTCGCCGCGTGATCAGGAGCTGACGGCCTGGCGCTTCTCGATGCGCAGGGCGAGCCGCTCGACAGCCTCCGCGAGGCGCGTGAACACGCGCTCGAAGACGGCCTCCTCGTGGCCCCACGGATCCGGGAGCAGGTAGGGCGGCTCGGCGAGGAAATCGCCGAGCAGGCGCACGCGCGGAACGAACCCGGGCCAGCCGCGCTCGATCTCCGCGACGTGCGAGCCTTGCATCACGAGCACGAGGTCCGCCCAGTCGAGCGATCCCGCGTTCACGCGCGCGGAGCGGTGCGCCGCCAGCGAGACACCGCGGCGCTCGGCGCAGCGCGCGGCTGTCGCGTCGGCGGGATCGCCGTCGGCGGCGTGGAGGCCGCCGGAGCGGACCTCGAGGCTCGGCAGGCGCGCGGCCAGCAGCGCTGCCGCGAACGGGCTGCGACAGATGTTGCCGTGACACAGCACCAGCAGGCGCTGCATGCGCCCGTCCGGCAGAATCGGCTCACCGCGCAGGCGACGCGCCCACTCGTGTCGCGCGTCGTGGCGCGCCGGGGCAGAGAGCGCCAGGCGCGCGATGCTTCGCAGCGGGTTCGACACGGCGTGCTCCCGAGAGGTCGGTGACGTGGAAAGACGAGCGGGCCTCGGATGCTACGTCAGCTGGATCGCGCTCGCGGTCGCGTTCTCGCCGGTGCTCGTCGATCTCGCGCGCAACTGGGTCGCAGAGCCCACCGATCGTGTCGTGCTGATCGCTCCGTTGCTGTTGCTGCTGGCGCTTCGCCGCGGCACGGCGAACGGCCGGGCCGGGAGCGGGCTGGCGGCCGGGAGCGCCATCGCGATCGGGATCGCTCTGGAGCTGCTCGGCCTGCTCTCGGAGACGCGATCGATCGCACGCATCGGCTTGCCGATCGCCGCCCTCGGCGTGGCTGGCTGGAACGGCCGCCCGGCGCTCGCCGTGGCCGCGCTCGTCTTCTTCGCCATTCCGATTCCGGACACCCTTCTGCTCCTGGCGAGCCCTGCGCTCGAGAGCGCCGTCGTCGAAGCGGCAGGTTCGATCCTGCAAGGGCTCGGCGCCTCCGTGCAGGCGCATGGCAGCTCGCTGGTCGCCTCGGGGGGCCGTATCAACCTCCACCCGATGGACGGCGGCGCGACCCTCGCGATCGTTCTCGGAGCGCTCGGCTGGTATTCGGCCGCGCGCCTCGGTGAAGGCGTCCGGCGCTGCGGACGACGCGCCGCGCTCCTCTGCCTGCTCGCGCTCCCACTGCAGGTGCTCGTCGTGGTGGTGACCGGCGCGCTGCTCGCCGCCGGCCATCTCGACGCGTCCAGATTCTGGCTCCGTCACGGGGCATGGATCACCGTCTTCCTGCTCGGCCTCGCGTGCGTGCATCGCGGCTCGCTCCGGTTTGCTTGACGTACTCCGACGGCGGTGCGAGGGTGGAGTGACTTCGCTGCGGACGGGCATTCTGCGGGCCCTCTCCATGCAATGCGCTCTTGTGCGCTGCTTGCGCGAGTTGGGGATATGAGGCAGACGCGAGCGCTCTGCGTTCTGGTCGCGATCCTGTTGCCCTCGCTGTCGCACGCCACCACCGTCCAAGGCGGCGACGTCGTCGTCTCCGGCAGCGGCATCGATGCGACGGGTCTTCTGCGCGTGGATGCGATCACGGGCGCCCAGACCCTGATCGCTGCGGGCAACTTCGGCGACTTCTCGTTTCGGGGCACCGACACGATCTACGCGCTGTCCGCTGGATCCGTCGTGCGCGTAGACGTCGCCAGCGGGAGCCAGCAGGTCGTGTCGTCGGGCGGGAGCTTCGTCACGCCGAGCGGGATCGCCGTCTCCGAGGATGGGCGCATCTTCGTCTCCGATTACGATGCGCTCGGCGGAGACGGAGCGATCTTCGAGATCGACCGCGTCACGGGAGCTCAGTCCGTCCTCACGTCCGCAGGTTTTCTGCTCGACAACTCCCCGTTCCCCTATAGCGGCACGGACCTGGAGATCGGGCCCGGCGGCGACCTGATCCTGCTCGATCCCGGAAGCCCCGGGCTCGTCGGCGGAGACGTCTGGAGCGTCGACGTCACCTCCGGCTTGCAGACGATCCTCTACCTCGATCCGGGTTGCTGCACCGCGGGATCGACGGGACTCGGTGTCGCACTGAACGGCGACATCTACGTCTCCAACGGCGCGGATCTGAACACGCTCGTGCTGAAGATCGACGCGATTTCGCTGGAGCCGACGATCGTGGGGACGATTCGCATCGGTGATCCCGCCCAGGCGGTGTACCTGTTCAACACGGACATCGCGATCGGCGCCGACGGCACGGGATTCATGACGGGGACGCCGGGCGGGCTCCACCCCTGGAATGGAAGTCCGTTGCTGAATCCCGACGGCAGCTTCTTCTCGAACGGAACCTTCAACGAGGTTCAGATCGCGCCCGTCCCCGAGCCCGGCTCGGCCGCGCTGCTCGGCATGGGCTGCCTCTACATCGCGCTCTTCCGACGGCGCAGGAGACGATAGGCACCGGCCTACTTCGGGAGCGCGCCGCGCCGGCCCTCGATCTCGACGGCAGGACCGATCCAGAAATCGGGATCGAACGGCCCTTGCGACGCCATGACGTGCGACACGTAGATGCTGCCGCCCGTCGTCTCCGGACAGCAGACCGACGCGAACTCCGCGACCGCGATGCCTCCCACGATCGTCGCGCTGGAGTTGCGCTCGGGCGAGCAGTCCGGACCGTACTGCCCCGGAGCGCCCAGACGCGCCTCCATGTGCTTCGCCCCCGCGACCTGCGCCCATTGCGCTCGCACGCGGAACTCGCCGGTCGACGCATCGTGATCGGCGCAGACCTCGAAGCGACACCAATGCGACTGGCAATCCGGGAAGTGGATCTGCTGTTCCGCGCTGCCCGTCGTGCCGAGCACGCAGTCGACGTCGATGGTGCCCTTCCCGCGCAGGGCGCTGATCCACGAGACGGCCGGATGGCTCGGCGTTCCCGGCGACCA
>DASUFZ010000338.1:0-27374 GCA_036274295.1 Myxococcota bacterium
ACGCGCAAGATCTGGCACGACGGCCAGCAGACGGACATCAACGGCGTCTCGGGCAACGACAACCCGACGTGGATCGGCGGCGACTACCTCGAGTGGCTCTTCAACCTCGACGACGGCACGACCTACACGTGGGGCACGCCGACGCAGTCTATGACGGGCGCGCAGATCGTCGCCGACATCGACGACGAGACCAACGGGCGCCACTACATCGGCGGCGGGTACTACGGCCTCTACCAGCGCTCGCGCATCACGGCGCTGCGCGAGGTCGCGCGCGACGTGATCTACAAGATCAACACGAACGGCACGCAGTACGCGTCCGACTGCCGCCCGGGCTGCTCGCTCAACCTGGTGCGCTTCGGCATCGGCGTGTTCAACACGAACATGCACGGCGGCTCGGTGCGCGAGCCGATCAACGACTACAGCAGCAACTGGAGCGCGCTCGAGTCGGCGATCAACAACCTCGACCCGTCGACCGGCACGCCGCTGAACGAGACGCTCTTCAAGCTCACGACCTACTTCATGCCGCACGACACGTCGTCGACGGTCGCGACGCGGCCCCTCGGCGTGGCGCCCGGCAACAACGGCACCACGCGCTTCCCCGCGTACAAGTACCGCTACACCGGCACCAGCGCGGGGCTCTACTCGAGCACGGCATCGGACTGGCCCGCGGATCCGGTGCAGCAGGCCTGCCAGAAGAACTTCATCATCATGGTCACGGACGGCCAGCCGTCCGGCGACAACTTCTCCACGTCGGGCAACGAGACGCAGGGCTTTTCGGTCTTCAAGACGCAGCTCGTCGGCGACTACGCGTCCGACGCCGTCGGCGACCTCGACATCGGCACAGACGGGACGCCCGAGGACGGCAATCCGCCCTGGATGGCGAGCGACGGCTCCGGCTACCTCGACGACATCGCCAAGGCGATGCAGGACATCGACATCCGCCCCGACTTGACGGGCGACCAGCACATCGACATCTACGCGCTGGGCCTCGCCACGGACGCGGTCGCGAACCGCCTGCTCGAGAAGACGGCGCAGCGCGGCAACGGCCTCTACCGCTCGAGCAGCCAGGCGCAGGAGCTCGCCGACGCGCTCGTCGCGGCGATCGAGGACATCCTCAACAAGGCGCAGGCGTTCACGTCGGCCGCCGTGCCCGCGAGCCGGACCACGAGCGCCGAGAACTTCTACACCGCGTTCTTCGTGCCGAGCACGAACACCTGGTTCTGGGAAGGGCACCTGAAGAACTTCGACTTCTCGTCGTCCGGCGACGTGCTGACCTCCGACGGCTTCTGCGCCGTCGGCACCAGCGCGACCGCGACGCCGCCGTGCCCCGACACGGGCACGCTGCGCACGACCGCGTCCGCCTTCTGGGACGCGTCGACGGCGATGCCCACGCCCGACAACCGCAAGCTCTACGTCGAGTTCGGCAACACCTCGATGTTCGCGCAGCCGACGGCCTTCGTACCTCCGACGTCGCCGGCCAGCGCCGCGGGCTGGTTCGGCCTGACGGGCGTCGCGGGTCCCCCCGCGACCCTCGACATGGCCGTGACGCCGTACTCCACCCTGGTGTCGCCCGAGAACACGACGGCGGGCGCGGCGCGCGCGCTGATCCGCAATCTGCGCGGCTGCACGTTCAGCGGCAGCTCGACCTGCACCGCGCGCGTCGACGGCAGCGGCGCGGCGCTCTACCTGGGCGACATCTTCCACTCGAACCCCGTCGTGGTCGGCCCGCCGAATGCGCCGATCAACGAGTCGTCCTACCAGTCGTTCGCCGCGGCCAACCGCACGCGCACGCGCGTGATCTATGCGGGCGCCAACGACGGCTTCCTGCACGGCTTCCATGCCGGCGCCTGGGACACCTCGGTGACCCCGAACCGCTACAACCGCGGCACCGGTCAGGAGCTGATGGGCTTCATGCCCTACGGCGCGCGCCGCAAGGTCAAAGATCTCGTCAAGGCCGTGACCGGCCTGCGCACGTCGACGAACGTGGACGGCTCGCCGGTGGTGGCGGACGTCTGGTTCAACCGCGACGTGGTGTCGGGCAACCTCAGCTCGTCGCCCAACACCTCGTACGACGCGGCCAAGGACCCCGTGCAGTGGCGCACGGTGCTGATCGAAGGCCTGCGCGACGGCGGCCAGCAGTACAGCGCGCTCGACATCACGAGTCCGCCCGCGAGTGTCAGCACCTCGACGACGACCTATCCCCGCTACCTGTGGGCCTTCCCCGCGGACGACATCGTGTCCTACCCGCCGGTGAATCCGGGCACGCGCGCCGGCATCGCGGGCAAGGACAACGAGGCCCAGTGGATGGGCAACACGTGGTCGGAGCCCGTCATCACGCGGGTGAAGGTGCTCTCCACCGATACGGGTGCGAACCCGGCCGGCTACGAGCGCTGGGTCGCGATCTTCGGCGGCGGCTACTCCGTCGAGGGCGATCCGAACGGCACCGGCTACCTGGCGACCTCGCTGAAGGGCCGCGCCATCTACATGATCGACATCAACACCGGCGAGGTGCTGGCCAAGAAGAACTACAGCTCGGCCGCGGGCGCGCTGGACTCGGCCACCGTGGAGCAGGTCGGCATCCGGGAGATGCGTTACTCGATCGCGTCGGCGCCGGCCGTGTTCGACCTGAACTTCGACGGCTACGCCGACGTGATCTACATCGGCGACCTCGGCGGCAACATGTGGAAGTGGGTCGTCTCGAGCCTCGGCCACGACCCGATCCACAACAGCGGCAGCTTGAACAGCATGTCGCAGCCGAACTGGCCCTTCCGCCTGTGGTTCCGCGGCAGCTCCAGCACGGAGCCGCCGGGCGAGCTGGTGTTCGGGCCGCCTGCGGGCAGCTACAGCGCGAGCGTTCACTACCAGAGCTTCTTCTTCCCGCCGACGGGCGCGCTGCGCGACGGGAAGCTCGTGCTCGCGTTCGGCGCCGGCGAGCGGGCCGACCCGATCGACGCGGCCGCCATGTACAACGACGGCTGCACGTTCCCGATCGCCTCGCCCGAGCCGGCGGCGTGCAAGAACAACAACCACTTCTACGTCATCAAGGACGACGACCCGCGCGAGCTCACGGGCACCCTGCCGGCGCGCTTCTCGGGCCGCATCGTCGAGGACTGCGGAGGCACCTGCACGACGCAGGAGGGCGATCTCGCGAACTTCGACTCCGCCTCGGCGATCACCTGCGCGCAGATGAGCTCGACGAAGAAGGGCTTCTACATCACCGGCCGCGACGCCGAGAAGTTCGTCTCGAACAGCACGATCTTCCTCGGCACCTTGTTCACGGGCTCGTTCCGGCAGCGGGATCCGAGCTCGACGGACATCTGTAGCGGCGCCGGCACCGCCTATCTCTATGCCTTCGACATCGACTGCGGCGTCGGGAAGTTCACGTCCAACCCCAACACCCAGGAGGATCGCCGCCTGGCGATCGGCTCCGGCCTGCCGACGCGCCCGCGCGTCTCGACGGGCGGCGGCGGCGGTGGCGGTGGTGGCGGCGGCGGCGGCTGCAGCAACCGCGTCGTGCTCGTGACCAGCGACGGCGGCCTCTACAACAGCAGCCCGGGCAGCTGCCCGTCGAGCGGCATCAAGATCCGCTCGTGGCGGGAGCGCTGAGCGGGCGGATCGCGCAAGGGGGGGAGATCATGCGACGAGTGGTGGCGCCGGCGGCGCTGTGTGGCTGGCTCCTGCTGCTCGGCTGCGGCGGAGAGCCGTCGGAGCCGGCGGCGACGGGAGAGGCCTCGGCCGCGTCCTCGGCGCTCAACAGCCCGCCCGTGATCGAGGAGGTCGCGCTCGAGCCGAGCCGGCCGCGCCCGGGCGAGACGGTCACCGCCCGCGTGAACGTGAGCGACCCCGACGGCGACGAGATTCGCCTCGACTACGAATGGCGCGCCGGCGGGCGCACGATCGAGAGCGCCGCGGGACAGCCGTCGCTGCACGTCGAGAACCTGCCGCGCGAGAGCGCGATCGAAGTCACGGTGGTCGCGCACGACGCGCAGAGCGAGAGCGCGCCCGAGACCGCGGTGGCGCGGGTCGGCAACCTCGCGCCCACGATCGTGGCGGTCGGCATGCAGCCGAGCGGCAAGGTGAGCGCAGGAACCGCGATCACCGCGACGCCGCGCGCGAGCGATCCCGAAGGCGCGGAGATCGAGTACACGTACCGCTGGTCGGTGAACGGCGAGACCTTGCCCATCGAGGGGCCGACCCTGCCGGGCGACCAGTTCGTGCGCGGCGACACGATCGTGCTCGAGGTCGTCGCCAGCGACGGCCTCGCGGAGAGCGAGCCCGTGATCAGCCCGCCCATTCCCGTCGGCAACGCGCCGCCGCGCGTGGTGTCGGAGCCGGGCCAGTTCTCGGCCGACGGGGTCTTCCGCTACACGCTGAAGACCGAGGATCCCGACGGCGACACCGCCTTCCGCTACAGCCTCGTGAGCGGTCCGCCCGGCATGACGATCGGCTTCGACGACGGCAAGCTGACCTGGAACCCGGCGACCGACGCCGCGGGCTCGCACGACGTCGAGGTCGAGGTCGCGGATCGCTTCGGCGGCAAGTCGAGCTACCGCTTCTCGCTCACGCTCTCGTACCAGACCGAGACGGTGCCGGCGGCCGCGGACGCGACGAAGCGCCCGCTGCGGCGGCCCGCCCCGGCAGCGCAGCCGGAGTCCTAGAGAGGCCCCGCTTCCCCCGGTTGATCCGACGCCGCGCCGCGGTGCATGATGCTGGCCGCTCGGCCGCTCGTGCGGTGTGGAACCCGGGGAGGATGCGGATGCGGAAGCTCATCTTCGCGTGGCTGCTCGTGTGCGGCGCAGTGCCGGCGCATGCGACCTTGCTGGTCATCGACCCGGCGCAGAGCGCCCTCACGCCGACGGCAGGCGCGCCGCAATCGCTCTCGGGCGTGATCGCAATCGAGCTCGGCGCCGAGCCGCCGCTCGCGAGCAACACCACCTTCGACGTCAGCGCGCTCAGCGCGTCCGCGAGCGGCGGCCTCGCGATCGGCCTCCAGCCGAGCCTGGCGAATCCGGGCGCCGGCGTGCTCTCGCCGACGGGCGCGTTCCTGATCCCGAACCTGTTCCTGCGCCTCGTCGACGGCGCCAACCTCTTCGATCTCACGGTGCCGAACGTGCTCGGCAGCTACGGCGCCATTCCCGGCTGCCTGGCCGGGACCTGCCTCCAGACGAGCTTCGACGTCGACACGGGCGGCCCGCTCGGCATCGTCAACGTGCAGGTCTTCGCGGCGGTACCGGAGCCGGCGACGGCGGCGCTCGTCGCGTTCGGCGTGGGCGCGCTCGCGGCCGCGCGCCGCGGCGCGCGGCGAGGTACGCGATGATGCGTCGGGCCAGTCTCCTCCTCCTCCTCTGCGCTCTCGGCGCCGCGAGCCTCGCCGCCACGAAGTGCAATCCGCCGAGCGGCGTGGTCGTGCAGGCGTTCGAGCGCCTGCCGGGCTACGTCGAGCCGCACACGCCCGGCTCGGGCGATCCGGCCGAGATGCCGACCGCCGCGCCGATCACCGCGCTGCTCGGCGCCGACGTCGACCTCAATTGGATCGACGTGCTGAAGACGCGCTGGGACAACGGCAGCGGCGCGCCGCCCCGCGCGATCATCATCCTCATCCCCGGCTTCCTCGGCGGCGCCACCACCTTCGACCCGATCGCGCGCGATCTGGTGGCGCGCTTCAACGGCTCCATCGAGGTGTGGGCGATCGACCGGCGCCCGAACCAGCTCGAGGACCGCCTCGGCGGCCGCTACGCGCTCCAGGGCGCGCTGGATCCGTCCTGCACCGTCAGCCCGCCGCTGCCGTCGTGCCCGATCTTCGTCGGCGCGCAGTTCTACTCGCCCGACCTCGACGCGGCGCCGGCCGGCGATTTCCCCGGCCCGGGCGACCTCGACCTGGATCTCGACGGCGTGTTGGATCCGCAGGGCCCGCTCGTCGACGGCTTCGGCGTCTCGCGCCTGCCGATCGTGCTCGCGCAGAACGACGTCCGCTTCATGGCCTACTGGGGCCTCGACACCTACTTCCGCGACTGGAAGATCGTCGTGGATTCCGCGCGCGCGATCGTCGGCTCGTCGGGACTCGTGCTCTTCGGCGGCCACTCGCAGGGCACCACGTGGTCCAGCACGTTCGCGGCCTACGACTTCGATCCGGATCCGGCGCACGTGGTGGCCGGCTATCAGCTGATCGACGGGCTGATCCTGCTCGAGGGCGGCGGCGTCGGCGCCGGCCAGGCGACGAAGCCGACCTATGCGCAGTACCAGACGAGCGTCGACGGCCTCGACAATCCGGGAGGCCCCGAGGTCTACCTGTCGTCGTTCAGCGGAATCCCGCTGCAGAACCTCGGCACCTCCGGCGAGGTGTCGGCCGTCGCGGGACTCTTCCAGCCGAACGAGCCGGCGCTGATCCAGCGCACGCCGACCTTCGGCACCGGGCTCGTCGGCGCGCTGCTCTCGGCGCCGTCGACGAACCGCGCGCTGGCCGGCCTCTTCCTCGACGACGACTTCTCGCCGATCGGCGCCTTCCGCGCGTCGATGGGCTTCAGCGACAACGGGCCGAACACGTACACGACCCTCACGGGCTTCTCGCCGTTCTATCTGGCCGGTGCCGCGCCGGGCGGCGCGCGCCGCACCTGGCGCGAGTACAACGATCCGGGCCTGCCCACGTGTCCGCCGAACACGTTCAACGTCACGCCGGGCTGCGCGCTGCTCGACAACGGCCCGCCGTCGGTGCTGCCGGCCGACCCGCCGCGCGTCAACGGGCGCGAGGTCGAGGTGACGAGCCTGACCGACTTCCTGCTGACGCAGGTGGGCAAGGGCAACGGCTTCGAGTGGTACTTCGCCTCGGGCCGCCCGAACCTCGATTTCTCCTACGGGCGCGACTCGAGCGGCCTCGTGGCGGGCGCGCTCGCGGTGGATCCCTCGAACGAGGGTCCCCTCGTGATCACGCAGAACGCGAACGTGAACGTGCCGGTGCTCGCGATCGGCGGCAGCAACGGCCTGGCGCCCGAGCCGAAGTCGTTCGCGAACTACCTGGCGTCGATCGCGACGCCCGCGGCCGACGAGCACGTGGTGATCCTCGAGGGCTACGCGCACCTCGACGTGATCAGCGCGAAGGACAACGGCGCGGTGCCGCCGGTCGTCGACTTCGTGAACGAGCTGCTGCAGCGCAAGCTGCTCCAGTCGTTCTAGCGAGACGGGGCGGCTCCCTGCGGCGGGGTCGAGGGCGCCTTCGACGGGACGTATTTCGCGAAGAAGCGCTCGAGGCTCGTGCCCGCGACCTGCTCGGCGAGCGCGCGCAGGCGCGCGACGTCGACCGTGCCGCCCTGCTCGGCGAGGCGCGCGACCACGCCATCGAGGCTGGCGGCTCCCGCCGAGGCCTGGCGGATCTCGAGATCGAGCGCGTGGAGCACGGTCACCGCGTGCGCCGTCACGTCGCCGGTGGAGTGCGCCACCTCGAGATCCGTCACGCCCTTGCCGCGCTCCGCGAGGAGCGCCAGCGACTTCTCGTAGCGCCGCTTCGAGAGCGTCTTCGAGCGGCGCAGCATCTCGAGCGAGTAGAGCTCGGCGACGCCCTCGACGATCCAGTCGCCGCGCGGGCCGGGCTGCACGCGCAGCGAGGCGTGCATCATCTCGTGCAGCAGCGGGCTCGTGCCGTCGTTCTCGATCAGCGGGCGGTTCGCGTGGAGGAAGAGCGAGCGCGGGCCCGAGAGGCCGCCGCGCCACATCGGATCGCCGGCGCCGAGCACGACCAGGCGCTCCGGCATGGCGGCCCCGAGCACGTCGCGCAGATCGGGCAGGGTCCAGCGCAAGAGCGCCAGCCGGTCGAGGCGCGGGACCCGCTGTCCGATCGGGCCGGCCAGCGCGACACGCACGCCCGCGACCGTTTCGCGCGTCACGGCGAGGCGGCCGACGCCGAGCCAGCCGACGGGCCGGTCGAAGCGCCGCTCGGGATTCTCGATCGCGTAGCTGCCGTCGGCGGCGAGGCGCCACGGCACCACCGAGTGCCAGCCCTTCGGCAGGCGCAGCCGCATGCGCGCGCGCGACTCCGAGCCGACCTCGCTGCGCACGCGTGCCGGCGGCACCAGGTCGTCGCCGCGGAAGATCGCCCAGTTCTCGGAGCAGCGGGCGTCGTAGCTGCGCGCGTCGCGCAGGTTGTCGATGCGGAACTTGTAGTGGAGCGTTCCGCCGAGCTTCGGCGGCGTCCACTGCACGGTGTTGCCCTCGATCTTGATCTCGCCGTCGCCCTTCCAGTCGACCTGGCGCCGCGGGTCGATCTCGAAGCGGATCCAGGCCAGCCAGTTCGAGGGATCCGTCACCTGCAGGGAGACGTCGGCCGCGCGCTCCGTCGGCGCGATGCGGACGTCGTAGAGGACCGCGTAGGTGCGCACGGCGGTCTCCTGCGCGCGTACGACGCCCGCGACCAGCAGCAAGGTCAGGACCGCGAGCGCGCGCTTCAACCTATCGCTCCGTGCGCGGTCTTCGCGATCTCGCGTCCGAGCGCGATGCGCTCCGCGAGCGCGAGGTCGGGGCGCAGGCGCTCGTCGACGGCGTGCAGGCGCGGCAGCAGCCCCGCCATGTTCGCGAGCTGGATCGCCAGCCCCGGGCGCGCGTTCAGCTCGAGCACCAGCGGGCCGCGCGCCGCGTCGACCACCACGTCGGCGCCGACGTAGCCGAGCCCCGTCAGGTCGGTGGCCGCCACCGCGATCTCGAGCGCGCGCTCGAAGTGGGGCATGGTGTGCCCGATCAGCGGGTGATCGGTGTCCGGATGGCGTGTCACCGGCTGGTTCTCCTGGACGGCGTGCGTGAAGCGCCCGTCTCCGAGATCGACGCCCGCGCCGACGGCGCCCTGGTGCAGGTTGGCCCGGCCGCCCGAGCGGCGGGTCGGCAGCCGCGTCATCGACATCACCGGCACACCCCGGTAGACGATCACGCGCAGGTCGGGCAGGCCGTCGGTGGCGACGTCCTCGAGCGCCGGGTGCACGAGGATGCGCTCCTCGACGAAGGCGTCGTCGATCTGGCCGCCGAGCGCGTAGAGGCCCGAGATGATGCTGGCCGCGTGGTAGCGGAGATCGCTCTCGCCGATCCAGCGCCCGCCGGCGCGCTCGACGCGCGCCCCGTCGCGCGCGCGCACGACCAGGATGCCGTTGCCCATCGCGCCGTGGGACGGCTTCAGCACGAACGCGTCGAGCGTGGCGATCTCGCGCAGCAGGCGCGGGATCTCGAAGTGGTGGCGCGCCACTGCGAGCAGCGCGGGCACGGGGATGCCGGCGCCCTGGCAGCGTTCCTTCGTCGTCAGCTTGTCGTCGACGATCGGGTAGAAGCGCCGCGCGTTCCAGCGCAAGGTGTAGCCGATGTTGCGCCGGTTGATCCCGAGGACGCCCTCGCGCCGCAGCGCCCGGATGATCGATCTCACGCCGGGTTCTCCGGCGGTCGCGCGAAGGCGCGGAAGCGCAGCAGGTCGAGCAGGCGATAGCCGGTGTAGCCGCCCATCCAGACGAGCACGCCGATCACGACGAAGGTGAGCTCGGGGAAGCCGAACATCAGGTGCTCGGCGAGCGTGCTGTGGAAGATCGGGTAGACGGCCGTCGCGACGAGGGTCGTCCAGGCCGCGCGCCCGAGCGCCTGCCGCAGGCCCTCTTCGGCCATCACCAGGGTGAAGCGCTCGACGAACATGGTGAGGATCACCATCGGGAAGAGCACGGCCTGGTAGAGCTCGCTGCCGCCGAAGCTGCCCATCAGGGCGAGGCTCGCGATCGCGAGCACGACCACGCAGAGCAGCACCGCGAGCCGCGGCACGAGCAGCAGGTGCAGGCTCTCGAGCAGCAGGCGCAGCAGGATCGCCAGCAGCACGATGAGCGCCACCATCAGGAGGCCGTAGCCGAGCGACGCCTCGCGCAGCGCGAACGCGACGAGCACCGGCATGAACGTGCCGAAGGTCTGCACGCCGACGCCGTTGCGGAAGAAGGCCACGAGCAGCGCGCCGAGCGGCAGCAGCAGCACCGCGCGCAGCGCGCGCTGCGTCGGCACCGGCAGCCGGTAGAGCGAGAGCCGCGCGAGCAGCGGGTTCGGCGGCACCATCATGGCCGCCAGCTCTTCCTGGCGCAGGCTCTCGCGCAGCGCGTGGTAGCGCCAGCCGATCGCCTCGGAGCCGGTCGCGGTGATGGCGGTGGCCTCGCCCGTGTGGAGCGCGACGAGGCCCTCCGGGCGCTCGGCGAAGAAACCGTCCACCGGCGAAAGCGGGACCCAGCGCTCGTCGATCCACGCCTCGGTCCATTGCGTCGGCTGCACCGCGGTCGAGCCGCGCAGCGAGAGCCCCTGCACGACGCGCGCCGGGATGCCGGCCGCGCGCAGCAGGGTGGTGAAGAGCAGGGTGCGGCCGAGCGGGCTGCCCTCGCGCGCCGCGAGCGTCAGCACCGCGTCGTCGCTGCCGCTGGCGACGCCGCCGATCTCCTCCGCGACGAGCGTGAAGAGCGTGCGCACGCGCGCCACCGGATCGCGCGGGTCGGCCAGCGGCTGGCGCGCGATCTCCGCCTGGATCTCGGCCGCGTGCACCGGCAGCTGCGTCGTCGCGGCGGTGTAGGACGCCAGGATCTCGCGAGGCGGCTCCTGCGGCGCCTGGAGCGGCAGCGGCACGCGCACCGCGTTCGTCTGCACGCGGAAGCCGTGCACCACGCGCACCACGCCCGAGAGGCGTCCGCTCCACACGCCGATGCGTTGGCCGCCCTCGGTGCGGATCGTGAAGAGCAGCCCCTCGGAGGCCGTGCGCTCGTCGAAGACCGACTGGCCCGGCCCGCTGGAGGGCAGCGGCGCGCGCACGCTGCCGCGCTGTCCCTCGCCGCGCAGGGTGATCTCGAGCTCGACCCGCCAGGGTCCCTCGCCCGACGGGATGATCGGCATGCCGAGCGAGCGGGTCTTCCACGCGAAGACCCCGAGACCGAGCGCGACGAAGAGCGCGCCGACGACGACGACGTTGCGTTGCATCCGGCGCTACTCGGGCCGCTCTTCGGTTTCGGGGGAGGGGACATCCTCGGCGGGCTCCTCCGGCTCGTCCGCGGCGACTCCCGGCGGCGGCGCGGCCTCGGGCGGTGTCTCGGGCGGCAGCGCCAGGCCGATGTGGAAGGCGGCGAAGCCGGGGATCACGACCTGGTTGACGGCGCGCCCGATTACGCGCCCGTTGTGCGGCGAGCGCAACACGCGCACGTGGCTCGAGATCGGATTCGTGACCGTCGCCAGCACGTCGCCCGCCTGCACGCGATCGCCGACCTCCACCTGCGCGAGCATGATGCCGCCGTCCTCGACGCGCACCCAGCGCGAGCGCACGTAGACCTCGGGCATGCGCTCCAGCTCCTTCTGCTCCGGCAGCATGCCGAGCCGCCCGAGCAGGGTCTGGACGCGCTCCGCGCCGCGCGCGATCTCGTCCTCGCGCAGCTGCCGGGGCTCGCCCACCTCGTAGGTGATCGCGGGAATGCCGGCGTCGCAGGCCGCGCGCCGCAGGGTGCCGGCCGCGCCGGCGCCGTGCAGCACGATCTCCTCGCCGAAGGCGAGCGCGAGCTCGGCCACGTCGGGCCGCTGCAGGTCGGCGCGCACCTGCGGCAGGTTCGTGCGGTGGAACGATCCGGTGTGGAAATCGACCAGCGCGTCGCAGCGCGAGATCACCGCGCCGAAGAAGGAATGGGCGACGCGCGAGGCGGAGCTGCCGGACGGGCGTCCCGGGAAGAAGCGGTTCAGGTCGCGCCGGTCGGGCATGTAGCGCGAGCTGCGCTGGAAGCCGTGCAGGTTCACGATCGGCGCGGCGATGACGGTGCCGCGCAGCTCGTCGGCGGGGATCGCGGCCGCGGCGCGCCGCACGATCTCCACCCCGTTCAGCTCGTCGCCGTGGATGCCCGCGGTCAGGCAGAGCGTGCGGCCCGGCGCCGTGCCGTGGATGACCTGGATGGGGATCGGGAGCGCCGTGCCGACGAACGATTCCGACACGAGCCAGTCGAGCTGGCGGCGCTGTCCCGGCGGCACGCTGACGCCGAAGATCTCGAAGTCGGGCGCGGGCGGCGGCTCGGCCGTCGCGGCGGCGGGCGCCGTATCGGCCGCGCGCGCCGGCTCGCCGGCGGGCGCCGGGATCGCGTCCTCCACCTCGGCGGGGGCGGGGCCCGCGAGCGCGAGGAGAAGCGCCGCGAGCCAGGTCCTGCGCCGGCGACTCATCGCTCTCCCCCCGCCGCGCTGCATCGGCCGCCGCGGCGGGCAGCAATATAGTTGGCAGCCCCCGGGTCGCATGTCGGCTGCTTTTCGCTTTCCAGCCACAGGTCCGCCCCCCAGAATGGCGCCCGGAGGGGAAGGCCCATGCGGCGCGTCGCCTGGCTGGCAGCGGGTTTCGCGTGCGCCCTCTGCCTGGCCGCCGGCGCCGAGCTCCCCGTCGAGCAGCCGGGCCACACTGCCGTGCTGCCGACCCCGGCGAAGAGCCACTGGATCGTGATCTCCGACTTCGTGCTCCAGCGCAGCGCGTTCGTCGATCTCGATGCCGGCGCCTTCCTCGGCATGATCAGCACCGGCTACGGCGTGCAGGAGGCCGCCTATCCCCGCAGCCGCGCCGAGTTCTACGTGCCCGAGACCTACTACGCGCGCGGCAGCCGGGGCGCGCGCACCGACGTGGTCACGGTCTACGACACGTCGACGCTCGCGCCGCTGGCCGAGGTCGCTTTGCCGCCGAAGCGCGCCATCAACACGGTCGCGGTCGGCAACGTGGCCCTCTCCGACGACGACCGCTTCCTGGCCGTCTTCAACATGACGCCGGCCACGTCGCTCTCGATCGTGGACGCCGCCGCGCGCACGTTCGTCGGCGAGATCGCGACGCCCGGATGCAGCCTGGTGTATGCCGCGGGGCCGCGCAGCTTCATGATGCTCTGCGCCGACGGCGCGCTCCTGCACGTCGCGCTCGGCGAGGACGGCCGGCCCGCGCGGCTCGAGCGGAGCGCGCCCTTCTTCGATCCCGAGCGCGATCCCGTCACCGAGAAGGCCGTGCGCACGGGCATGCGCTGGGTCTTCGTCTCGTACGAGGGACACGTGCACGAGATCGACTGGACGGGCGGCGCGCCGCGCTTCGAGACGCCGTGGTCGCTGGTCGACGACGCGGAGCGCGCGCAGGGCTGGCGGATCGGAGGCAGCCAGATCTTCGCGCTGCACGTGGCTTCGGGGCGACTCGTCGCCCTGATGCACCAGGGCGGGCCGGACTCGCACAAGGCGCCGGGCACCGAGCTCTGGGTCTACGACCTCGCCTCGCGCACGCGCGTGCAGCGCATTCCCGCGCGCCACCCGGGCTTCGAGTTCATCGGCGAGTCGCCGGCCTTCGGGCGCGACTGGCCCGCGCCCTTCGACGGCCTCTACGACTGGCTGCTCGACCACGTCGCGCCGCATCCGGGCATCGACCGCGTCGTGGTGACGCAGGACGCGCAGCCGCTGCTCGCGACGAGCAGCGAGCGCGGCGGCTCGCTCGCGGTCTACGACGGGCTGACGGGCGAGTTCCTGCGCCGCGTCGGCTCGGGGAGCCTCTCGCCCTCGGGCCTCGCGGCGCCCTTCGGAGCGGCGGCGCCATGAGCGTCTCGCTCGATCCGGCGCTCTCCGCCGTGCTGCGCGCGAGCCTCGCGCTGCTCTTCGGTGTCGCGGCCGCGCACAAGCTGCGCGCGCCGCGCGCGTTCGCGTCGGTGCTGGCCGAATACCGCCTGCTGCCGGCTGCCGCGTCGCTCCCGCTCGGCATCGCGCTCGCCGCGGCGGAGCTCGCGCTCGCGCTCGCGCTGTGCGCGCCGGCGTTCGCGCGGGAGGCGGCGCTCGCGGCCGCGCTCCTGCTCGCGCTCTACGGCGTCGCCATCGCGACCCCGCTGGCGCGCGGCATCGACCTGGAGGATTGCGGCTGCGGCTTCGGCGCGCGTCCTCTCGGAGCGGGCCTGCTGCTGCGCAACGCGCTGCTCGTCGCCGCTGCGCTCGCCGCCGCGCTGCCGACGTCGGCGCGCGCGCTCGGCGCGACGGACGTCCTCACCATCGTTGCCGGCACTGCGTCCGCCGCGCTCGTCTTCGCCGCGGCCGACGGGCTCGCCGCGCGGCGCGCGAGGGCGGCCTGATGCAGGCGCTGCTCGTCTCGAATGCGCTCCTCTGGCTGGCGGTGCTGGCGCTCGGCTGTGTCGTGCTCGCGCTGGTGCGCCAGATCGGCGTGCTGCACGCGCGCATCGCACCGGTCGGCGCGCTCGATACGGGCGCCGGACCGCGCGCGGGCGGCCCCGCGCCGGAGCTCGACGTCGAGGACTGGTCCGGCAGGCCTCTGCGCATCGGCGGCGCGAGCGAGGACGGTCGCGCCACCCTGCTGTTCTTTCTCTCGCCGCGCTGTCCCGTCTGCAAGGAGCTGCTGCCCGCCGTCGGTGCGCTGGCGCAGCAGGAGCGCGCCTGGCTGCGCGTCGTCTGGGCGAGCGACGGCACGCGCACCGCGCACGCCGAGCTCGTGCGCGCGCACGATCTGGCGGCGCGCGCCTTCGTGCTCTCGACGCCGCTCGCGCTCGCCTACCGGGTCGGACAGCTGCCCTTCGCCGTGCTGGTCGACGCGCGCGGCACGGTGGCGGCCGCGGGCATCGTCAACACGCGCGAGCACCTCGAGAGCCTGCTCGAGGCGCACGACCGCGGCGTTCCGAACCTCCAGGCCTGGCATGCGTCGCAGCAGGGCGACGCGGTGGTGGGGATGCGATGAACCTCCTGGATCGCTGGCTCGCGCGCTCGGCGCGCCGCATGGCGCTGCACACGTCGCGGCGTCACTTCCTCGCGCGGCTCGGCGCCGCGCTCGTCGGCGGCGCGGCGCTGCCCTTGCTGCCGATCGCGCGGCCCGCGTTCGCGGTGCGCGAGCCCGCGCCGGGCGAGCCCGATCCCGCGACGCCCGAAGGCGATCCGGAGAGCTGCGGCTACTGGCGCCACTGCGCCATCGACGGCTTCCTCTCGAGCTGCTGCGGCGGCACGCATACGAGCTGTCCGCCCGGCACGCAGATGTCGCCCGTCACCTGGCTCGGCACCTGCCGCAATCCCGCCGACGGCCGCGAGTACGTCATCTCCTACAACGACTGCTGCGGCAAGGGCCTCTGCGGTCGCTGCTTCTGCCGCCGCAACGAGGGCGACCGCCCCGTCTACTACGCGTCGAAGAGCAACGACGTGAACTGGTGCATGGGGACCGCGGGCGTCGTCTACAACTCGACCGTCGCGGTCGCCGTCGGCGTCGCCACGGGACCCGAGCGTTGAGGGCGGCGCGGCGCGCGGCGCTGGCGCTCGCGTGTGCGCTCGCGCTGCCGGCCGCGCTCGGCGCGTCGCCCGAGCTCGACTACATGCTCAACTGCCAGGGCTGCCACCTGCCCGACGGCAGCGGCTCGCCGGGCGCCGTGCCGAGCCTGCACGGGGTCGGGCGCTTCCTGAAGACGTCGCGCGGGCGCGAGTACCTGATCCGCGTGCCCGGCAGCGCGCAGTCACCGCTCGGTGACGCCGCGCTCGCCGCCCTGCTCGACTGGATCGTCGAGCGCTTCGACCCGGATGCCGCCGCGGCCGGCTATCGCCGCTTCGATGCCGCGGAGATCGCGCGCTGGCGCCGCCCGCCGCTGACCGAGGTCGATGCGCTGCGCGCCGCGCTGCTCTCCGAGCTCAGCGCTTCCGATGCGAGCGCAGCGCCAGCAGGCCCAGACCGAGCAGGCTCAGGGTCGCCGTTCCCGGCTCCGGCACCACGGTGAAGCGGTTGATGCTGGCGTTCCAGGCTGCGCCCTTCTTCGCGGCCACCACCACGTGCTCGATGACGTGGAGGCTCTCCTGCGGCGCGAAGCGCGCCGCCTCGAGGAAGGTCCCCTGGCCGTTGACCTGGTGGGTCTTCAGGAAGGCGAGCTGGCGGCGGCTGAAGGGATCGAAGTCGAAGTCCTGCTTGCTGCCGCCCTTGTCGGAGAACCACTGGAACTTCTCGTCCTTGCCGCCGTTCCAGCGCCCCTTGCCGTCGTAATCGTCGAACCACGCGCAGGGATCGCCCTTGTCGCCGAGGATGCGCTTCGTCGAGAGCACGAGGCCGACCGGATCGGCGTCGAGCTCGAGCGACGCGGTGACGATGCCCGGCCCGAGCGCGCGCACGTCGTAGGTGACGAAGAAGTTCACGGCGCCGTGCTTCACGTCGACCGGCCCTGAGAGCGAGATGCCGTCGGCGAGGACGTTCACCGTGATGTCCTCCTCGTCGACCTTTCCGCCGGGCGAGAAGAACTCGAAGTTGCTGAACTCGAGCTGCCCGTTGCCGGAGACGATCGGCCCGGTCGGCAACGCGCTGGCCGCGGAGGCCACCCATGCGGCTGCGAGCATCGACGCGACGACGAGAACCCACGGGTGCTGCTGCATTCACCACCTCTTCCGGTTCCGAGCTGCCGAACTGCTGCGAACGCGTTGCCGCCACGCAGGCAAGGCGCGCTCCTCTGCTCGGGAATGAGTGGTGGCTCGATGGCCGTTGTGTCATCGAGTCCCATGAGGCGAGATGCGACGCAGGGCAGACGGGTCCCGCGAGCGCGAAGGCGCCCTCGGAACCCTTCGGAGACGGCGGGTCAGAGCAGCGGGTCGCAGCTCGCGGTCGGCCGCTCGTTCACGTTGCCGGCGTCGCAGACGCCGTCGCAGAAGTTGAAGATGCTGCCGCCCGGCCGCAGGAAGGCGTTCAGCTGCTGGACCGACGCGGGAATCGTGAGCCGCGGCACCCCGTGCGGATCGCACTTCGTGCTCGGGATCTGGTTCGCGAGCGGCGGCAGGAAGGGCGCGTGGAGCGGGTCGAAGATGTCGAAGTAGCCGGTGTCGTAGATCGCGAGCGCCGACGGCAGGCCCGCTGCGCCGGCGTCGAGGTCCGGAATGTTCACGAGCCGCTCCTGGATCGAGCCCACCAGGTTCGGGATGCCGAGCGAGCGCGCCAGGATCTCCTGGGCCTGGTTCGAGACCTGCTTGTCGAGCCAGGAGACGGTCATGAGGAGCTGCTTCGGCGGCGTCCCGGGGAGCGGCGGCTCGACGGTGCCGGTGATGTGCCGGACGTAGGCCGCCGGATCCGCCGACACCCACATCTCGTGCTGGATCTGGATCACGACCGCGAGCTCCATCGGGTCGGTGAGGCCGACCGCCTGGAGCAGCTGGAGGAACAGCGGGAACTGGGTCGAGCGCTGCTGGAGGATCGAGAAGTTCATGCCGGGCACGTCGACGTTGTGCCGGATCACGTCCTGGTTCAGCGCGGCGAACATCGTCCCGTAGATGCCGCCGAGGCTGACGCCGAAGTAGAAGGCCTCCGTGCCCGGCGTGAACACGCCCGTGGCCGGATTGCCCGGCGTGCGCTGGAAGGCCGGCAGCCGGTTGAAGAAGCCGCTCGCCAGCATGCGCGAGAGCACGAGCGTGTTGACCTCGCCCTGCTTCAGGCGGTTCGGCAGCGCGTTGAAGTTGTTGAACTTGTGGCCCGTGGAGGGCGTGCCGATCACGTTCGCGAGCAGCGAGAGCGAATCCGGCCCGGGGATGCCGAGCGAGAGGCCACGCCAGTCGGTGGCGCCGGCGATGTACGAGACGTCCGTGGTGGCGCCGAAGAAGCCGCCGCTCACGTAGGCGGCCACCATGTCGGCGCCCCTGCCGAAGAAGCCGTGGCCGAGCATCAGCGGGTGGCCGGGCCGCTCGCCGCGGAAGACGTCGCACGGCACCGCGACGTCGTAGTTGAAGGGGAACGTGCCGTTGCGCACCGGCATGCGGTGGGCGTCGACGTTCAGCAGCACGACCTGCGAGGGATCGTTGATGTTCCCGTTCATGTAGTTCGGGCCGGCGAAGGTGCCGCTGACCCGGCGCCAGATGCGCTGCGTCGGGCTCGAGCAGTTGCCGAAGTTCGTGACCACCGGCGTCGAGAAGCCGGAGATGTCGCCCGGCGCGAGCGACGCGAGCCAGTCGAGCGCGTCGTCGCGCATGAAGAGCATGCGCTCGGTCAGCTGCTTGTCGCTGCGCACGCGGAAGTCGAACGCGAGCTGCAGGTCGTGCCGCGGGATGCCCGCGTGGCGCAGCGCGTCGAAGAGGTCCTCGAAGGATTCGCGGCGCGATTCGAGCGCCGGGATGGTCGAGGGACGCCGGTCGCGCAGTGCGCGGAATGTGGCCTCGACGGGCACGAGCTTCCCGCTCGAATCGAGCATGCGCCGGAACGCGACGGCGTAGTGGTGGCCGGGCACGAGGCTCTGCGCCGGGCGCAGGAAGAGGACCTGGCGCGCGGGATTCGACCTGGCGTGGTCGTCGAGCTCCACCCAGTGGAGCACGTGCTCACCGGTGTCGAGATCGATCAGCACGGTGGGGCTGTCCGGCGCGAGCGAGCGCGCGTCGTGGGTGCGCAGGTCGCGGTAGGGCGGGCTCTGCACGGCGCCCGGCAGCAGGCGCGAGGCGTTCGACGCGACCGGGTCGGCGCCCTGGAGGTGCACCAGCACCTGGGCGGTCGGCGCGAAGCCGTCGTAGACGTTGAGCGGTGTCGGGTCGAGCGGCGGCCCGATCAGGCCGGGGACCGTCAAGGTCGGGAAGTGCGTGCGGTAGCCCGTATCGGAGGAGGCGTCCGGGACGAGGAAGCGCGAGGACGGGTAGGGCAGCAGGCAGTGGACGTTGTTCAGGATCTCGCACTCGTCGGGCCGGTCGAGATCCGCGATGTCGAAGCCCGTGGCCGCGAAGACCGGGAACTCGATGAAGAAGAAGTCGAACTTCGCGCGGGCCGCGAGCGTGTGCGGTCCGTCCGCCAGGTCGTCGAGGGTCTTGCCGAGCGCGCGATACGGCAGCGCGTGGAAGGTGCTGACGTCGAGCGGCTGGTGGTCGAGCTCGACCTCGAGGCTCTCCGGATCGACGAAGCGCCCGAGCCGCAGCTCCACCTGGACGCCGTCGGGCAGCGAGAGCTGGGAGAAGAGCGGCGCGTGGAAGTAGAGGAGCGGCGAGCCGAAGCCGAACTCGCTGCAGGACTCGGCTCCCAGCGAGAGCGCGCCGAGCAGTGCGGCTGCGAAGGAGACGGTGAGCTTGCGCGCGGTCGTCATGGGAGCCTCCGTGCTGCGCAGATGATTCCGATCCGGGCAGATGCTGCGTTTTCGGGGCGCCCATCCTACCAGCCGCGAGGCGCAATCGAGCGCACTTGCGCTTCCCGCACGCGCAGCTCGTGCGCAGCCGCGGAGCAGCTGTCGCGGGCAAGCGCCGGAGCGCGCTGGGGGTGAGTCGTTCGACTCGAAAACGACCTCAGAACCACCGGTTTTCGTTGAGAAAAGAGATTGTGCGCGGCGCGCGCGGGTGGTAGCTTGGCGGCCCGTCTTCCGGACGTCACCTCCGATCGCATCGGCGGCACTCATCCGGAGGGCGGACTGCGCTCGCAATCGAAAAGCAGACGCACCCCATGCTGAGGTCGAATCGATGAAGCTCCAGAATCTGTTCCGCACTGCGATCGCGATGCTCGCGGTGTCTCTCCTCGGTGTCGCGGCGCAGGCCGCGCCCATCACCATGCTGACGAGCGGCGGCGGCGGCACGGCGACCCTCGACGGTGTCATCGGCTCGTTCGATCTGTCGCTCCAGAGCGGCGAGACCACGACCAACACGCTCGTGTTCGAGATCGAGGGCAACCCGCCGGCCGTGGGCGTCGCCGCGATCGTGTTCGACGGCGCGACGATCCTCTCCGCGTCCGAGCTCTCGGACCCCGATCACCTGCTCACCGGCCTCGCGATCCCCCAGACCGGCGTCGTCGCGGGCGTGCTGATCGACTTCACGGGCAAGGACCCGGCGACCTTCCAGCTCACGCTGAGCTCGACGCCCACGACCGCCACGGTCTACAGCCTGAATCTCACGGGCACGAGCACCCTGTACCGCTCCGAGAGCTGGAAGAAGTTCGCGATCGAGACGACGGGTCTCCGCTTCTCGCCGTCGTCCACGGCCGCGGTGCCCGAGCCCGGCGCCGCGCTCTGCTTCGCGACGGGCCTGGCGTTCGTGGCCTCGCGCCTGCGCCGCCAGGGTTGACGCTCCGCCAGGACGATCCGCCGGCCGATTCGCCGGCGCCTGGTGCTTGACGGGGCACCGGCGCGCCGCGTATCCAGGGGCGTACCAACCCGGGAGTACGCCACCGTGGACTTCGAGATCCCCGACGAGATCCGCCGCAAGCTCGCCGAGCTCGACGCCTTCATCGAGCGCGAGATCGCGCCGCTCGAGCGCGAGCACCCCCAGTACTTCGATCACCGCCGCGAGCACGCCCGCACCGACTGGGAGAACGGCGGCAAGCCGCGGCGCGAGTGGGAGCTGCTGCTCGGCGAGATGCGCCGCCGCGCCGACGCGGCCGGCCACCTGCGCTTCGCCCTGCCGAAGGAGGTCGGCGGTCAGGACGGCTCGAACCTCGCGATGGCGATCATCCGCGAGCACCTGGCCGCCAAGGGCCTCGGCCTCCACAACGATCTCCAGAACGAGGCGTCGATCGTCGGCAACTTCCCCGGCGTCATCATGATGCTGCGCTTCGGCACGCCCGCGCAGAAGGCCGAGTTCCTGCCGGGCATGATCACCGGCACGCACCGCGTCGGCTTCGGACTGACCGAGCCCGATCACGGCAGCGACGCCACCTGGCTCGAGACGACGGCGCGCCGCGACGGCGAGGATTGGGTGATCGACGGGCGCAAGCGCTTCAACTCGGGCCTGCACCACGCGAACTGGGACATGATCTTCGCGCGCACGAGCGGGAAGCCCGGCGACGCCGAGGGCATCACCTGCTTCCTGACGCCGACGAACGCGCCGGGCTTCTCGGTCGATTTCATGTGGTGGACGTTCAACATGCCGAGCGACCACGCCGAGGTGACCCTGCGCGGCGTGCGCGTGCCGCAGAGCGCGATCTTCGGCGAGGAGGGCCGCGGCCTCGCGCTGGCGCAGACCTTCGTGCACGAGAACCGCATCCGGCAGGCGGCCTCCGGCGTCGGCGCGGCGCAGTACTGCATCGACCAGAGCGTCGCCTACGCGAAGGAGCGCAAGGTCTTCGGGCAGCCGCTCTGGCACAACCAGGCGATCCAGTTCCCGCTGGCCGAGCTCCACACCGAGTGCGAGATGGTGCGGAACCTGGTCTACAAGACGGCCGACGCGATGGACCACGGCCATCACATGGACGTGTCGGACAAGGTCTCGATGTGCAACGTGCGCGCGAACCGGCTGGTGTGCGACGCGGCGGACCGCGCGATCCAGGTGCACGGCGGCATCGGCTACACGCGCCACAAGCCCTTCGAGCACATCTACCGGCACCACCGGCGCTACCGCATCACGGAGGGCTCGGACGAGATCCAGCTCCGGAGGATTGCCGGAATCCTCTTCGGGAAACGCGCCAAGCGCTGACGGGCAGAGCCGCAGGCGGCCTGCTATAACGCCGCTACACTAGCGCCGTTATAGAGCCCCTCCGCCGATGGCCACCGCAGAGCCCCGCCGCGCGCGCAGCGCGCCCCGCCCCCGACGCGTTCCCCGCGTCTCGACGCCGCAGGCCGTGCTGGCCGCGACCGAGGCGCTGCTGCTCGAGGGCGGCATCGACGCGGTCTCGATCCGGCGCGTCTCGTCGCGCTGCGGCTACAGCGCGCCCACCATCTATCACCACTTCGGCGACAAGAACGGCCTCGTCGCCGCCGTGCTCGAGCGCCGCTTCCGCCGGAACCTCGAGGTGATGCGCGGCATCCCGCGCGGCGACGATCCGGCGCTCTACCTGCGCCGCATGGCGGTCTCGTTCCTGCGCTTCGCCCTCGCCAACCCGGATCACTATCACCTGCTGACGGTCGCGCGCGTCGATCAGACGCCCGGCGCGGTGCCCTCCGCGGAGGAGGGGCGCGAGATGGTGAAGGAGGCGCTCGCCGAGCTGCTGCGCGAGGGCACGCTCGCGACGCCGGATCTCGAGAGCGCCTTCCTGGTGCTCTGGTCGATGCTGCACGGACTGATCTCGCTGCACCTGCTCTCCGGGGAGAAGGCGATCGCCGACGACCTGGTCGAGCTGACGCTCGACACCGTCGAACGCGGTCTCCTGCGGAGGACTCCCAAGTGAACGCGCGCACCCGCGCCGCCGCTCTCTTGTGCGCGCTCGCGCTCGCCGCCTGCGGGCGCGGCGACGAGGCGCCCGTCGCGGCCGGCAAGCCGGTGGTCGTGACTCCCGTCTCCGTGCGCGACGTCGACGAGCGCATCGAGGCGTCGGGCGAGTTGCTCGCCAAGCAACACGCCGACGTGGCGGCGCAGGTCGGCGGTGAGATCACGGAGATCCGCTTCGAGGAGGGCCAGGCCGTCGCGGAAGGCGACGTCGTCATGGAGATCGACCCCGAGAAGCGCAAGCTCGAGCTCTCGCGCGCGCAGGCGGGCGTCGAGGCGGCGCGCGCGGCGCTCGCGGAAGCCGAGCGCGAGCTCGCGCGCGTGAAGGCGCTGGCACAGACGAACGTCGCCTCGCAGACGCGCCTCGACCAGACGCAGACCGCGCTCCAGACCGCGGCGTCGTCGCTCCAGGCCGCGCGCGCGGAGCTCGGCGTGGCCGAACGCGCACTGCGCGACGCCAGCGTGCGCGCGCGCTTCTCCGGATTGATGTCGCGCCGCGACGTCTCGCCCGGCGAGTTCGTGCGCGAGGGCCAGACGCTCTTCGAGCTGGTGTCGCTCGACCCGATCGAGGTGGAGTTCCACCTGCCCGAGGCCGACGCGGCGCGGGTCGGCCTCGGCATGCAGATCGACGTCGGCGTCGCCCCGTACCCCGACGAGGTGTTCCAGGCCACCGTGCACGTCGTCTCGCCGACCATCGACCGGCGCACCCGCACCCTGCGCGTGCGTGCGCTGATCGAGAACGCCGACGGGCGCCTGCGCCCGGGTCTGTTCGCGCGCGCGAACCTCGGCGTCGCGCGGCGGGAGGGCGTGATTCTCGTGCCGGAGGAGGCCGTGCAGCAGCGCGCGGACGGCGCCGTGGTCTTCCGCGTCCTCGACGGCAACCGGGTCGAACGCCGCCTGGTGACGCTCGGCAGCATGCGCGAGGGCGAGGTCGAGATCCGCTCCGGCCTGGCGCGGGGCGACCGCGTGGTGTCGCGCGGCCACGCGGACCTCGTCGACGGCAGCGTCGTCAGCCCGCGGCACCCGGACGGCACGCCGATCGAGGGCGGCGACGCGGCCGAGGTCTCGGCGGCGTCACCCGCGGCGGGTGCGTGATGAATCTGATCGATCTCTGCATCGAGCGTCCGATCCTGACCTTGATGCTGATCCTCTCGCTGCTGGTGTTCGGCCTGCTCGGCTACCGGCAGCTCGGCGTCGACCAGCTCCCGAACATGGAGTTCCCCGTCGTCACCGTGACGGCGCAGCTCGAGGGCGCCGCGCCCGAGGTGATGGAGGAGGACGTGACCGAGGTGCTCGAGGAGCACCTCAACACGATCGGTGGACTGCGCGAGCTGCGCTCGCAGACCTTCCACGGTGCCTCGGTCATCACCGCGGAGTTCGAGCTCGAGCGCGATCTCGACCAGGCCACGCAGGACGTGCGCGACAAGGTCGCGCGCGCGCGCTGGCAGCTGCCGAAGGAGCTCGAGCCGCCGGTCGTCGACAAGATCAACATGGCGAACCGGCCGATCCTGTGGATCCCGCTGAACTCGGACCGGCCGGCCGTCGAGGTCACCGAGTACCTGAAGTACACGATGAAGCCGGCGCTCGAGACGATCGACGGCGTGGCTTCGACGGAGATCTTCGGGCGCCGCGAGCGCGCGATCCGCATCTGGGTGGACGCCGACGCGCTGCGCGCACGCGGGCTCTCCGTCTCCGACCTGATCGCCGCGGTGAACCGCGAGCACGTGGAGCGGCCCGGCGGGCGGGTCGAGGGCAGCCAGATCGAGTACTCGCTGAAGACGGCGGCCGAGTTCGAGACGGTCGAGCAGCTCGCGGACCTGATCGTCGCCCACATGGACGGCGCCGACGTGCGCCTGCGCGACGTCGCGCGCGTCGAGGACGGCGCCGAGGACCCGCGCATGCTCGCGCGCTTCAACGGCGGACAGGGCGCAGGCGTCGGCATCCTCAAGCAGTCGCAGGCCAACACGGTGAAGATCGCCGACGAGGTGCGCGCGCGTATAGAGGAGATCCGCGCGTCGCTACCCGCCGGCATGATCGTTCCCGAGTGGTCCCAGATCATCGACTTCTCGCTGTCGATCCGGGAATCTGTGGCGGAGACGCAGTTCGCCCTGATCTTCGGCGCGGTGCTCGCCACCTTGGTCGTGTGGGTCTTCCTGCTGCGCATCGGACCCACCTTGATCGTCGGCGCCGCGATTCCCATCTCGATCATCGCGACCTTCGGCGTGATGTGGCTGGCCGGCGCGACGCTCAACATCATGACCCTGCTGGCGCTGGCGCTCGCGGTCGGCGTGGTGGTGGACGACGCCATCGTCGTGCTCGAGAACATCGAGCGTCATCGCGAGATGGGGGAGGACCCGCGCGCGGCCGCCTCCAAGGGCACCAAGGAGATCGCGTTCGCGGCCACGGCGGCGACGCTCTCGATCGCCGCGGTCTTCCTGCCGGTCGTGTTCGTGAAGGGCCTGGTCGGCAGCTTCCTCGGCGAGTTCGGCATCACCGTCGCCGCGTCGGTGCTCTTCTCGCTGGTGGTGGCGCTGACCCTCACGCCCATGCTCGCGGCGCGCATGCCCGCGCCGCGTGCAGTCGCGCACAAGGGCATCGTGCGCCGCATCGAGCTCTGGCTCGAGCAGCTCGAGCGCGTCTACCGGCGCGTGCTCGACTGGGCCTTCGCGCACCGAGGCTCGGTGCTCGGCATCGCGCTGGCCTCGTTCGCCGTCGCGATCGGCTTCGGCATGCGGCTCGGCGCCGAGTTCTTCCCGCCCTCGGACGAGGGCCGCATCTTCGTGATGATGGAGACGCCGCCCGGCACCACGCTCGAGGGCACGATGGAGCGCCTCCAGCTGGCCGAGAAGTGGATGCTCGCGCAGCCGGAGGTGCACGGGCTCTTCGCAGGCGTCGGCGTGACGGGCCCCGAGGGTCCCGGCAGCGTGAACAACGCGGTCTTCGTCTCGATCCTGAAGCCCCACGCGGAGCGCAAGCGCGGGGCGATCGAGCTGATGGCCGACGCGCGCAAGGCGCTCGACGGCATCCCGGGCTTGAAGACGCGCGTCTTCGATCCCTCGCAGTTCTTCGGCGGTGGCGGCGAAGGCGAGCTCGAGTTCAGCCTGCGCGGCAACGTCGAGCTGGCCGAGCTCGACCGCCTGTCGGACCTCTTCATGAACGCGCTGCGCGAACGCCGCGGCTTCGTGGACCTGCACAAGAGCCTCCAGCTCGGGCTCCCCGAGGTGCGCGTCGTCCCCGACCGGGAGAAGTCGGCGAGCCTCGGCGTGGACGCCGCCTCCGTCGCCACCGTCGTGCAGGCCTCGATCGGCGGCATCGACATCGGGAAGTTCAAGGACGCCGGCCATCGCTACGACATCCGCATGCGCCTCGAGGCCGAGGAGCGCAGTGATCCCTCCGACATCGGGCGCCTCTACGTGCGCACGCGCGACGGCGGCGTGGTGGAGCTGCGCAACCTGATGCGCATCGAGACCGGCGCGGCGCCCTCGAAGATCACGCGTCTGGATCGGATGCGCGCCGTGACCATCTCCTCGAACCTGGAGGGCATCCCCGTCGGCGACGCCATCCGCCAGATCGACGAGCTCGGCGCGAGCATCCTGCCGGAGGGCGTCTCGATCTCGTTCTCCGGCAGCGCGGAGGCGTTCCTCGAGAGCGCGCAGCAGTTCGCCCTCGCGATCGGGCTCTCGGTTCTGATCATCTACATGTTGCTGGCGGCGCAGTTCGAGAGCCTGACGCACCCCTTCACGGTGATGCTGGCGCTGCCGCTCTCGATGGTCGGCGCGCTCGGAGCCCTCTTCGTGCTCGGCGCCTTCGGCCGCTCCGGCATGACGCTCAATCTCTTCAGCCTGATCGGCATCATCCTGCTGTTCGGACTGGTGGCGAAGAACTCGATCCTGCTGGTGGACTACGCGAACCAGCTCCGGCGCCAGGGCATGGACAAGGAGCAGGCGATGCGCACCGCGGCGCCGGTCCGCATGCGCCCGGTGCTGATGACCGCGCTCTCGATGATCTTCGGCGTGCTGCCGGCAGCGATCGGTGTCGGACCCGGCGCCGAATCGCGCGCGCCGATGGCCATCGTCACGGGCGCCGGCATGCTCTCGTCGACCGTCCTCACGCTGCTGGTGGTGCCGGTCTTCTACCTGGTCCTCGACGACGCGATGGAGAGGCTGCGCGCCCGCTTCGCGCGGCTGCGCTCGCCCGCGCGCGCGAGCGCCACGCCGCTCTAGGACGGTCGCTACTTCTTCTGGAACCAGTTGCCCTGGGTGTCGGTGACGAACTCGCCCTTCGCCGCGCGCTGCACCAGCTTCTCGCCGGCGAGCGCGGCCACCGCGTCGAACGCCGTGCCGTTCTGCTCGGCGATCTGCTCGTACTTCGCGCGCCGCTTGGCGTTGACGGAGTCGACCAGCTTCTGGACCTCGGCCGACGGGTTCGCGACCACCACGCCGACGAAGCCGTCGGCGCGCTCTCCGATCAGGCCGTCGCGCTTGGCCGCCTCGAGCTCGAGCGAGAGCGCCGGCGCGGGCAGCGAGACCGCCAGCAGCAGGGCGAATCCGAGCCACGCGGCGAGGTTCCTTCGCGGCATCAGAAGATCTCCTTGTCGTTGGCGATCGCGTGGTCGAGATCGTCCTCCACCTTCACGCGGATCTCGTGATCGATCTTGACGTTCATGTTGATCACGATCGGCTCCTTCGGCGCCTCGACCGCGACCTTCGGCGTGCAGGCCAGAGCCAGCGCCGACGCGAGGAGACAGAGCGCGATCGCCTTCGCAGTGGATGTCGTCACGGGTTCTTCACTCCCTGCTTCTCCTCTCCCATGAGCCTGCGCAGGCGTTCCTCGAGGCCCTTCGGAACACCATAGGTCGCCTGTCCCGAACGTACGACGTCCGCGACCTCGGCGTCGAGCGCGAGGTTCAGCTCGATCGGATGGCCGTCCTGGACCGCGGGGTTGGCGCCGCGCACGTGGAGCTCGATGTGGAGCTCGGCGCCGACGTCGCCGTCCACGCTCGCCTCGAGCTTCTCGTAGTGGAAGTCCGACATCGCGGTGACGGCGAGGCCGAGGTCGTTCGGGCGCGACGCGGCGTACTTCGCGATCGCCTGCGTCGGCCGGTAGCGGATCCTGCCGCCCTCGGGCGACGCGCGAAGCGAGCCGTGCTCGACGCGCAGCACGCCGCCCTCGCGCACGAAGGGGATCTCGCCGTCGATGCGGCCCGTGCCGTCGAGACCCTCGAGCGACACCAGCGCGAGAAGCAGGCCGAGGTCGAGGCCCGTCGCCTGCATGCGCGCCTCGGTGCGCGTCGCGCCGAG
>DASUFZ010000339.1:0-13092 GCA_036274295.1 Myxococcota bacterium
CCGCATCGCGGCGCTCGGCAGCCACGAGCGCGAGTACGTCGCCTGGGCCTGGGCGCTCAACGGCTTCTTCTCGGTGATCGCGTCGATCGCGAGCACCATCATCGCCATGCTGGTCGGCTTCACCCTGCTGCTGGGGATCGCCTTTGCGGTCTACGTGGCTGCAGCGCTGGCGCTGCTCTCGATTCCGGCGGCGCGCGCCCCGACAAGCCCCTGACGTCCCGCGCGGCTAGTTCTCGCCGCCGGCGTCCTCCTCCTCCTCGAAGCCCGTCACCGCGAACCACTTGTTCTCGGAGCCGGCGAGCACCATGACGATCGGCGCGACGCACGGGTTCGGCAGGTCGACCTTCGCGTGGATCACCGAGTTGCCCGTCGGCGTCGCTGGGAAGCCCTCCGTCATCACGTTGGCTTCCTGCACGCTGTCGCCCACCTCGGTAAGGCAGCTGACGAGGCCGCGGAACTCGTCCTCGTCGTTCTTCCCGATGAGCGTCGGGTCCGGGTTGTCGGTGAACACGAGGCCGCGCACGACGATCAACAGGCGCCCCTCGGTGTCGAGGCTCCCGATGACGGCCTTGATGCCCCACGGCGACTCGTCGCCGGGAACGCCGCGGATCGGGTTCGCGTCGCCGACGAACGGGCCGTCGACGCCGTACATGGTGCCGAACGAGAGCAGGTTGCGCGGCGCGCGGTGGTTCTTCCCGGGGCCGTGGCCGTGCGCGGACGCGGTGAGCGCGAGGCCGAATGCGAAGATGGAACAAACGATCGCGGTGGACTGCGAGAACGTGCGATGCATGGTGACCCTCCTTTCAGGGTCTCCCATCCACGACAGTTCGTAGGTACCGGGCCGAGGCCGGCCGTGGCGCAGCTGAACGTTTCGTCATCGAATGGGGCGTTCAGTCCGCCGCGTCCTTGATCCCGAGCCGCTTCATCATCTTCTGGAGCGACTGGCGCGGGATGCCGAGCTTCTCGGCGGCGCGCGTCTTGCTGCCGGTCTCGCGGATCGCGTCCTGGAGCATGCGCGCCTTCAGCGCGTCGACGGCGGTGTTGAGATCGACGCCGTGCGGCACGGGCTCGCCCGTGTGCACGGGCGGCGCGGGCGGCGCGCCGCGGATGTGCTCCGAGAGCATCTCCACGCCGACGCTCTCCGCGCGTCCCGCGAGCGCGACGATGCGCTCGATCTCGTTCTCGAGCTCGCGGACGTTGCCGGGCCAGGGGTAGCCGGTGAGGCGGTCCATCGCGGCGTTGGTGAAGCCCTTCAGCTCGCGGCCCATGCGACGGCTCGAGCGGTCGAGGAAGTGGTGCGCGAGCGGCGGGATGTCCTCGCGTCGCTCGCGCAGCGGCGGCAGGTCGATCTCGACGACGCGCAGCCGGTAGTAGAGGTCCTCGCGGAAGCGGCCCGCCTCCACCTCTTTGCGCAGATCGCGGTTGGTGGCGGCGATGATGCGCACGTCGACCTTGCGCGTCTCCGACGAGCCGAGCGGGCGGATCTCGCCGTCCTGCAACACGCGCAGGAGTCGCACCTGCATGCCGGGGTGCGTCTCGCCGACCTCGTCGAGGAAGACGGTGCCGCGGTGCGCGACCTCGAAGAGACCCTTCTTGTCCGCGTGCGCGCCGGTGAAGGCGCCCCGCACGTGGCCGAAGAGCTCGCTCTCGAGGAGCGTGTCCGGCAGCGCGGCGCAATTCTGCGCGACGAAGCGCATCTCCTTGCGCGGGCCGCTGTAGTGGATGGCGCGCGCGACGAGGTCCTTGCCGGTGCCGGTCTCGCCGCCGACGAGCACGGTGGCGTCGGTCTCGGCCACCTTCTCCATCACCTCGAAGACGCGGTTCATGGCGGGGCCGCTGCCGATGATCTGGTCGAAGGCGTACTTCCGCTCGACCTCGCGCCGCAGGTAGAGGTTCTCGGCGCGCAGACGCGCATTGGCGTCGGCGAGCTGCGCCGTCAGCTCGACGTTGCGCGAGGTCAGCTCGTAGGCCTCGAGCGCGCGCTTCACGTTGAGGCGCACCTCGTCGGGCTCCCACGGCTTCGCGATGTAGCGGTAGATGCGGCCCTCGTTGACCGCGCGCGCGAGGGAGCCGATGTCGGCGTAGCCCGTCAGCATCATGCGGATCGCGCCGGGGCTGCGCGCGATCGCCTGCTCCAGGAACTCGACGCCGCTCATGGAGGGCAGCACCTGGTCGGTGATGATCAGCGCGATCTTCTCGCGCTCGAGCACGGCGAGGCCTTCCTCGCCGGTCGCCGCCGTGAAGACGCGGTAGTCCCCACCGAGCGTCAGCTCGAGCGATTCGAGGATGCCGGGCTCGTCGTCGACGATCAGGATCCCGTGGGATTCGCCGTCGGAGCCGGGGCGCGCGCCCTCGATCAGGCTGTTGGGGCGGTCCGCGTCGCCCATGGGGGAGGACGCTAGCAACGGAGCGAGCACGGCGTAGCTCGCCGAAGGCGAGCGGGTCGCCGCAAGCGGCGGCGAAGACCCGGCCGGCCCTACCTCAGGCGCCGCCGCGCGCAGCGAGGCGAAGCCGAGCGGAGTTCAACAGCAAGGCCGGACCGGCAGGTTCTCCACCGGCCCGGCCTACGACTGTGACCGGTCGTGGCTAGCGGCGAGCCGAGCGGCGGCGCGCCGGCTTGCGCGAGGAACGGGCCGTGCGTCGGCCTGCGGTGCTGCGCTTCGCCGGCTTGCGGCCGCGCCGCGCCGAGCGCTTCATCTGCACCTTGGAGACGTTCCCCTTCTTGTCGATGAAGTAGAGGAAGCCGTCCTCCCGGTCGATGCCGCACTTCGCGACCTTCTGCGGCCGACCCTTCGGAACCTTTCCTCCACCTCTCGCCATGCGCGCACGGCTCACGTCGCCCTGCTTGTCGACGTAGTAGAGCCAGCCCTTCTCCCGCTTGATTCCAGTACTCGCAACGATCGTGGCCATCAGGCCTCCAGTGAGCGTGGTCTCGCGATGGGGAGGGGGAGGCGGCGCGGGACCGGAGGATCGTTGGTGGTGCGACGAGGCAGCGCTCGACGCAACCGCGGCGGAGTTTCGGGTGCCCTCCGACGGCTGTCAACGGGGTTTCGGCCACTTACCGACGGAAGTTGCGGGTTCAGGCTCCGCCGGCGGACCGACTCCGACCCCGCTCTCCGTCGGAGGGAGCAGCCGCCCGGGCCTCGAGCCGACGCTCGACGGCGTCGATCACGTCGGCCTCGAGGCTGCGACCCTCGATGGCGTCGATCTCCTGGACGCCCGTCGGACTGGTGACGTTCACCTCGGTGAGACGCCCGCCGATCACGTCGAGCCCGACGAAGAAGAGGCCGTCGCGGCGCAGGGACGGGCCGACGCGCTCGACGATGGCGCGGTCGTCGTCGTCGAGATCGGTCTTCGCCGCGCGCCCGCCCACGTGCAGGTTCGCGCGGTGCTCGTGCTCCGACGGCACGCGCAGCAGCGCGCCGATCGGCTCGCCGTCGACGAGCAGGATGCGCTTGTCGCCCTGTCGCACCGACGGCAGATACTCCTGCCCCATCACGGGGCGCGTGCCGAAGCGTGTCGACTGCTCGAGGATCGACACCAGGTTCCGGTCGCGCGCGGAGACGTGGAAGATCCCCTCGCCGCCGCGACCGTCGAGCGGCTTCACGATCATCTCACCGCCGAGCTCGTCGAGCAGCGCGCGCAGCTCGACGATCGAGCGCGTCACGCGCGTGCGCGGCATCAGGTCCGCGAAGTGCATCGCGTAGAGCTTCTCGTTGGCTGCGAGGATGCTCTCGGGCCGGTTCAGCACCATCGCCTTGCGGCAGAGCGAGAGGATCTGGGTGGCGGTGATGTAGTCGGCGTCGACGGGCGGGTCCTTGCGCTGGAAGACGACGTCGGCGGCGTCGTCGAGCGCGACCAGCTGCGGCTCGCCGAGATCGGCGTGACGGCCGACTTCTCGGCGCAGGGTGACCGGGCGCACACGCGCGACGGGCCCGCGCGCCGCATCGACACCGAGGTCCGGCTGCTCGAGGTAGAGCAGGCGATGTCCGCGGCGCTGGGATTCCAGCATCAACACGAAAGTCGTGTCGCAGCGGATGTCGATGGACGAGATCGGGTCCATCACGAACGCGAAGGTGAGGCCCGAACTCATTCAGCCGGCGCACGCTCCGGCCGAAGCGGTAGCGCAGGGCTCGCGGCGTCGGCTACGGTCGCAAAACCCCCGGAGAGACGATGGGTTCCGACACTGCCGGGCGCTCCAGCGGGAGGCGCTTCCTGCGCCTGGTGCTGGTCTCGGCCGCGTTGCTCGTGGCCGGTGGACTGGCGGCGATGCTGGCCGTCTACTTCGCCTTCCTGCGCGATCTCCCCGACCTGCGCACGATCGCCGACTACCGCCCGCCGCTGGCGAGCGTCGTGGTCGACCGCCATGGCCAGGAGATCGGCGAGTTCTTCGTCGAGCGCCGGCGCCTCACGCCGATGGACCAGATCCCGCGCCACGTCGTGCTGGCCTTCGTCGCCGGCGAGGACAACGCGTTCTTCCAGCACGGGGGGATCGACTTCCAGTCCATCCTGCGCGCGGCCTGGGCGAATCTGCTCGCCGGCGAGAAGGTCGAAGGCGCGAGCACCATCACCCAGCAGACGGTGAAGGGCCTGCTGCTCAGTCCCGAGCGGACCTACCGCCGCAAGATCCGCGAGATGATCCTCGCGCGCCGCATCGAGCAGCACTTCTCGAAGGACGAGATCCTCTATCTCTACCTGAACCAGATCTACTTCGGGCACGGCGCCTACGGCATCGGCGACGCGGCGCGCACCTACTTCGGCAAGGACGTCTCGCTGCTCTCGGTCTCCGAGGGCGCGCTGCTCGCAGGCCTGCCGAAGGCGCCTTCGCGCTACTCGCCGTTCAGCAATCCGGCGCGCGCGGAACAGCGGCGCCGCTACGTGATCGAGCGGATGCACGACGAGGGCTTCATCGACGACGACGCCTTCCAGACCGCTCTCGCGACGCCGCCGGTCCTCGCCGCGGGAACCTGGCAGAAGGACTACGCCGACGCGGCCTACTTCGACGAAGAGGTGCGCCGTCACCTCTTCGAGGTGCTCGGCGGCGACGCCGTGCTCTCGGGCGGGCTCCGCATCGAGACGACGCTCGATGCGGACCTCCAACACGCGGCGGTGACGTCGCTGCGCGACGGGCTCGAGGCGCTCGACCGCCGCCAGGGCTACCGCGGCCCGCTGCGAAAGATCGAGCCTGCCAAGATCAAGGAGAGCTTGACGGCGCTCGCCGAGGAGAACGGCCTCGCGCTTCCCGCCCGCGCGAAGGAGACACCGGAAGGCGCCGAGGGCGCCGACACCGCCGCGGCGGAGCCGTCCGCAGAGGCTCCGCCGGCCGACGCGGTGCAGGTGCCGCTCCGGCTCGCGCTCGACGCGAAGCTGGACGCCGCCGCGCGCGTGCGCGCGCGCTTCGACGCGCAGGGTCCCCTCACGGGCGTCGTGCTCTCGGTCGACGACAAAGCCGGCGTGGCGAAGGTCGCGTTCGCGCCGGACGTCGAGGCCGAGGTCCACCTCGAGGACATCGAGTGGGCGCGGCCGGCGAACCGGGACCGCGAGCCCTACGACATCTCGCGCATCGGCGAGGCGCTGCGCCGCGGCGACGTCACGCGCTTCGCGCCGCTGCCGCTCGAGGAGGCGAAGCCGGGCGAGGATGGGAAGAAGCCGGCGCCGACGCCGCCGGCGGGCGCGCCGCTGCGCGTGCGCCTCGCGCAGACGCCGTCGGTGCAGGGCGCGCTGCTCTCCTTCGACACGCGCGGTGACGTGCTCGCCTTCGTCGGCGGCTACGACTTCGAGAAGAGCGAGTTCAACCGCGTGACGCAGGCGCGGCGCCAGCCGGGCTCCGCCTTCAAGCCGATCATCTACGGAGCCGCGCTCGCGCAGGAGGACGCCGAGGGGCACAAGCGCTACACGCCGGCCTCCATCATCTACGATCGGCCCGCGGTCTACACCGACCAGTACACGGGCCTCGTGTGGAAGCCGAAGAACTACGGCCGCGAGTTCTACGGCCCGATCACGTTCCGCAAGGCGCTCGCCAAGTCGATCAACACCGCCGCCGTCCACCTCTGCGACGAGGTCGGCATGGGCGAGGTGATCCGCTACGCGCGCAATCTCGGCATCGAGTCGCCGATCGAGCCGACCCTGGCGACGGCGCTCGGCACGAGCGGCCTCTCGCTGCTCGAGCTGACGCGCGGCTACGGCGTCTTCGCCGCGGGCGGGCGCCGGCTGGTGCCGCGCTACATCCGCAAGGTCACCGACCGCGACGGCAACGTGCTGCTCGAACGGGTCGCGCTCGGCACGGACTTCGAGGCGATGCCGCCCACGCCCGAGCGCGCCGAGGGCGACGCCGAAGGCAACGGCCAGCCGCCGAGCGATCCGATGCGCGTGATCCCGGCCGGTGACGCCTACCTGATGGTCGACCTGCTGCGCGCGGTGGTGCTCGAGGGCACCGGCCAGAAGCTGCGCGATCTCGGCAAGCCCGTCGCGGGCAAGACCGGCACGACCAACGACCAGGCCGACGCCTGGTTCGTCGGCTTCTCGCCGGACGTCGTGACGGGCGTCTGGGTCGGCCACGACGTCGCGAAGTTCCTCGGACCCGGCGAGACGGGCGCCAAGGCCGCCGCGCCGATCTGGGAGGACTACATGCGCGTCGCGCTCGCCGGACGGCCGGAGCGCGACTTCTCGCCGCCCGATTCGATCGTGTTCGCGCGCATCGATCGCGATAGCGGCCTGCTCGCCACGCACGACGGCAAGGACACCGTCTTCCAGTCCTTCCTCGCCGGCACCGAGCCGACGGTGACCGTCGACGCCCAGCGCAACACCTCGGAGGCGCTCCAGGAGATGCGCGAGGACTCGCTCTCCGGCGAGACCGACGCCGAGGCCGTCCGCCTCATGCAGCTCGACAACTTCTAGTCGAACGCATCGCAGTAGCTCGCCGAAGGCGAGCGGGTCGCCGCAAGCGGCGGCGGAGACCCGCGCGGCACCAGCTCCTTCGCCGCCGCGCGCAGCGAGCCGAAGGCGAGCGGAGTAGTCTCTGGAAATGGGGGGCGACTCGAGCGAGCCGCGAGGGGCGAGCGTGCGCCGCGGACGCCTGCGCGGACTTCCGTCTGCGTCGCGCCGGGAGCGCGCGAGCACGTCGGTGTCGGCTGCTGCGCCGCCTGCCGCGGGTGCGATCGCGCGCGCCACGCTCCGCGATCTCCAGCGACTCCTCGCGGTGACGACGCAGCGCCTGCGCACGGCCTGCGAGTGCGAGCACGCTGCCGCGTGGGCGCTGCGTCCCGACGGACGCCCGTATCTCGCGGGCGCCGACTGGACCGGCGAGCCGCCCGCCGAGCCCGACGCCGAGGCCTTCGCGCAGGTCGCAGCGCTGCCGGCCGCGACGCATCTCTCGGCGCCCGACGCGAGCGAGGAGCAGCGCGAGCTCGCGCGTCGCCTGCGCTGCGATGCAGCCGCGCCCGTGCGGAGCGAGCCCGGCACGCTCGCGGCGCTGATCCTCGCCGGCGACATCCGCCCGCGCACGCTCGCGGCGCTCGAGGCGGCCGCGAAGCGGCTCGAGGGTCCGCTGGCGGTGGCGCTCGCGCTCGGGCGTCTCGAGCGCCTCGACGAATCCGTGCGGCGGCTGGATCGCCTGGCCGGGCTCGGCGCGCTCGCGGCGGAGATCGCGCACGAGGTGCGCAATCCCCTCGTCACCTTGCAGACGTTCCTCCAGCTGCTGCCCGAGCGGCGCGAGGATCCCGAGTTCCTGACCCGCTACGTGGACGTGGTGACGGGAGAGCTGCGCCGCATGGACCGCCTGCTCGACCGCATCGTCGAGACGGCGCGGCCGGCTCCCGACGACGCGCCTCCCGCCGCGCCGGTCGGCCCGAACCTCGAGGCCGTGGGCGAGCTGCTGCACCAGCGCGCGGTCGCGCGCGACGTCGAGCTCGCGCTCGACACGGCCGCCACTGCGCGCGTCGCGCTCTCCGAGGACGCCCTGCGCCAGGTGCTGCTGAACCTCGTGCAGAACGCGCTCGACGCCTCGCCGCCCGGCGCGCGCGTGACGGTGCGGGTCGCACCGCGCGCCGGCCAGACATGGATCCGCGTGTGCGACGCGGGGCCCGGCGTCCCGCTGGCGCTGCGCGAGCGCATCTTCGAGCCCTTCTTCACCACGCGGTCCGATCACGCCGGCGGGCTCGGCCTCGCCATCACGCGGCGCATCGTCGAGGAAGCGGGCGGCGCGATCGAGGTGGACGCCGCGCCGGGCGGCGGCTCGGAGTTCCGCGTGCGGCTCCCGGCCTGCTAACGCGTCTCGACGCCGAGCCAGCCCGCGATCGCGCGCGAGACGTGCGCGAGGCCGGACTGGAAGAAGTGGTCGGCCTCGGGGATCACCTCGAGCGTGCAGCGCGGGAGTCCCGCGAGCGCGCCCTCGAGCTTCGCAGGCGGCGCGTACTCGTCGCGCGTGCCGGTGACGACGAGCGCGCTGCCGCGGAAGGCCGACAACGCGGCGGTGTCGAGCCAGGCCGCGGGCGGCGCCACCAGCACGAGGCGCCGCACGCGCGGCTCGGCGACGGCGACGCGCAGCGCCGCGGCCGCGCCGAACGAGTAGCCGGCGGCGAGCAGCGGACCCGGCACCGTGTCGGCGAGGTGCGCGAGCGCGGCCGCGTAGTCGGCGTCGGCGTCGGCCGCCTCGCCCGACGGCGTCCCCGAGCTCGCGCCGACGCCGCGCCACTCGAAGCGCAGCGTCGAGTAGCCCGCGCGCTGGCAGGCCCACGCCACTTCGCCGACCACGGGCGAGGTCATGCTGCCGCCGTAGAGCGGGTGGGGCGGCGCGACGACGGCGCCCGGGCTCTCGGCGTCGCTGCCGCGGATGAAGATGCCTTCGAGCACGATGTCCTCGCGCCCGGGCAGCGCGATGACGGTGGCCTTCTCTTCGAGTCGCGTCATGGGTGTTAGGTTAGGGTGACGCGACCGACGGGAGCAGGCCACATGCCTCGAGAGACTCGCACGCAACGCGCGAAGCGCGCGCTGCGGATCGTGCGCGCGCTGGCGCAGGCGTACCCCGACGCCAGCTGCGCGCTCCACTTCGACACGCCCTTCCAGCTGCTCGTCGCCACCATCCTCTCGGCGCAGTGCACGGACCAGAAGGTCAACGAGGTGACGCAGGTGCTCTTCCGCCGCTACGGCACGCCCAGAGCGCTCGCCGAGGCGGACCCCGCCGAGATCGAGGCGATCGTGCGCCCCACCGGCTTCTACCGGCAGAAGACGAAGTCGATCCTCGCGACCGCGCAGGAGCTCGTCGCGAAGCACGCAGGCGCCGTGCCGAAGACGATGGAGGAGCTGACCGCGCTGCGCGGCGTCGCGCGCAAGACGGCGAACGTCGTGCTCGGGACGGCCTACGGCATCCCCGGCATCGCCGTCGACACGCACATGGCGCGCGTGAACCAGCGCCTGCGCCTCACCGAGAGCGACGACCCGGTGAAGATCGAGCGCGATCTGATGGCGCTCGTGCCCGAGTCGGAGTGGACGCAGTACACGCACCGCGTGATCCACCACGGCCGCGTCTGCTGCACGGCGCGCGCGCCCCGCTGCGAGACCTGCCCGCTGCGCCGCGACTGCCCCTGGCCGACGTCGCGCAAGCGGGCCTGAGATGTCGCGCTTCCGCCTGAAGATGAGCCAGGAGCAGGTGAAGCTCCCGAACGGCCGCACGGTCGAGCTCGACATCGTGCGTCACCCGGGCGCGTCGGCGGTCGTGCCGTTCCTCTCGGTGGACGAGGTGCTGCTGATCCGGCAGTTCCGCCACGCGGCGGGCGGCACGATCCTCGAGGTGCCGGCCGGCAAGCTCGACCCGGGTGACACGCCCGAGAGCTGCGCCGCGCGCGAGCTCGAAGAGGAGGCAGGGCGCAGCGCGCGCCGGCTCGAGAAGCTGGCGTCGATCCTCACGACGCCTGGCTTCACGGACGAGGTGATCCACCTCTTCGCGGCCTTCGATCTCGATCCCGTGCCGACCCGCCACGAGCACGACGAGGTGATCGAGCTCGTGCCGATGCGCCTCGACCACGCGCTCGAGCTCGTGTGGAAGGGAACCCTGCGCGACGCCAAGAGCGCGCTCGCGCTGATCCACGCCGCGCGTCACGTCGGCAGGCTGCGGTGAAGCTCGGCGTCGCCTTCGGCTGGCACAGCCTCGGCTGGGAGGACCTGCTCGCGCTGGTGCGTCACGCGGAGGCGCTCGAGTTCGACACGGCCTACGTCGACGGCGACGTCTCGATGCTCGGCTCGCGGCGCGACGCCGACGTGCTCGACGGCTGGAGCGTCACGCTCGCGCTGCTCGCCGCGACGTCGCGCATCCGCATCGGCTCGATCCGCCTGGTGCACCACTGGAACGCAGCGCACCTCGCGCAGGCCGCGGCCACCGCCGAGCGCATCTTCCCCGGCCGCTACCGCTTCTTCACGTCGATCGGCGAGCGTCCCGAGGACGCGCGCTTCGGCCTGCCGCAGGTCGCTCGCGGCGATCGCATCGAGTGGCTCGACGAGAGCCTCGACGCGATCCGCGCGCTCTGGCGCGGCGAGGACGTGACGCGCAAAGGGCGCTTCGTGCAGCTCGACCGCGCGCGCGTGCGCCCGACGCCTCCGGGCGGCGCGCTGCCGATCGAGGTCGGCGCGCGGCGGCCGCGTCTTCTCCGCGTCGTCGCGCGTCATGCGGACGTCTGGAACGTGAACCTGCCGCCGATCGCGACGCGCGTCGCGCGCGCGTCAGCCTCGCTCGCCGACGCATGCAAGGAGGCGGGGCGCGATCCGGCCGCGATCGCGCGCCGCATGCTCGTGTTCGCGCGCGTCCAGGCGCGTCCGGACCGCGCGGCCGCGCTGCGGGAGTTCCGACGGCTCAATCCCTGGTTCGCGGACATCCCGGACGCCGAGATCGGCCCCGCGCTGGTCGTCGGTGACGCGGCCGCCTGCCGCGATCAGCTCGCGTCGTCGACGATTCCGCTGGGCCTGGAGCTCCCGATCCTCGACCTGACGGGAGCCGACGCCGCCGCAGCCCGCGTCACGCTCGATGCTTTCCCCTCAGGGAAATTCGTTGACTGACCGAGCCCATATCGTAAGCTGAGTGCCGTCCGCGGGATCCGCGCCCTCCCGTCAGGCCTTTGGAGCGAGTCGGTTGCAAGCGCGCGTCCATCAGGACGCCCAGCCTTGCGAATGCGGAAGCAGTCCAGCCGGGACGTACCGGCTCCAGAGGAGACGAGGCGAGTGTACGGACGCGGTTATGGATCATCGGGCTTCGGTCCGGCGTTCACGCCGCCGATCGTCCTGCGCCTCCTGATCGCGAACATCGCGGTCTTCCTCGCGCAGGTGCTGTTGCCCGGCGTCGAGGTGGGCGCGCTCTCGCCGATCCACCTCTGGCGCGACGGCTATCTGTGGCAGCCCTTCACGTACATGTGGCTGCACGGCGGCCTCGGCCACCTGCTGATGAACATGTTCGTGCTGTGGATGTTCGGCTCGCAGCTCGCGATGACGTGGGGCCCGCGTCGCTTCCTGCGGTACTACCTGATCTGCGGCGTCGGCGCGGGCTTCATCATCGCGACGGTGCCGTTCCTGCTCGTCGGCCTGCACCTCGCGCCCGAGTACATCCTCGGCATTCCGACGGTCGGAGCCTCGGGCGCCATCTACGGCGTCCTGCTCGCCTATTCCCTCACCTGGCCCGACCGCACCATCATGCTGATCTTCCCGCCCGTCGCGTTCCGCGCGATCTGGCTGATCCCCCTTCTCTTCTTCATGAGCGTGCTCTTCCCCGGCGCCGGCAACGTCAGCCACGTCGGGCATCTCGGCGGTGTCGTCGTCGGCTGGCTCTACCTGCGCAGCCAGGGCGACACCGATGGGAAGCTGCTCTCGTGGGATCAGCTCAAGTACAAGGTCCGGCGCTGGCGCATGCGCCGGAAGCTGCGCGCGGTGCAGTACGAGGAATGGGAGAACCGCCGGCGCGAACACGACCGGCGCTACCACTAGACGCCCGCGATGGAGAACGTCTCCGGGTGAAGAACCGGAAGCAACACGACCAAGACGAGCCCTGCTCCGAGGAAGAGCAGCGCCACGGCGGCTTCACGGGCTTCCTGCGCGGCCTGATCTCGGGCATTCCGTGGAGCGAGCGCGCCGCGCGCGAGGAGACCGTCACGGTGGATGCGCCGCAGGGCGGCGGCCTGAAGGTCCACAACTCGAACGGCAAGACGCGCATCACCGGCGAGGATCGCCAGGACATCCAGGTGACCGCCTACAAGATGGCGCGCG
The DNA here is from genome assembly GCA_036274295.1 of Myxococcota bacterium. Classification (GTDB taxonomy): domain Bacteria; phylum Myxococcota_A; class UBA9160; order UBA9160; family SMWR01; genus DASUFZ01. The sequence continues at coordinate 12,244 of DASUFZ010000339.1, forward strand.
CGAGCTCGCAGGAGGCGGCCGAGCAGCTGCTCGACGACATCGAGCTGCGCTTCACGGAGCACCCCGAAGGCATCGAGCTCGAGATCGAGATCCCACGCCAGCGGCACCGCCGCGGCGCCGCCAACCTCTGCATCAAGCTGCCGCGCGAGATGCGCGTCTCGGTGTCGGCGGCGAACGGCCGCGTCGACGTCGAGGGCGTGCACGGCGCCGTCGAGATCAAGTCGTCGAACGGCTCCGCGACGATCACCGAGGTGGTCGGCGACGTGCAGGTCGCGACCTCGAACGCCAAGGTCCACTGCGCATGCAACCGCGGCCGGCTGCGCGCGCGCTCGTCGAACGGAAAGATCGAGATCGAGTCCCACGCCGGCGCGCTCGACGCCTCGACCTCCAACGGCGTCATCCGCGCGCAGCTCGTCGCGCTCGGCAAGGAAGGCGTTCAGCTCGCCACCAGCAACGGGCGCATCGTGCTCGACCTGCCGGATCCGGTGGACGCCGACGTCGACATCCGCGTCGACAACGGCATGATCCGCAACGAGCGTCCGCTCGGGCGCGGCTCGAAGGAGACGCAGGGTCGCGTCGTCGGGCAGCTCGGCCACGGCGGGCCGCTGATCAAGCTGCGCACGTCGAACGGAGTGATCTCGGTCCACTGACGAGCCGCCGTCGGCAGCTCGCTATTTGCCGATGCCCCGCTCGATCCGCTGGCCGTCGCGCGAGAGCACGACGCCGGACGGACGGATCTCCGTCACCACGTACTCGCCGACGACGTCGCCCTCGTGGACGCTCTCGCTCTTGCCGGAGACGTCGATCTCCGCCGAGCGACGCGCGGGCTCGGGATGCCACTGCGTGCGC
>DASUFZ010000340.1:0-15303 GCA_036274295.1 Myxococcota bacterium
GATGTCGGCGGGCGACATCTGCGCGAGCTGCTCCCACGTCATCCCCTGCGAGAGCTTCGCGCGCACGCCGCCCTGCACCGGCTTGCCCTTCGTCATCTTCGCGCCGGGCAGCGCGCGGTTCGCGAGGTCGTAACGCGCGGCCAGCAGATCGGCCTGGCGCTTCTGGATCTCGGGCTTGGCGGCCCGCATGCGCGAGAGAATCGCGTCGAAGGGCTCGGTGATGTCGACGGGCATGTAGCTCGTCGGACGCTGGGCGGGCTCGCGCTGCGGAACCGCCGGCTGCGCCTGCGCGCCGAGGGCGATCGCCGAGCACGCGAACGCCAGCGCGATGCACACCTGGGTGCTACGTCGCATGGGGACACACCTCCTGCTCTCTACGTAGCGATGCCGTCGCCCTCGTCTACCCCCGGAGTTGCCGGCTCGTGAACCCTCGGCACGGAGCCGGCTCGAAGTGGCTGGAGATCGGGCCGCGATCGCCCGATACGCCCGTTCATGAGCCAGTCCGCCTCCGGGATCCAGCACCTCGGCCTGCGACCTGCCCTGACGCTCGAGGAGCTGCTCGAGCATCTCGTGGCGCAGGGCGTTCTCCAGCCCGAGCAGGCCAAGAGCGTCCAGGCCCGCGCGACGACCCTGAAGAGCGCCGTGCTGAAGGACAGGGTCGGCTCGGTGCGCTCGCAGGCGGCGACCCGCTACGACGCGTCGCCCGCCGAGATCGTCGCCGCCGCCAACCTTCCCCATCCGAAGGAGAGCGCGCGGCGCGTGGACGAGGACGTCATCGCGCGCGCGCTCGCCGCCGCCTCGGGCCGTCCCCATCTGAAGATCGACCCGCTGAAGGTCGACAGCCAGCTCGTCGCGAAGACGCTCTCGCGCCCCTTCGCGCGACGTCACGTGGTGGTGGCGGTCGGACGCGACGCCGAGGGCCTGCTCTTCGCCGTCGCCGATCCCTTCGACACCACCATCCGCGAGCAGATCGAGTCGCTGGTGCAGGAGCCGCTGCGGACCGTCGTCGCGGCGAAGTGCGACATCATCGCGCTGATCGACCGCGTCTACGGCTTCCGCTCGAAGGTCACGCAGGCCGAGCAGAAGCTCGGCAGCTCGAACCGCGGCGGTGCGCTGGTGAAGCTCGTCGAGCTCCGCTCCAGCGAGGAGCTGGCGGCGACCACCAACGACGAGCACGTGATCGCCGCGGTCGACTACCTGCTCCACTACGCCTTCGAGCAGCGCGCCTCCGACGTCCACATGCAGCCGCGCGCGAAGGACGCCGTCATCCGCTTCCGCATCGACGGCATCCTGCACGACATCGAGACGATCCCCGTCTCGGTCCACGCCGCCATCGTCTCGCGCATCAAGGTGATGGCCGGCATGAACATCGCCGAGCGCCGGCGTCCGCAGGACGGCCGCATCAAGACCCAGCGCGCGCAGGGCGAGGTCGAGCTGCGCGTCTCGAGCATGAACAGCGCGTACGGCGAGAAGGTCGTCGTGCGCGTGTTCGACCCGAGCATCCTGATGACCGACCTGCGCGATCTCGGCTTCAGCGCCGACGAGCGCGAGCGCTTCGAGCGCTGGATCACCTGCCCGAACGGGCTGATCCTCGTCACGGGTCCGACCGGCTCCGGCAAGACCACGACGCTCTACTCGACGCTCCGCTACCTCTCGGGCCCCGAGCTCAACATCACCACCGTCGAGGACCCGATCGAGATGGTGGACGCGCGCTTCTGCCAGGTGCAGGTGAACCCGCAGATCGACGTCACCTTCGCCAACGCGCTGCGCACGATCCTGCGCCAGGACCCCGACATCATCATGGTGGGCGAGGTGCGCGACGCCGAGACCGCCGCCATGGCGGTGCAGGCAGCGCTGACCGGCCACCTCGTCTTCAGCACGGTGCACACCCGCAACGCGGCCGGCGCCATCACGCGCCTGGTCGAGCTCGGCGTCGAGCCGTTCCTGCTCTCCTCGGTGCTGCGCGGCGTCGTCGCGCAGCGCCTGATCCGGCGCATCTGCTCGCGCTGCGGCGTCGAGGGCACGCTCACCGCGGAGCAGGTCAATGCGCTCGGCATCAAGCTGCCGTCCGAGCGGCGCGAGCGCCTCGTCGTCCACTGGGGCGAGGGCTGCGTCGAGTGCCGCTACACCGGCCTCTACGGTCGCTCCGGCGTCTTCGAGATGCTCGACGTCGGACGCCGCGTGCGCGCGCTGATCAACCAGGGCAAGGACGCGAACGAGATCCACCACGCGGCGCGCATCGAGGGCATGGAGAGCCTGCGCGAGGCGGCGCTGCGCAAGCTCGCGGAGGGCGCGACGACCTACGAAGAGGTCGCGCGCGTCACGGCGGACACCGAATGAGCAGCACCGGCGACGAGCTGCGCGCCATGGTGCGCGCCGGCTGGCGGATCCTCGCGCTCGAGACCTTCGAGGAGGACCGCGCGGTCGGCCTGCTGGAGCGCGTCGCCGCGGCGCTCGAACGCCGCTGCATCACCTGGTCGTGCGCGGCGGGTCTCGGCGGCGACGAGAAGTCGGCCGGATCTCTGGAGGCGGGCCTGCGCGCCGTGGAGCGCGTCGCCGAGCCGGCCGTCTTCGTCATGCTCGACGCGCATCGCGGCCTGCACGACGCCGTCGCCGTACGGCGCCTGCGCGACATGCTGCCGGGCCTCGGCAGCCGCAAGCAGTGCGTGGTGCTGCTGGGCCCGGCGTTCGACGTCCCGCAGGAGCTCGTGCGCGAGACCGGCCAGGTCGAGCTGCCGCTGCCCGGGCCCGCAGAGCTGCGCGGCGTGCTGAAGAAGGTGCTCGAGTCCGCGCAGGTGAGCGGCGACGAGGAGCACTTCGAGTCGTGCGTGCGCGCGGCGCTCGGTCTGACGGGCGGCGAGGCGACCCGCGCCTTCCGCAAGGCGCTGCGCGCCGCGGGCGCCCTCGACGACGCCGCGGTCGGCGAGGTCGTCCGCGACAAGCGGCGCGCGCTGCGCCGCACGCAGGCGCTCTCCTTCCACGACGATCCGGCCGGCCTCGCGGAGGTCGGCGGGCTCGGCGAGCTGAAGCACTGGCTCTCGGAGCGCCGGCGCGCGTTCGCCGACGAGGCGCGCCAGTTCGGACTGCCGCTGCCGCGCGGCCTGCTCATGCTCGGCGTGCAGGGCTGCGGGAAGTCGCTCGCGGCGAAGGCGGTCGCGCGCGAGTGGCGCTTCCCGCTGCTGCGACTCGACCTCGCCGCGGCGTTCGGCGGCGCGGACCGGCCCGAGGCCGTGCTGCGCGAGGCGATGCAGGTCTCCGAGTCGCTCGCGCCCGCCGTGCTCTGGATCGACGAGATCGAGAAGGGCTTCGCCGCCACCGACGAAGACCCGACGGCGACGCGCATCCTCGGCACATTCCTCACCTGGCTCTCGGAGAAACGCCAGCCGGTGTTCGTCGTCGCGACGGCGAACGACGTCAAAGGCCTGCCGCCCGAGCTGCTGCGCCGCGGCCGCTTCGACGAGCTCTTCTTCGTCGACCTGCCGAGCGCCAACGAGCGGCGGGAGATCCTCGCCATCCATCTCGCGCGCCACGGCCGCGATCCCGCCCACTACGATCTCGAGCCGCTCGCGCAGGAGAGCGAGCGCCTCACCGGCGCCGAGCTCGAGCAGGCGGTCGGCTCCGCGCTCTACGCCGCGTTCGCCGAGGGCCGCGAGCTCGACGACACCGACCTGATGCGCGCCGTCGAGGAGACGGTGCCGATCTACGACACGTACGAGGAGCGCATCAAGGAGCTGCGCGACTGGGCGCGCGGGCGCGCGCGTGCCGCGTCGCTCGACGGGCGCATCGCGGAGCTCTTCCAGACCCACGGGACGCGTTAGACTGCGTGGCCATGCCCGAGACGGACATCCGCCCGGAACGCGCGCAGAATCTGTGGGCGAGCTTCGCGCGGAAGTTCGAGCCGGTGGCACAGGCGACGTCGCTCGACGCGCATCCCGATTTCGAGCTCTCGCGCATCGGCGGGCTCGCGGCGGCGAAGGAGGAGATCCAGACCTACGCGTGCGCCGCCACCGCGCCCGAGTTCTACGCGCGCTGGGGCACGCACCCGCCCTCCGGCATCCTGCTGATCGGCGGCCGCAGCGTCGGCAAGCGGCTGCTGGCCGGCGCGCTCGCGACGCTCACGCGCACGCCGTTCCTCAGCATCGCGGTGCCGCGCCTGGTGCTCGAGGTGATCCACCGCGGCGCCAAGGTCGGCGAGCTGGTGGCGGGCTGGTCGGAGGTGCTGCACGAGATGCCGCCGCTGACGGTGCTGTTCAACGAGCTCGAGTTCTCGCAGGCCGAGGAGATCGGCGCGCGCCGAACCGACCTGCCGATCGGGCCCGTGATGGACTTCCTGCTCGATCTGCTCGACCGCACGATCGCCGTCGAGGGCGCCCTCGTGGTCGGCGCGACGAGTCACCCGGATACGTTGCGGCGCGCGTTCGCGCAGCCGGGACGCCTGGAGCGCATCGTCGAGTGCACACCCGTCTTCCCGGGCGACATCGTCGAGATCTTGCGCATCCACGCCGAGGCGGCCGAGAAGCGCGCCGGGCACGCGCTCTTCGACGGCGTCGACTGGCGCGCAGTGGTGAGCGACTACCGCGCCCCCGCGCCGGGCGACTGGGTGCACGTCCTCCACGCGACCTTGCGCCGCAAGGCCCGCGTCGAGGCCTGCGGGGAGAAGGTCGCGACGGTGACGACCGCGGATCTGCTCGCCGAGGTCTCGCGCTGGAAGCAGGCCGCGAGCAGGCTGGCGATGCCGGCGCCCGGCACCTACGTCTAGGAGCGGTCCCAATGGAGACGTGGGTCGTCACGGGCGGGGCGGGCTTCATCGGCTCGAATTTCGTGCGGCGCGCGCTCGCAGCGAGCGAGGCGCGCATCGTCGTGGTGGACAAGCTCACGTACGCCGGGAATCTCGAGAGCCTGGCCGACGTCTCCGACGACCCGCGCTTCGAGTTCGTGCGCGCCGACATCGCGGATCGCGCCGCCATGGAGGAGATCTTCCGCGCGCACCGGCCGTCCGCGCTGCTGAACTTCGCCGCCGAGACGCACGTCGACCGCTCGATCGACGGCCCCGCCGCCTTCATCCACACCAACGTGGTCGGCACCTTCGAGCTGCTCGACACCGCGCGCCACTTCGTCGCCGGCCTCGCGCCCGCGCTGGCGCAGCGCTTCCGTTTCCTGCACGTCTCGACCGACGAGGTCTACGGCTCGCTCGGGCCGACGGGCGCCTTCTGCGAGACCACCGCCTACGAGCCGAACTCGCCCTACTCCGCCTCGAAGGCCGGCGCCGATCACCTGGTGCGCGCGTTCGCCGCGACCTACGGCCTGCCCACCTTGATCACGAACTGCTCGAACAACTACGGCCCGTACCAGTATCCCGAGAAGCTCGTGCCGCTGATGATCCTCAACGCGATCGACGGCCGCCCGCTGCCGATCTACGGCGACGGCGGCAACGTGCGCGACTGGCTCTTCGTCGACGACCACTGCGCCGGCATCCTCGCCGTGCTCCAGCACGGGCGCCCGGGCGAGAAGTACAACCTCGGCGGCGGGGCCGAGCGCACGAACGTCGAGATGGTCGACGCGATCTGCGGCGAGCTCGAGCGTCAGCTCCCGGCCGCGCGCAACGAGGCGCTCGCCGCCGCGGGCTGCCAGAGCTATGCGGCGCTCAAGACCTTCGTCGCCGATCGGCCCGGCCACGACCGCCGCTACGCGATCGACGCGCGCAAGGCGCAGGCCGAGGTCGGCTGGCGGCCCGCCCACGATCTCGAGCGCGGCCTCGCCGAGACGGTCGCCTGGTACCTCGCGCACCGCGATTGGTGTTCTGCCGTGCAGGCCGGCTACGGCCGCGAGCGCCTCGGCACGGTGTCGCACGAGCGCCAGGGCGCGGCATGACGACGGACGCCTTCGCGCGCGTCGCGGCGGAGCTCGAGTCGCGCTATGGGCAGGCCGGCGCCGGCGCCGCCGCCCGGCTGAAGACCTGGCTCTCGGGCGCGCTGCCCTTCGCGCACGAGGAGATGCTGACGCGCCATCTCGACGTGGCGCGCGTGCCGCTCCTCTTCGACGCCTTCTGGCAGGACCTGCCTTTCGGCACGGGCGGCCGGCGCGGGCGGGTCGGCTACGGCAGCAACCGCATGAACGAGACCACCGTCGCCATGACGGTGCAGGGTCACTCCGATTTCCTGCGCCGCCAGAACGGCGGGAAGGCGCTCGAGGTCGTCGTCGCCAACGACGTGCGCGTCTTCCGCGACCTGGCTGGAACCTATCGGTTCCTCGGCGACACCCACCCGTTGCTCGGCGTCTCCTCGCGTTCGCTGGCAAGGCTCGCCTGCGAGATCTACGCGGGAAACGGCATCCGGGCCTGGTTCGCAGATCCCGAGAACGAAGCCGCCGTGCTCGCCACCCCGCAGCTCTCCTATCTCATCGACGCGCTCGGCGCGGCAGGCGGCATCAACCTCTCGGCGTCGCACAACCCGCCCGACGACAACGGGGTCAAGACCTACGACGGCTTCGGCAGCCAGCCCGTGGCGCCGGAGGACCAGCAGCTGATCGACGTCATGGCGAAGGCCACCGACGTGAAGCGCATCCCGTTCCAGCAGGCGCTCGCGCAGGACCTCGTGCGCGCCGTCGAGCCGGCGCGCCAGCAGGCCTACGTCGACCTGCACGTGAAGCTCTACGACGAGATCTTCACGCCGCGCGCGGATCTACCGATCACCTACACGCCGCTGTGCGGCTGCGGGCTCGACACGGCCGGGCGCGTGCTCGAGACGCTCGGCTTCCCCATCGTGGTGCCGCCCGATCAGCACCCCGACGGCAGCTTCGCGTCGATTCCGTTCCGCGCGCCGAATCCGGAGGTGCCGCAGGCGACCGCGCCGGCCTGCGCCTTCGCCGAGAAGCACGGCTCGGAGATCGTGCTCTCGAGCGATCCCGACGCCGACCGCGTCGGCGTCGAGGCGCGCCTCGCGGACGGCTCGTGGTTCCACTTCGACGGCAACCAGATCGCCGCCCTGCTCGGCTACTTCCTGATGCTCGATCCGGAGGGCCCGCGCCGGCAGGGCCTCGTGATCGAGACGCTCGTCACCACGAAGATCCTCGGGCGCATCGCGCAGGAGGCCGGCGATTCGCCGCTGATCGACGACCTGCTCGTCGGCTTCAAGTACGTGGCCGACGTGCTGAAGCGCCTCGGCCGCGGCGAGACGGTGCGCGGCGTTTCGTGTTCCCCGGAACGCCTCGTGCTCGCCGCCGAAGAGAGCCACGGCGCCATCATGATTCCGAGCATCCGCGACAAGGACGCGGCGCCGGCGTGCATGATGCTCGCCGCTCTTCACCAGCGCTTGCGCGCACATGGGCAGACGTTGCTCGACTACTATGTCGCCATCCTCGAGCGCCTCGGCGGCTACGACAACGTGAACCGCTCGATCGTCATGCAGGGCGCGGACGGCATCCTGAAGAAGGACCGCATCATGGAGTCGCTGCGGAAGAGCCCGCCGAAGCGGCTCGGCGGCGAGCCCGTGCGCCGCATGCTCGACTACTGGGACGAGAAGGAGTTCGGGCCCTTCGTCAGCGCCTCGGACCGCCTGCCGCGCGACGTGGTCCAGCTCCAGACCGAGGCCTTCGTCGCCACGATCCGGCCATCGGGTACGGAGCCGAAGCTCAAGTTCTACTTGCAGCTCCTGCCGGGCGAGGAAGAGGCCCCTGCGCGCGGCCGCGAGCTCCTCAGCGCGGTGCGCGCGCGCGCCGCGGAGGTCGCGCGGCAGATCTACGGCGACCTGCTCTCGCGCATCGACGTGCGCCTCGACGCCGCCGCGCTGCTGCTGCCCGACATCATCGATCTCGAGCGCAAGCTCGAGTTCCAGGAGAAGACCGTGCCGGCGCTGCGCTCCGCGCTGATCGACGGCCGCCTGAAGACGCTCGACGCGCTGCTCGACTGGCTGCGCGGCGAGGTCGCCGCGATGACACCCGGCAGCGACGCGCTGCCCGCGCTGAAGGAGCCGATTACCTTCCTGTGCGACGCCTGGGCGGAATCGCTGCCCGACGCGCCGCTCCGCCACGCGCTGGCCGCCTGGGCGCGCGCGTGAACCGCGCCGCTCCGATCCTCGCGGAAGCGCCGCAGCCGGTGACGCGCACCGTCACGGTCGTCGGCGGCGGCACCGGCTCCTTCCACGTGCTGACTGGACTGCGCGAGCTGGCCGGCCTCGAGGTGCGCTCGATCGTCACCATGATGGACTCGGGCGGCGATTCGGGGCGGCTGCGCGACGAGTTCGGCGTGCTGCCGCCGGGCGACCTGCGCCGTTGCCTGGTCGCGCTGTCCGACGAGTCGGCGCTGCTGCGCGATCTCTTCTCCTTCCGCTTCTCCGAGGCGCCGCTGGCCGGCCGCAGCTTCGGGAATCTCTTCCTGCTGGCGCTGACCCGCATGCTCGGCTCGGAGCGCGAGGCCACGCAGGCGGCGGTGCGCCTGCTGCGCATCCGCGGGCGCGTCATCCCGGTGACGTGGGATCACGCGCACCTGCGGGCCGAGCTCGAGGACGGCACGCGCCTCGAGCACGAGGCCGCCCTCGCCGCGCCCGCGCGCGATCCGAAGGTCTCCATCCGGCGCGTCTTCCTGGCGCCGCGCGCGCGCGCCAACCCGGACGCGCTGGAGGCGATCCGCGAGAGCGACTTCGTCGTGCTCGCCCCGGGCGATCTCTACAGCTCGACGATCCCGAACCTGCTGGTGGAGGGCATCCCCGAGGCGCTCCAGAGCTGCACGGGCAGGCTGATCTACGTGCAGAACCTGATGACGCGCCGGGGCGAGACGCACGGCTACTCCGCATCGCGACACGTCGCCGAGATCGCGCGCTACGCGGGTCGCGTGCCCGACGCCATGCTGGTCCATCGCGGCGCGATCCGGGCGGACCTGGTGGAGCGCTACGCCGCGGAGGAGGCGCATCCGATCGAGCTCGATCTGCCGGCCGTCCGCGCGCTCGGCGTGCGCGTGGTGCAGGAGGCCGACCTGCTCTCGGATTCGAGCCTGGTGCGACACGATCCCGCGCGCACGGCGGAGGCGCTCGAGCGCGTGTTCGCGCGCCTCGCCGCGCCGGCGCCGGGATTCGTCCGGAGCCGCTAGCTTCCGCGCGCGATGCGCCAGATCCGCTCCTGCGTCGCGCTGCTCGCGCTCGCTCTCGGCTGCGCCGACGCCCCGCCGCGCGGCCTCGTGCTCGTCACCGTCGACACCCTGCGCGCCGACGCGCTCGGCGCCTACGGCGCGCAGGGCGGCCTGACGCCGCAGCTCGATCTCCTCGCGCGGCAGTCGCTCGTGTTCACGTCGGCCTACGCGCCTGCGCCCTTCACGTATCCCTCCATCGCGGCCGTCCTCACGGGCCGCCATCCGGGCGAGCTCGGCATCCAGACGAACCTCTCGCGCATCCCCGCCGAGATCCCGACCCTGGCGAGCGAGCTGCGCGCGCACGGCTTCCGCACCGGCGCCGCGGTCAGCAGCTACGTGCTGCGCGGCAAGGCGCTGCTCGCCAGCCACTTCGACGTGTACGACGACACCCTGAGCGAGAGCCCGCAGCCGGGCGGCGTGAAGGAGCGGGCGGCCGCCGGCACGACCGATGCGGCGCTCGCCGTGCTCGACCGCCTGCTCGCGGACCCCTCCGGCGCGCCGCCGCGCTTCCTGCTGTGGGTGCACTACCAGGATCCGCACGGCCCCTACACGCCGCCGCCGGCGCTGGCACGACGCGCGCGTGCGCTCGAGCCCGATGCGGGGCGCCTCGACGTGCTGGCGAGCAACCACGGCGGCCCCGGCATCCCCGCCTATCAGGTGCTCGGCGACGAGCGCGAGGCGGCCGCCTACCGCGCCGCCTACCACGGCGAGGTCGCCTACCTCGACGCGGAGTTCGGGAGACTGCGCGACGGCCTCGCCGTGCGCGGCCTCGAGGGCACGGCGCTGCTCGCGTTCACGGCGGACCACGGTGAGGCGCTCGGCGAGCACAACGTCTGGTTCGCGCACGGCCACGATCTCACCGAGGAGCTCGTGCACGTGCCAATGATCCTGCACGGGCCGGGCATTCCACCCGGGCGCCGCGACGACGTCGCCTCGCTGCTCGACCTCTTCCCGACCCTGGTGCGCCGCCTGCTCGGGCCCGACACCGCCGCGGATCTGCCGGGCCGCGACCTGCTCGCGGACGGCGCCGCGCAGCAGACCAGCGTCCCCTACTTCGACACGCTCGCCTACGGCCCGATCCGTCGCACGGGCGTCCTCGCCGACGGCTACAAGCTGATCCTCAGCTGGCGCGACGGCGTGTGGCAATCGCGGCTCTACCGGCGCGGCCACGAGGACGTGGACCTCAGCGCGTCGGCGCCGCAGGTCACGGCGACCCTGCGCGAGCGCCTCGGCGAGGTGCAGCATCGCGCGCTCGCGAGCGCGCGCGCGGAGCTGCGCCAGGAGGTGAGCCCCGAAGAGCGCGCGCGCCTCGAGGCGCTCGGCTACACGGACGACGCCGCGCCGTGATCCGCGCCGCGGCCGCCGTCGCGCTCGTCGCGGCCGTCGTGCTCGTCTACGCGGGCGTCGGCGATCACCAGTTCCTCGCCTACGACGACGACGTCTACGTCACCGACAACCCGAACCTGCGCCAGCCCCTCGATCTCCAGGCCGTGACGCGAGCGTTCGCGACGCCCTACGAGACGAACTGGATTCCGCTCACCTGGCTCTCGCTCCATCTCGACTACGCGTGGCACGGGCCCGACGCGCCGGCCTTCCTGGCGACGAACGTCGCGCTGCACGCGCTCGCCAGCGCGCTCCTCTTCCTCGCGCTGCTGCGCCTGACCGGCGCGGCCGGCGCATCGGCCTTCACCGCCGGCGTCTTCGCCGTGCACCCGCTGCACGTCGAATCGGTCGCGTGGATCGCGGAGCGCAAGGACGTCCTCGCGGGCGTCTTCTTCGCGCTCGTGCTCCTCGCCTATGCGCGCTCGGCGCGTGCGCCATCTGCGCGCTCGGCGCGTGCGTCGCGCCCGCGTCATCTCGCCGCCGCCGCGGCGCTGGCGGCGGGCCTGTGCGCGAAGCAGAGCCTCGTGCCGGTGCCGCTGCTGCTCGTGCTGCTCGACTTCTGGCCGCTGCGGCGCATCGGCGCAGGCGCAGCGCCGCGCCTCTCGCTCGCCGCGGCGCTGCGCGAGAAATGGCTGCTCATCGCGATCTCTGCGACGGCGTCGGCCATCGCGCTGTGGGCGCAGGGAACCCGCGGCGCGATGGCGCACGGCGACGCGCTGCCGCTCGACGTGCGCCTCGCCAACGCGTCGCTCTCGATCGCGGCGTACCTGCGCGACGCCGTCTGGCCGACGGGTCTCGCCGCCTTCTATCCGCATCCGCAGGATGCGGTGTCGCGCGGCGCGGCGACCCTGGTGGCGCTCGCGGTCCTGGCCGTCACGGCGCTCTGCTTCCGCCTGCGCGCGCGCCAGCCGCAGTGGCTCGTCGGCTGGCTCTGGCTCCTGCTGATGCTCGCGCCCGCGCTCGGCCTCGTGCAGGTCGGCGTGCAGGCGCGCGCGGACCGTTACATGTATCTCGCGCTGACGGGCCCCGTCCTGGCGCTCGCGGTCAGCGTGGAGGCCTGGGCCGGCGCATCGCGCGCGCGGCGCCGCGCCTGCGCAGCCGCCGCGCTGCTCGTGCTGTGCGCGCTCGCGCTGACGGCGCGGCGTCAGGTCGCCGTGTGGCGCGACACCGAGACGCTCTTCGCGCATGCCGCGGACGTCACGGAGGGGAACTTCCTCGCCGAGCATGCGCTCGGCAGCGAGAAGCTCCGCCGCGGCGACGCCAAGGCCGCCGAGACGCACTTCGCGGCGGCGGTGCGCATGCGCCCCTCGTGGCCCGAGGCGTACCTCGGCCTCGCCGACGCGCGCTTCGCGCAGGGACGCTTCGGCGAGGCCGTCGCCGACTACGAGCACGGCATCCTGCTCGCGCCGCGCAGGTCGCGCGGACACCTGCGCCTGGCGCGCGCGCTGCTGGCGTCCGGCCGCAAGGTCCCGGCGCTCGGGCAGGCGCGCCGCGCGCTCGAGCTCGCGCGACCGGCCGAGCGCGCCGACGCGCACACCGTGCTCGGCGCCGTCCTGCTCGAGCATCGCGATGCGACGGCGGCGGAGCGCGAGTACGCGCAGGCGCTCGCGCTGCATCCCGATCTCGTCGAGGCGCTCGCGGGCCGGGGCATCGCGCTGATGCTGCTCGGCCGCGTGGAGGAGGGCTATGCCTCGATCGCGCGCGCGAGAGCGACGGGAGGCGACTCCGCCGCGCTCCTGCTGGCGCAGGCGGATGCCGCGCGCCTGCTCGGTCGCATCGACGAGGCGCGCCAGCACCTGCGCACTGCGCAGGAGCGCGCCCTCGCGCAGGGCGACCCGCAGCTCGCCGCCGACGCCGCGCAGCGTCTCGCCGAGATCCGCTAGAAGAGCGATTCCTGCCGCGGCGCGGGCGCGACGGGCGCCGCGCACGCGGGATCGTCGTGGCTCGGCGAGTTGACGCGTTCGCTCACCGCGTGATGGACGAAGCCCGGATCGCGCGCGCGCGCGAGCAGCGCGCGCAGCGCGCCGACGTCCTGCTGCGCCGGCGCGAGCCACTCCGCGTAGTCCGCGTCGGGCAGCACCACCGGCATGCGATCGTGGAGCCGGCGCAGGCCCGGCGACGCGTCGGTCGTCACGATCGCGCAGGACTCGAGCGCTGCGCCTTGCGGATCGCGCCAGCGCTCCCAGATGCCCGCGAATGCGAAGAGCGCGCCGCCCGGCAGCGCGATGCGGTAGGGCTGGCGAAAGCCGCCGTGGTCCGCCCATTCATAGAAGGCGTCGGCCGGCACCAGACAGCGTCGCGCGCGGAAGGCGTCCCGGAAGGCCGGCTTCTCGGCCAGAGTCTCGACCCGGGCGTTGATCCAGCGCGCGCCGGGGTCCGGCGCGTCGGACCAGGCCGGCACGAGACCCCAGCGGAGCGGCGCCGCGCGGCGCGCGCCCGCATCGTCGCTGCGCACCGCCAGCACCGGCTGACCCGGCGCGATGTTGTAGCGGGCCGCCGCGTGCGCAGGCCGCGCCGCCAGGCCGAAGCGCCGCGCCAGCTCTTCCGGGGTCGAAGTGAGGGTGAAGCGACCGCACATCGTCGTCGTCTCAGGGAGGTTTTCGGACGGTAACGCGGCCGGCCGGGAGGAGGTCGCAGGGTGCGAATGGGAACCCGCACGGCTCATCTACCGACTCGCTGCAGCGGCAGCTCGCGTGCAAGCGAAGGGCGCAGCCCCGCGTGCCGGCTCCGGAAGCGCTCACGTCGACTCACGTTGCATGGATCTTGCAATGCTCTCGTCGCGGTGGAATCCACGCCGACGCCGGAGGTCCGTCTCATGCTGCAGCTCCGCTCCCTCGTGCTCGCGCTCGCGTTCTCGCTCTGCGCGGGCTCGCTCGGCTGCCTCACCTTCAACCACAGCGAGGCGGACGTCGACCGCACGCCGGTCGTCAACACGGGCGCCGGCGCCACCATCCTCTACCCGGGCCGCTCCGTGGCGATGCCGCCGCCCGTCCACCCGAGCAAGATCGGGAATCCGGCGCCGCAGGCCGTGGGCAGCGGACAGGCGCAGCAGGGCTATCCGCAGCAGCAGCCCGGCTATCCGCAGCAGGGCGGTGCGTATCCGCCGCAGAGCGGCGCAACTCCGTCGACGCCGCCGCCGGGCTACGGCTACCAGGCGCCCGAGTACTCGCCGCAGCAAGCGTCCGGCTCGGGCGGCGGCGGCATGACGATGCTAGGCGGCGCGACGGTCGAAGAGGACCGCCACGTCAAGGTGGACGAAGAGCCGCTCTACATGAAGTACCTGACCCTGCCCTTCGCCGTCGCCGCGGCGCCGTTCAAGTACGCCTACGACAAGGCGCGCGGCGAGCATCAGCCCGGGCCGGACGTGCCGACGCTCGACCAGCAGGCGCCGCCGCCGCAGGCGACCGTGGCGCCGCAGGACTACGAGACGCGCCGCCTCGAGCAGATGGAGCGCGAGCTGATGCAGCAGCCGCAGGCGTCCGCGCCGCCGCCGCAGGCCGCGCCGGCGTACGCGCCGCCGCCGCAGGCGCCCGTCTCGCAGATGGCGCCGCGCTCTGCGTCGCCTTCGATGGCGGACGAGCTCGCGATGCTCCAGCGAAGCGCCGAGCCGCCGCGTGCCGCGCCGGCGCCCGCCCCGATGTCCGCGCCCGCGCCGCAGGCGTCGGCAGCGGCGCCCGTGCCCGCGACGGCTCCCGCCGGGCGCGCGAGCGGCGCATCCGTGTCCGGCGCGAGCGGCGAGGTCGACCGCGACGGCGACGGTCGCACCGACCAGTGGATCTTCCGCAGCGGCAGCGACCTCGCGCGCGAGCAGTTCGACGAGGACTTCGACGGCCGCCCCGACCGCACCTTGATCTACGACCCGACCCGCCACGACGTCGTGGCGATCGAGGAGGACGCCGACCACGACGGCCACTTCGACACCTGGATCGCGCTCGAGAACGGCGTCGTGACGCGGCGGCGCGTCGACGAGGACGGCGACGGTCAGGTCGACACCTGGGGCGTCTACCGCGCGGGCGAGCTCGTGCGGCTCGAGCGCGACACGGACGGCGACGGCTTCCGCGACCGCATCAGCTACTACCAGAACGGCCGCCTCGAGCGCGAGGAGGAGGACGACGACGGCGACGGCCGCCCCGAGGCCACGCGCTACTACGACTCCGCCGAGAAGATCTCGCGCGTGGAAGAGGACGCGAACGGCGACGGCAAGATCGACGTGGTCTCGCACTACGACGCCGGCCGGCTGACCAGCCGCGAGATCCTCGACACCGGCCTGCTGAAGAACGGGGCGGAGAAGCTCTAGTGCCGCGCACCTACGTCCAGGGCCTCGCCTTCCTGCTCGGCTTCGCGATCGCGCTCTGGCTCGGGCCGGCGACCATCGCCGTCGAGCCGGCCGCGGATCCCGAGGCGATCCGGCTGGAGGTGTCGCTCTACGAGCAGGTCAACGCCGTGCGCGCGCAGCACCACCTCGTGCCGCTCGTGCGCCAGCCCGATCTCGACGGCGTCGCGCGCGGCCACAGCGGCGACATGGCGTCGCGCGGCTACCTCGCCCACGAGAGCCCGGAGGGCGAGAACCCGGTGAACCGGCTCGAGCGCGGGCGCGTCGACGGCTTCAGCATGGCCGCCGAGAACATCGGCATGACCACGAAGCCGTCGCCGGCCAGCGAGATCGTGACGAGCTGGATGAACTCGCCCGCGCACCGCACGAACATCCTGGCGCCCGCCTTCAACACCACGGGCCTCGGCGTCGCGCGCGGCCGCGACGGCGCGTGGATCGCAACCCAGCTCTTCGTGACGTATCCGCG